>NZ_QWDE01000004.1 GCF_003432065.1 Mucilaginibacter terrenus | reverse complement strand
TTGCTTCTACAGCATTTGCTACACGTTGAGGGTGGTCAGTTTGTCCCGGAATCCCCTGGTCAGTTTGCCCCGGAATTGGTGGTCAGCTTGCCCCGGAATCAGGTGGTCTCGTTCATCAGAATCTCCATTCTTAGTTCATGGACATATATTACAGCAGGGTATATACCCCAACTTATTGACTGTCCAAATTCAATTCAGAAATTAACTTGCCCCTATAAAGTAGTATTTTTTATATATTCTTGAGTTGAGTATTTAATATATGAAAGTTGCTGTTTATCTTTATAAACCAACTTATCACAATGAAGAAGTCAATTATTCTCATCTTTCTAGCTGCAGGCACTCTTGTCAGCGCTCATTCACCTAAAACATCAACACCGACTCGCAAAGTTAATGTAGCAACCTGCGTTGGAGCTAGTCCATGTAAGGCTTGTAAAAACTGCAAGTACTGTAAGCGTTGTGCTAAAGAAGGTAAGACTTGTGGAATTTGTAAATAGTAATCTGAATGGATTTTATATTGTCTGTGTTAAGTGGAGCTATCGGCGGATTGATAATACTTGTTTTTCAAAAGGCATGGGAATTTAAAGACGCGAAAGATCAAGAGTTAAAAGAACAAGAAGCCGCTAGGCAAAAGCTAATAATTAGTCATGATATACATAAAAGGCCTGTTGAAAGTAAGATTGTTGAACATCTTTTACCAGGTACTTCAATTGAAAAAATGAAGAGGCTGTTAGGTGTTCCTGACTTTACCACCTATGGAAAGATTTTTACCGAAGTCAGTGAGAATCCTATGGACACCAATACATATTTATATGAATTTGGGAACGCACATCTATTGTTAACATCTCAGGATGGTGTCTCAACTGATTCCGTAACAATTAGTACTAAGTTTGATAAAGACTATCCTGTCGAATTTATATTTCCTTATTTGTTAGAAAAGGATAGTGCCGCCTTAGGAAGTATGAAATTAGAAAAGCACTTAATTGACTATGTTGAGAAAGCCGAAGTCAATAAAACGATGCGAGATGCCTACTTTTGTATCGAGACATATTTTGGGAGAGCTGGAAGGTATCATTACTACACTTTCTTTGGGCAGGATAGTGATAAGGTAGCTGAGTATTTTAAAGATCCTGATTTAAAACACTTAGTTAATGGCTCAATAAATTCTTATTGCATATCAGGGCTATCCAATTTTGCGCCATATATATCTCCTTTTTGGTAAAAAAAATTTCTAAAGTGCTAATTGCACCAATTAAACAAATCGCATACGTTAAGATGTGCAACATCTCAGCAGTTCTTAGTGCTTTATTATTAAAAGCAACAAAATTTGTGTGTGAATAAGAACTATATTATTAAGGTATATGTAGTATTCAAACCAAAACGTTAATGCCTAAAAAAAGTTGGACTTAAGATAAGTTATTCAGAACAACTTTCAACAATTACTAATTCCGCTAATTTCCCTGCAACTTCCTCCATCGTTTCCTCAGCAGTACTTAGACCGGATCGCGAAGCAAGTAGAGGGCTGATCTCGCGTAGAGCCTCATAGGTAGTTTGATGGACAACGGGAACAAGTCGTTCGGTCGCAAGAAGCGCAGAAAGTTCTTTGTCGGCAATGCCCTCTTTGGGAAGGCGGCGTAATAGCGCTGGGGTAACTAGCACAATACCTACTTTAGAATTAGCCAAACCTTTATCGATCGCACGAAGCAAAGGAACACCAAGACCTACGTCTTTCTCGCTAAACCAAACTCTTACCCCTAAAGATTCGAGTAAATCGTGAAGCTCTTTAGCGGCACCTTGTCTGTCGTCCCATGCATGACACAAGAATATATCGCGAAGATCAGGCATATTGGAGCGTATTTCCACATTTTCACGTACTGGTGTAAGTGTGCGGATTTCAGCATCTGTATAAAAGATAGACGATCCTGCTCGCGTCCAACGTGGCTTAGAGCTTCGTTTTGTCCCATTCCCGGTAACTCGATTACTTGAATAGTTATTTGAATAAGAAGATGGTGACGGGTTGTAATCGTAAGAAGAATACGAACGATAACCTCGGCTGCTACATGCAGGGCACGCTGCCGCTGCACTCGCTGTTCTGTGTCCGTATGTGGGTGCAGTACATCTTGCCATTTTGTGTAATACTTAATTGAATAATCAGTTTATTTACCAATTGCAATTTACAAAATAATAGTAAGGTAATAAGCTGGAGTTCTACACATAGTCAGCTGAGATGTTAATAAAGTAGAGCCGCTAACTGGTGAGAACTAGAGCTACAGAGTGACTAATAGCATAAATTAATCCTGGCAGGCAAAGTTAGCCAGTTAAGCCGCAAACGGTTCCCCAACACTCAAGCTGCCACAACACAAGGTAGTACCAAACAACTTTAGAGCTTTCACGGCATAAATCCACTATGCCTACGCTCGATCCATTTATTCCATGACTCGTCAAGTTCTTTGCTCTCCACCTTGACCTTATTCCGTGTTACAGGCTGTATGGCTGCCATAATTAATTCATTTAATCACTTTAAATCATTTAAGATTATGGCTACTACAGCACAACAACTCACCACCACCAACAACACATTCGTTGACACCTACCAGGAAGTAACCGATGCAGTGATCAAAGCATTGGAAGAAGGTACAGTAATTTGGCAGTGTCCCTGGAATCAAGTTGGATTGCCAAAGAACATCACCTCTAATGTAAATTACAGAGGTTGGAACTTGTTTCTGCTGAACTTCCACACAATCATGAAGGGCTATCCAACGCCTTACTACATCACCTACAAACAGGCCAATAACCTTAAAGGATCTATAAAGAAAGGTGAAAAGGGTGTAAGGATCATCTATTGGGCAGAGGTAGAATTAAAGAACCAACAAACTGATGCAACTACACCGCAACCGGCTGATGAACAAACTAAGCCAAAGACTATCATGGTGCCTAAGACTTACACAGTCTTTAACATCGCCCAAACTGAAGGGATTAAATTTCCATGCTTCGAAGCTGAACTCAGAAGCGACGCTGAGAAGATAGCCAACTGCGAGATCGTTGTTGACAACATGCCTAACAGGCCCACTATACGCAAGAATGGTACAAATGCCTATTACCAGCCATCAACAGATACAGTTGTTGTACCAAGCTTAAAAAGGTGCAAATCGAGCGAGGCTTATTATAGCACGCTCTTTCATGAACTAGCGCACAGCACTGGCCATGAAAGCAGATTGAACAGAAAAGAACTGTTAAGCAGTGATGGCTTTGGTAGTGCTGCTTATGCAAAGGAAGAACTTACAGCTGAAATGACTGCTGCATTCCTGAGTGCAGTAACCGGCATTGATCAAGTGACTATCGACAATAGTGCAGCCTACATTGAAAGTTGGCTTAAAGCTTTAAAGAATGACAAAACCCTTGTTATCAAAGCTGCGGCACAAGCTCAAAGAGCTGCTGATTATATTCTAGCAGTAAGTTATGAACAAGTTTGAGTTAAAGCCCTGATGGGCTTTTTACAAACGTTAATAGAACAGAGATCAATTAATAGGAGATCGATGCTTTAAGTTTTATCTTAGTATTAAGGAACGCAGGTTATAGCTGTTAATATGAGAACTAGAGATGACTTATTAGGCGATCTAGGAATTAAGACCTAAGATGAGAAATAGGTGTTTACAGTTCTTAAATTAACTTCTACGATTAAGCGAATTAATAGCTGTGCTAGGTAATCAAGCCTGTAAAAAGATCTAATTTTAATCTAGACCTGCTTCCCCTTTTTTGGATCTGACAGATGTAAGTTATGGGAAAATTTATGTTTTATGTTGGCATAGATGTGTCACGCAATAAGCTCGATTTTGCCATACTAAGAAGTCAGAAGATTCTATATCACAAAGAAATTGCTAATACAGTTGATAGTGTTCAGGCACTTCTTTCTGAATTACAAACTGTTTCAGGCTTCGCATTGAAGAAAACCGTTTTCGGAATAGAGCATACTGGAATTTACACTTCGCACCTATTAACAGTTTTGAAAAAAGCTAAAGCTAATGTAGTACTTGAAGATGCTCTAGAGATTAGAAATTCTTTAGGAAAGACCAGAGGTAAATATGACAAACTTGATGCGATACGCATAGCAACTTACTTGTTTAAATGCAAGGAGGACTTAACACTATGGCAACCACGCAGACAAGTCATAGAAGATTTGCACCATCTATCAACCTTACGATCTCGGCTGATAGGTATGAGCAATGCGATGAAAATGCCATTAAAAGAATTGAAGGCCTTTTTAAGGCCGGAGTTATCTGATAAACATGATCTCCTTTGCTATGGTACTATGCAGTCTCTTAAAAAAGATATTGAATCCATAGACGCATTAATAATTAACACTGTTAAAGGAGATCATCGGATAAGTCGCCTATACGATATTATAACTTCTATTCCAAATGTAGGCCCGGTTACTGCGTTACTGATGATTGTTACCACTAATGAGTTCAAAGATATAACTGACCCTAAAAAGTATGCTTCTTACGCTGGAATTGCACCCTTTAAAAAAGAGTCAGGGATAGTCAAAGGGAAATCAATGGTGTCTCATCTTGCTAACAAAAGAGCTAAAGCAATTCTCCACATCATTGCGATGTCCAGCATATCTACAAAATCAGAACTGAGAGATTATTACATTAGGAAAACTGAGGTTGACGGGAAGCCAAAAATGGCTGTTTTGAACGCTATAAGAAATAAGCTAATTCTAAGGATTTTTGCCTGCGTTCATCAGGACAGGCTTTACGAGAAAAACTATGATAGGTCAAATTATCAAAATGATAATAAAAGTACTAAACCATTCATTTAAAAGGTCACTGGCAATATTTGCTAGTTACTACATTGATTTCCTTTTAAAAAGTCTGAAAAATCAGAGTTGTTTATCTAGTTAGGTTTTGTATTTTAGATCAATAGTTATTAACCTAAAGCCTTTTGATATGAAGACCAAGCTCTTATTTGCACTAGTAGTGTTAACACTCTTTTTCGCTAGCTGTAACACCTATTATGTAGCGTCAACAACAACACCAATTGATATATATCCTGACCTACAAACTTCCAATATTTCTTACAATGTGCCAGGTGGTACGGTCTTATTAATTAAAGGCAATGCCAAAAACGGAATGCGAAGGGTTCGTTATCATTCTGACCCTAATTGGTATTGGGTATCAGCTTCCAATTTGAGCTTAGTACCAGGCTTTAATCCCAAATATTACGATAGTACATATGCTAACTATGAAAACTCTGGATCAGCCTCAACATCAGCAGCTAATGGTTATGATGCAACAATTCAAACTGGTTCAAGAGGTGGTAAATATTACATAAACAAAAATGGTAATAAAACATATGTGAAGAGAAGTACACCTTCAGGAACCGTTAAGCATGTAGGAGGTAGAGGGTCAAGAGGAGGTCGACACTGATTGTACTTGTATGAAAAGGAACATTATTGCTGAAATTATAGACTTAAAGCAACGCGAGAAAAGAAACGCAACTCACTTGTTTGAATTGCGCATTCAAGATTTGAAGATTGCTTGTGATCAAATAACCACTCACAAACTTTCAAATGAGTTATACAAGCAAATTCCAATTGCTCTAGTGGCAACAATGGAATCTTATTTCTACAGCGTTGTTGCTAAGATAATTGATCACGGGGAACCATTTTTAAGCAATGTTGCTAAATTTAACCAAGCCAAGGATGTGAAGTTTGATTTTGAAATTGTCAAAGCGCTTAATGCTAAAGACTTTACCATCGGCAACTTTATAGCGCACGTATTGTCATTTAATAATCTAAATGATATCAACCTCAATCTTTCAATATTACTAGATGTAAACTTTCTAAAAGAATTAAAAGCTCACCGAAGGAAAAGTATCTTTGAAGATAATAATCACACATCGGAATCCTTTATTACAAATGCAGATTCGATCATCAAATCTATTAACCGAACCTTTGAATTAAGACATATTTTTTGTCACGAGTTTGCCTATAAATATCAAATAGACGTTTCTGAAATAAAGGATTGCTTAGTTAATACAGAATTATTTTTAAAGCAAACAAGCAATTACATTCACGAGGCTCTCTATCCTGGTTCACCGGAAACTCAAACGGATATGAACATTGAATCATTTGAGGAATACTGTAAACTTGATGAGGAACTTGAAGATTTATTTAAACGTATCAAGGAGGCTCATCAAAATGCCTTTGATGGTATTAACGTTAAGTTATTCGATAGGATGGTTCGTTATTGGAAACGTTATCGAGATTTAAAAGGTGACTTTGATAGTGATTATGTGAGGGGTGGAACAATGATGCCCCTAGTTTCCAATAACAGCAGATCATATGTAACGTCGTTAATGATTGAACAACTTAAAAGTGAGTTAAAGAGTATTTCTAAATAAAGATCGATATTATCAAAGGCAATGCGACTGTCGCTATATTTTGGATTTGTAGGGCGGTGGTGTAAGTACAAGTGTTAGCAGTCTCATTTAAAAGGTCACTGCTCCTAGTGCCAGGAAGTCACTTACATTGGTTACCTTTTAAGAAGTCAGGAAACTTGATTATTTTAGATTTTGGATTATCAAACTTTTACCTCCCAATCCCACAATAAGTTGTTTGTTCCCGAAGGTGGAGGTGTTGAGTAATTAATGAATATACTTGTTAAGTCAAGGTCCACCCAAGAAATGTTTTTAGCTGCTGAACTTCGTGGTGTAACATTAATATATGACGCCGCTGTAACGCCAGATAGGCCGTGATTGATGGTAAATATCAACTTTACGTTGTTTCCACTTTGAACACTCCTGCCGAATTTCTCAGCGGATGGCAGAAGACTGCCTGCGCTCGTAATAATGTTGCAGTACCAATTTACCCCATCGTAAATTGCTGCAATTATATCGCCCACCTGGCATTGATAATCAGCATTGTACCCTTTTAGGTTGGAACTTGTAAATTTTAATACAGTATAATTATCCTTTACTTGAATTTTAATTTGCTTTCCAATTGTCCCACCGCTGAAGTTTGTAATGTTTGTCAGTACCGAATTATTTGTTGAATAAAACAAGCTTTTTGTCACATTAGGCGCGAAACTGTTTTGTTCTAACTTAATGTAAATCGCGGATCTTGACCTGAATAAATTTAAATTAGTCGAACTGGAATTCGATATTAATGTCTGACCGTCAATTATTACCTCCCCGTAGTATCTATTGAATGCTATGCCGTTCATCTGACTTGGAATCCCTTGAACATCTATCTTAACAATTTTAAACGTTACGTTAGTTACATCTACAGGGAGCTGATTCGTTAGTAAATATTGAGTACTGCTTAATGACTGTAGAATCTGTGCATAATACGTGTTATCAATTAAAATCCAGTAATGCGCATCTATTTCATTCTTGAAATCTGTTCCTGTACCTGTTATTATACTTGTTACAGCAGTAAAGCCAGTATAATTGGAGGAAGTTATTGTACCTGATCCATCTACCATTGGCAACGATAACGTGCCGCTTATAGGACTTCCGTCCCCTAATGTTAAAGGTCGAATATTAACAACGTCAGTGGAACCGTAGTTCAAAGAAGAAATTTGAACAACCAAATCTGAACTAGATGCTCCAGATACCAGATTTAATAATTTAATCTTTTGATTGAAGTTAAACTTTTCAGCTAACGTAGTAATAGTTAATTGAGAAATTGTGTCCAAGGAGGAGTAAGTGTTGGGCATCGAACCAATACCGTTAAATGTAAAAGATTGATCATCTGTTATAAGACCACCATTGATATAAACGGCACCCTGTGGATTATCAACAACAACAAACTCATCACCAATATTCGGGGTTATTGCCCAATTTGATCCGATTGTAAAACTTGTACTAGTGTTTGATTTGATAATTTGATAATCATTAAGATCATTGCCGTTCGTGATATAGATGTAATATCCGATCCAGGCGTTGGGCACTAATGTAGTAGTACTCTCTATAGTGTTTGCCGAGACAGAACTTGCAATCAGAGTCAAATTCCTAATATTTCCTATACCCGTTTGGTTGTTTATGAGTCTAGGATTAATGATCTTGTTTTCTTGGCCTCCAAAGATAGCAAATCCGAAATAATTACATTGTTTTGCAGCGCAGTTTATAAATTCATTACCTTCAATGTACTCCACAATATTTGACTGCCAATAGCCTTCAGATACCCCACCTTGAACTTGGCAAAGTCTAAATCCGTAGGAGGCTCCTATCACCTCACAATTAATAAATTTATTGTAACTACCGGCTACTCTAATACCGGTAAAGCCCCCGATGATTTTAATGTTAGAAAATGTGTTGTCCTTACTTAAAGATCGATCACGAACTTGGGCCGTCGTAAAACTTGGTGTCAGTAAGCCACCTGTTATTGCTGTATCAAGTATATGTATACCTTCCGAACCAGAATTTAAATTATTTAACCTCGTTCCGTCAATAACGATGTTATCATACAGGCAATTTCGGCAACCCTGAATCTCTAACCCGACACCATATAACCATCCTTTAATGCTGACGTCACTTATTACACAGTTTATTGATCCATCATCTGCAATGGGAAGACCATTTTTAACAGTTGTCAAAAAGCCGTTCATAGTCACGCCACTTAAAACGCCATTACTATTTCCCCCTAAAGTTATCCCTGAAATTGCATAGGATGGAGCTGTTGATGATGCATTTACATTATATAGATTAACGTTGGTAACATTATAGTTATCACAGTAAAACAAATCCAAACAGTGGGGATAGGAGTTTGTATAAGCAAAGTAAGGGTTGACAAGTGAATAATTGGAAATTGTTAGCTTGTTACATCTAATAAACGAAGCTCCATGACCAACATTTACTCCTTTAATGTTATTTACAACTAAGTTGTCAGAGTCTTGAGCATAGATACAATCGAAAATCGTATTCTGAATTATTATGTCTTTAATGAAGCAGTTGTTACCTGTGATATATATACCGTAATTTACCCTGGCATATGGAGTTGTTCTTTGGGGATTGGTGACACTGGCGTTGGCATCAACTATCCCGCCTCCAATCAGGGAACAATTTTCATTCATCCGAACTACCCCGATCTTACTAGTATTGTTGTAAACAGTTTGAACAAGCCTTGCATTAGTATTTAAAATCAAAGTTGTATTTGACGGCATTGTGATCCCCGTAATGTTGTAAATGCCATTTGTTATCTGAACCGTTTGGAATTTGGTCAAAGCGTTGTTGATTGATGTAGTGTCGTCTGTTGATCCTTTACCGACAGCACCAAACCATCTCACATCCACTGTACCTGAAAACAACCTCACCCATCTTCCGGTAGTTACACTCGTGACTTTAATAATAGTTCCGTCATCATCGTTTTCACTTAGGTTAGGATTCCAAAAGAAAATGCCTTGTCCTCCATCTGATACTAAGTTATATCCTTGAACAAAGACTGATTCGTTGCCAGCAGAATAGATGTAAGATCTGAGTGCGGTGAAATTAGATACGGTCGCCATTTTGTTTTTTTAAAAGAATGTTTATGATTTTGGTTTCGGCATTTATTTTACCAAAGACTGAAGTTGTTACTTAATGATGCTTGCATTTCGCCAACCTCTTGGTGCTTTGTAGCTTAAAGAGCTGTGGTTCAATTTAGGGAAATTTTTGGTACCAAAGTAGGCACACTTCAAGGTACATAAAAGAAGGGGCTTGCTAACATTTCATTTAAAAGGTTACTGATTCTGATATCAGCAAGATACTTAACTTAGTTACCTTTTAAGAAGTCAGAAAAACCTGGTTCTAAACCACCCCATAGCAAACATTTCAATTCAGAATTTTAACAGCCTCTATAAAAGAAGAAAATACACTTTTTCTGAGTTAGATTGATTGATGATATATGTATTCTCAATTCAGAATTTTAACAGCCTCTATAAAAGAAGAAAATACACTTTTTCTGAGTTAGATTGATTGATGATATATGTATTCTCAACTCAGGATTTTACCAACCTCTATAAAAGTAGAAATTTGAGATTTTCTGAGTTAAAAGGAATGTGATGTAATGAATTATGTAGCAAAGTTAGGCAACAGGATATGACACAAGGCAAGGAACTACGGCATAAACACAAGCCCTGTTCACTACCATTCATTTATTTCGTTCCTCCTTGCATTTAGTCAATCCATACGCCTGTATAGGCATCATAATTCATTTATTCACTTACATTAAATTTATTATGAATACATCTTAAAACCTTTGCTTACGATAAGCAATCAATTAGATTTGCATTACAGTTCATTTATTTATTAATCAGGTTGGCTGTTAGTACATAGTTAGTACAATTACTGAATCTGAAGAGTGTGTTACTAAAGTGTAGTTCAAAAACCGCGTTTACAAGCTATATTTGCAGTCCCAAAACAAAGGGAGCTTAGCTCAGCTGGTTCAGAGCATCTGCCTTACAAGCAGAGGGTCACTGGTTCGAACCCAGTAGCTCCCACAAAGCCTCACAGAAATGCGAGGCTTTTTTTTTATGTATACTGCTACATTCTTTACTCACCATCCTCTAATAAACATTATATCGGATTTTGTCAGGATATTGATGAACGACTGCGCAAGCACCATACTGCTCATAAGGGTTTTACAGGTAGTAAAGCCGATTGGAACTTAAAGTGGACCGAAATACAACCTGATAAAACATCGGCGCTAAAATGAGAGCGGCAGATAAAGGGTTGGAAAAGAAGGATTATAATTTAAAAGCTAATCAATACTTAGCTCAGCTAGTTCAGAGCGTCCCGATTGACATCGGGAGAAGTCACTGGTTCGAACCCAATAGCTACCACAAAGCCTCACAAAAATGGGACGGTTTATGTGTTTATTTTAATTAAAAAAGATTAACCATCAAGAAAAGTACAATGAATTTATTCTCTGCAATGTAATTAATTGCGCTAATGAAAAATATTTACTGACGAAGGTCTGTTTTAATTAATTAAAAATTTATTTTTTTATTTTATGTTAAGTTTTTTTTCTACTTTGTGATCGCAGATACTAACACCTAAACAAAATGAAATTAAATCTTATCAATCTAAAACTAGTAAGGAAATTTTCGGCATTAGCAATTATTTCAACCCTTTGTATCTTATTTGCATCTTGTCAAAAATCAAACAACGGTAATATTAAAGCGCAAGAAATCGACTTTAAAGCCTATAACAACATTGGTGTTGTTCATAATCGTACTGTAGATAGTATGTACAATTTATTATTAGTAATGAAGACTAATCACCAATTGAACACTTCAAAGTCAGCTCTTGCCTCATTTGTTAACACATCAATCATCAACGGACTGAAGTCTAAAGGAGAGAAGTTGCAAACTATCAACTCAATAAATACTTCAATGGATTGGGATTTAAATGTGACAAAGGCAAACCACGGGATAAAAGTTAACTCAACAACAGATTTAACTACTAAGTCACTCTATTCTGATTCACTCGCGGCTCATCTAACAATTAAACAAAAGCAACTATTAGATAAACTGTTGTTAGTTATGACAGATGAGTCTTCAAGTTTCGAATCTACTCTGGTTCAAATTAGTGATTTAGAAGCTAATGCAAAAGCCAACTTAAGTGAAGATGAATTGCCAGTGATATTCGTCTCTACTGCCATTGCTCGAAACACGTTACAATACTGGCACGACAATCTTGATAAATGGGTTGCTCTCCTTGATAACGGTAAACAATCTACACAGGGCCTCAAAACGCACCTTGCAGAAGCAAGCGGTCCCGGATTTAGCTGGAGAAACGTAGGTGCATCTGATGTTGCTGGAGGAGCAGGTGCAGCTGTAACAACCTGGTGGCTTAACACTGCGGTTGGTTATGGGCAAGTTGCTTATGGAACAGCTATTGGCTCTGCAGCAGCAGGAGCATCTGTTGGTAATGCAATTTATCAGTTGTTATCAAATTAATATTAATTCGTATCTGCAATAGAAAGGTCAAACATTGGCCTTTTTATTTGCCTAATAAAAAAAAGACAAGTATACTTGTCAAAAAGAAAAGTGTATTTTCCAATCATTAATAACGTATATGATTTTTAAACATAACTATAAATTAGTTGGACTGGTTATAGCGTCAGCTGCGATTGCTTCTGCAATCGTTTTCAAATTTATCTATATACCAAGTCTTCCTTTTATTAAAAAGCTGTTAGTTGACTTTTTTATAGTTGGACTAGCTGTTATAGCATTCTCAAAAGAAACAATCGAAGATGAGCGTATTTTAGCAATCAGAACCAAAAGCTTATCTGCTGCATTTCTATTTTCAATAATTTTTTGCCTTTGCATCTCTGCATTAAATTTTATTCTTGGTGATTTTGAACTTAGCGGCCACGAATTGACCATAGTAGCTTTGATCATATATCTTTTATTTTTTGCGTATTTAAAGCGACTAGACGGCAATGAAAGTATTGATTAAGGTGGAACGTGCCAAAAGGGATATGACACAACAGGAGCTGGCAAATCTGATAAAAGTTTCCAGACAAACTGTGAATTCTATTGAGTGTGGTAGATACTCACCTTCCGTTCAATTGGCGATAAAAATATCAGAGGTATTCAAAGTTAGCGTTAATGACATTTTTAAACTCGACGACAGCGATTAGTTAAATTACTGGTATATCTGTAAGATAAGTTCTTTGCGCATGCACCATAGTGCTCATAAGGGATTTACAGGTGGTAAAGCCGATTGGGAGTTAAAGTAACCCCAACAAGCACGGTTATTGTAACGTTAATAGCACTTTCTATAGCAATTTAATTAGTTAAGCATCTATGTGATAGTGTAACTGTTTTATTAGTTATACAATGGTAGGTAAATTATTTTCATTCAATAAAGATGATGCTGATAGCGGCACATTTCTATATGAAAGCTATCTTGCGAAGAATTGCCGGTAAGCGTTAATACTTTATTTGTAAATGGACAGACTTAGAAAACACATCGAGGAAATAGTGAAGCTTACAGATGATGAGTTTGAACGTGTTAAGTCTTTCTTCACCTCGCGTCGCGTAAAAAAGCATCAATATCTTATTCAGGGGGGTGACGCGGCCAGTTACGAATACCTTATCCTGACAGGTGTTTTCAGGATGTTTTATCTGGATGAGGATGGTAAAGAATACATAGTACAGTTTGCCGGAGAAAATTGGTGGATGACGGACTATCAGGCTTACTTTGGGGATAAAACAGCCACTTTGCACATGTTGTGTATGGCGGATGCCGAAGTGCTGTGTACCACGCTGAACGGAAGGGAAACCATGGCCGCAGAATTTCATAAGATGGAGCACTTTTTTAGGGTGAAGCTTACCAACGGTTATGTAGCGCTGCAACGCCGGGTGCTCTCATTGTTGTCCGGCACTCCGCAGCAACGCTATGAAGAGTTTGGTAAACTGTACCCTCAGTTAATGCAAAAGATCCCCAAAAAATATATTGCCGAATATTTAGGTGTAAGCCGCGAAACTTTAAGCCGCCTTTATTCCCGCTAGCGCCCGCTTGCTTAGGTTGTGTGTGATCCTGGTCACACTTTTTCTGTGCGTTATGTCCTCGTTCCGACAGAGCTAAATGGCTCAAATTTGTGATGTAATCAACAAAGGAAATTAAACATCAACAAATATTAAAAGCCATGAAAAAGAGAATCTTGATTATTGTATCAAATGCAAACGCCATTGGCCAAAACAAAAGAAGAACAGGTACATTTTTGCCTGAAGTAGCGCATCCGTACGCAGAGTTCGTGAAGGCCGGCTACCAGATAGATTTTGCCAGCTTAACCGGCGACACGCCTTACCTGGATGCTCTTAATCTTGCAGGTGATCCGGATAACCTAAACTTCCTCACCGGACAGGGTTGGATAGACATGCAAAAGGCCGCCCGGCTTGATCAGGTAGACGTAAGTACTTATGATGGCGTATTCATCCCTGGCGGACTTGCACCAATGGTGGATATGCCGGAAGCTCCATTGTTAAAAGAGGTTATTGCCGAAACCTTTGAACGCAATGCGGTAGTTGGAGCTGTTTGTCACGGACCGGTGTCGTTACTGAACGTAAAACTGAAAGACGGCAGTTACCTGGTAAATGGCCGCAACATTGCCTCTTTTACAACTGAAGAAGAAGATAATTATGCTAGGGCTGATGTGCCATTTGATTTACAAGCCGCATTAACAAAGCAAGGCGCTATCTTCCATGCTGCTGAGCCGTGGTCTGCTAACAGCATTGCAGACGGTAACCTGGTGACAGGTCAGAATCCGGCATCCGCAAAAGGAGTTGGTGAGAAAATCGTAGCTCTGCTAGAAGCTTAAACAGTTTAATTAACAGGTATGCACGTTCCTTACACATGGAATGTGCATGTTAATATCCACAACAATTAAAAGAAATATGAAAGATCAAAGTATTCATGTATTCGCCAAGTGGCAGGTTGCAGAAGGTAAGTTAGCAACCGTTTTAGAGCTGTTGCCGCAGGTGGCCGTGAAAAGTTCCGATGAGCAAGGGAACCTTTACTATAATGTTTTTCAGGACAGGGCAACACCTGATACCATCATACTTTCTGAAGCGTACCGCAATGAGGCGGCGTTAACCGAGCACCGCAATTCTGAACATTATACGAATATAGTAATTGGTAAGATAATACCCTTGTTGGCAAACCGTGAAGTTGTGTTAACCAATAAACTTGCACTGTAATACTTTAATTTATATACGAGCTACAATAAAGCCCGGCAGTGCTGCCGGGCTTTATTGTTTAAGCTTCTATTACTTATCTAATTTAAATAGAAGTCGTTAGGCTTACAAGGTTCTGGTACGTTAGCCTCACCAATTAGTTGCTTCAGGTTAATTTCAATTGTGGTGGCAATAGCCGTCATGGCGGTATCGGTTGGCCGGTTGCTAAATGGGTCCTGCAGGTGAGTTGCTGTCCTTTCCAGTAAAAAGAAGAAGCAGGCGATAATAAGGGATGTTGGCACCGCAATGTAAAATTCTATATCGCGCAGCGCAATGGTGAGTATGATAGTAAATACGTAAATGATCATGTGCAGGAACAAACGGTAAGTGCTGGGGAAAACAGTGCTCTTAATCCGCTCTGCCATACCCATAGAATTGGTGAGGCTTACCTGGGTGTTGTTAATTTGTACATGGCTGAAGGGGTCAAGATGGCTAGCAGTTCTCAGCTCCGTTATGTCTGCAGCGTTTTGCTGTAATAATGCAAGCGGCTTGTTCACGTGGGCTTTATAGTTTTCCAGTTCATTGGTGTCAACCAGGCGGTCTAACCTATCCAGCGCATCCAGCCCGCGTAACGACCTGCCAAGTGCATAACACCATGCAATTTGCCGGTAGGTGATTGCGCGTATAATTTCTTTGTTTCCGCCGGTTACAAAGGACTGCAGCTGAATAACCAGGTTGCGGGAATCGTTAACAATACTGCCCCATATCTTTCTTGCTTCCCACCATCTGTCGTAAGACTGGTTAAGCTTGAAAGACAGAATAATGGATATAGCAGTTCCCAGGAAGGTAGGGATGGTAATTGGTACGGGCGGTATGGCGTGTTTAAAGGCGATGCTGATGGCGTAAATGGCTGCCGATGTAAGGCAGACATAATAGATCTCGGGCGTTAATTTACTTAGTACGTACTTGAACGGTGGTCTGTTGTTTAATAGCATAGATGTATTTCCAATTAAATTTCAATTTTACTTGCTGTTTTAAGCAGCTGTATTTTCATGTTGGGAAATACCTGTAATTTCCCCCATTACTTGCAAATAAACTTTAAAATAGCCTGCAAAACAGGTGTGGTTTTTAAAGGTCCTTGCATAGTTTTCAGGGTCAAAAAGGCCAAATAGATGCTATTTAGCGGATTTTTTGACCAGTTACGTTGTATGGGCCTGCAGGTGTTCAAATCCTTTGGGCTCAAAAAACGCTGAACACTTTAATACAAATGGGGGCTTTTTGTTAATGTTCCGAGACGGTGTTACATGGCTATTTCGTGGCCGGGGCGCGGGTCCTCCGGCAGGATTTCCATATCCGGAAATTCTATATAGTCTGCATACCATTGTATAGCGCCAACTACGTCAAGCGCATCCTCGGCAGCTATGTTTATAGTCTCGAAAGCGTATAATTTATCGTGAGCGTACCCATACAACTGGATCTCGCCGTCGTTAGGGGTAAATTGATCATAGTTTAAGCAATAAACCCTGATCTTCAGATTAGTATCTCTGGAGTGGATTACGTCCCTGCACGGATCATTAGGATCGGTAGCCAATAAATATACATTGTAATCCATACTGCTATAATATTGGGAGTTATTAATTTACGAATATCTTATTGATAACTAATTACACGCTATTGTGTTTTGGATATTATTATTTTGCCCATGGGGAAAACTTCCCCATGTATTGAGAATGTTTCTCTACATAAATAAACTAATGGTTGAGAAAAAGAGCGTTCTGCATCAAAATACAGCTGTTTTCGTTTTCGGCACAGCAATTGAATTAAACTTAATACCCTTCTCAAAGGGTGTTTTTCATAGGTAGATGTAGGGCCGAACGACTGCGAGAGTTTTTCGGCCTTTTTTGTTTTAAAAAGCCTACTCTTATTAAGCTTACTCCTGTTATTGCTACTCTGATTACAGCTAACAACTTTACTGGTTAGCTCAATCCTTTTACTTCCATTGTTCGTTAGTTCATGTAATTAACACCTATAAGCTAATAACTTACTAACTATGGAAACAAACATTAACCCTACAACAGGCGGAGCAAACATGGCCAGACGGTCGTTCTTGCGTTATGCTGGTGCCGGGGCAGCTGCAGTAGCCGTTTTTGGCGCAGCGTCATGCGGTAAAGATTATATTAAAAACCCTGATGGCACTTACATTGATATTGGTGCCGGCGACGTGGGTATCCTTAACTATGCCTATGCGCTTGAGCAACTAGAGGCGGCGTTTTACCTGCAGGTTGTTGCAACACCATACAGCGGCATTAGTATAGCAGAAACTGCTTACCTGACTGACATTAAGGATCATGAGGTATTACATCGCGACTTCTTTAAAACGGCGTTAGGTTCGGCTGCAATCCCTGCACTTGAGGTAGATTTTAGTTCTATCAACTTTAGTGACCGTACTGCTGTACTTGCTGCTGCTAAAACTTTTGAAGACACAGGCGTAAAAGCTTATGATGGTGCCGGATACCTTATCCAGAGTGCTGATTACCTGACTATAGCTGGTAAAATTGTTTCTGTAGAGGCAAGACATGCAGCTTTGATTGCCAATCTTATTAGCCCGGGAAGCTTTGCAAATCCCGATCAGGTAGATGAGAATGGTATAAACCGCTCAGCAACTATTGCAGAGGTACTGGCAGCTGTAAACCCTCTCTTAAAGAAGAAAGTGTATGCAGCCAATTTTAATTACCCTATAGCTTAACATCACCATGAATTTATTTAACATAATAGACGAAATACAAAAAGTAGATCCGGAAATAAACGACAGGTTTAATCCTCGCCGTGCCGCGATCAAAAATATAACCAGCTTCGGCTCTAAAGTTGCTGTTGCTGCATTACCTTTTGCTTTGGGTACAATGTTTAAAAAGGCTTATGGCGCCGCAACAACTCCGGTTGTAGATGTGCTTAACTTTGCATTGACACTGGAGCACCTGGAAGCTGGCTTTTATAACAAGGGCTTATCTATAGGGGGCTTTGTACCCGCTGGTGGTATCGATGCAAAGTTTGTAAGTCAGATTGCTGCGGACGAGAATAAGCACGTAGCGTTTTTGAAAACAGTGATAACTCAATTGGGTGGTACGCCGGTAGCCCCACCTACAGTTGACTACACAGGTGGTAATAACAAAGGGAATGGTCCTTTTAAGGATGTATTTACCAATTACACTACTTTTCTTACGGTAGGTGCTGCATTTGAAGATACAGGTGTACGCGCTTATAAGGGCCAGGCTCCCAATTTGTTGGGTAACCAGGTAGTACTTACTGCAGCCCTTGGTATTCACGCTGTAGAAGGTCGCCACGCATCGGCTTTGCGTTACCTGATTAATTCTCATAAGGTAGGTACCACAGCGACACCGGCTATAAAGCCATATATTGTAAGCTCTGCATCAAAAGGCAACGATACCGGAGCTGGTGCAGCAGATGGTAACTATGCTGGTGAAGAAAACACTACGCAAGGAGGGGTAAATCTAAGTTCTTTAGCTTCTATCGGCGTTGTAACAGCTTCGTTTGACGAGCCGCTATCTAAAGATGAAGTACTGAAATTATTGGTAGGATCATTTATTGTTACTCCGTAATCTGTACTTACTATAACAAAAAAGCCACCGTTCAAGGTGGCTTTTTTGTTATAGTAATATTCCGGCCTTAACACCTCCTGTTTCTGATCTGTTCTATATCGTGCCTGCCTGTTTTGGTAATGCAATATAAGTAAAGGGTATTTCATACAAATAAATATATAAAAATACCTCAGCATAACGCCAGGCTTAATTACTTGATCGCGTAGCTTAATAATTTAAGCTTCCCTAAGTCGGTTCCATCTGCCTGCACTCCATCGTTCTCAATGACGCCGACTCCCATGTTTA
The DNA here is from genome assembly GCF_003432065.1 of Mucilaginibacter terrenus. Classification (NCBI taxonomy): domain Bacteria; kingdom Pseudomonadati; phylum Bacteroidota; class Sphingobacteriia; order Sphingobacteriales; family Sphingobacteriaceae; genus Mucilaginibacter; species Mucilaginibacter terrenus. Next base: position 284,826 of record NZ_QWDE01000004.1, on the reverse strand, counting down.
TATAATAATCATAGGTGGCTACAGTTGTAAACCCTGCTCCGTGATCTTGCTGGATTTGTATACGGGTATGTTTCACCCTCGGATAGGTAATTCCGTTAACAGTTCGTGTAATACTGTCGGCAACTGCTGTTCCAATCATCCTTGCCGGAACACCCTGCAGCAAACCATTGTCAGTTACATTAGCTGTCCAGCTTTGGCCTACCTTAACTGTATCATTTACATACTGCAGCTCCAAAAGCTCATTGTATATTAGCGAATTTGTCCTTATAGAAATAATATGATCTGCGTTATAGATATATCCTGGGCCAGCCACCGTTTTAGATGCACTGTAAACAGTATGGTAAACTTTATTATTAATAACCGGTTCCTCGCCGGTAACCGTAAGTGTGGCAGTATCTGGTGCGTGCCCTTCTGCATCGATAGAATACTTCCAAAAGCTGCCGGGACTAAGTGGCTGATAACTTCGCGACCAATCTGCCTTTGGCGGAGGTCCATAAATAGGGGGGTCAAGCTTACAAGCCTGTGTAAACAGCGCAACTATAGCAACTATATAAAGTAAGGATCTGTTCATTGTCGTATAGATTGATATACGTTAGATGTACAAAGTAGGTTGCAAACTTGCTAATTATTTGTAAATTTTTATTGCTAGTTACTTAATTACTTTAAATAAATGCATTAAATACATGTAAAAAGCTATAATTAATAAGTATTTTTCTGCAAAATAAGTGCCAAAAATAAATACTATGAGGTGATTGAATAGCTATTGCCAGACGGCTATCATATTTTAACACACAAAAAAAGGGCAGCTTTAAAGCTGCCCTTTTCAAAAGATTAAAAGAGAATTATTCTTTTTCGCTTTTAGCGGGTTGGTTAATGGCGCTTACCGCTATTTGAGTTAGCAATTCATCTGTTTGTTTCTCTTCCTGCAGTGTTGCGTCAAGAAGTTCAACAGCTTCGGTGTAACCCAACACACCAGCAAGGGTTTTCAAAGTACCATATGAAGCTATTTCATAATGTTCTACCTTCTGACAAGCAGATATGATACCTGCATCACGGGTAATGCTGCCATCTTCAGTGTCGCTTACAATCTCTTCTGATTCTTTGATCAACCCAGCCATTGCTTCACATTTTTTAGCTGATGCTTTTTCTTCAATAGAATCAAAAACGCTCTCCAGGCGGGTAACCTGATTTTCGGTTTGTTCTATATGTGTTTCAATTGCCTGGCGCAGTTCATCGGTAGTTGCTTTTTTAGCAAGTTTAGCCAAAGCTTTTACCAGGTGAGTTTCTGCCCAATAGATATCTTTTAATTCGTCGATGAATAATTCGTTCAAAGCAGACTCTTCTACGTTTTCCGTAGTCTCAGGTGCTTTTTTAGTTTTTGATGCCGATTTACTGGCGGTTGATGCCGTTTTTGCGGCTGTTTTAGTAGTTGCCATGATAGTAGATGTTTTAAATTTTCTATTATATCAACACTACCATATCTAAGAAGTTTTAATTTTAGTAGATAAATTTAATTTAAACGACCGTTTTCTGACATGGGTAAAAATGAACGGAAATAAAGTTTCGTATAAATACTTTATACTAAGCGCCCTTTTTCACCTTCAGGCTGCTCATTAGTTGCTCGTACAAATCGTCGCTCTTGGCTTTTTGCGGTTTAAGTTTCTTTATGGTAGCGCGTTTACCCTTAGATTTTGCTTCTATTATTTTAAGTAGTTCGGCATGATACTCATCCTTGTATTTTGAAACATCAAATTTCTCTGCATACTGGTTAATAAGTGCAAGCCCTACATCAAGTTCTTTCTTGCTTACGTTTACATCTTCGGCAATATTCAATTCTTCTGTGTCGCGTATTTGCTGACCAAAGCGTATGCGAGTAACCACAAGTACATTGCCTTGAGGATGCACAATACAAAGGCTTTCGGTACTGCGCAGTACAAAGCGGGCTAATCCCGCTTTTTTAGATTGCTGCAAGGCTTTTAGCAGCAGAGCGTAAGCCTTATTATTCTTGGTATCAGGTTCGGTGTAATAAGATGTTTCGTAAAACATCGGGTTTACATCCGCAATGTCAACAAAGCTTTCAATTTCAATTACCTTGCTTTTTTCAGGAGCGGCATCTTCGTAATCTTTGTCGTCAAGAATAACGTAGTCGTTATCCAATTTATAACCTTTTACAATTTTATCGTAAGGGACCTCCTTTTTCGTATTCTCGTTTACCCTTTGAAAACGTATGCGGGCATGATCGCGGGAATCAAGCATGTCCATGTCAAGTGAGGTGGTTTGCACCGCCGAATAAAGTTTTACCGGTATACTTACAAGCCCGAAACCGAGCGAGCCTTTCCAAATGGATCTCATAAATAAAATATTGCAGGGATGAGTATAACCACCGGCTACGCCAAACGGTTTTAAAGTACAGGTATTTAACTATTTGCTTTTAGCCTAAGATGTGGTTTTCTCCAGCTGACAAGCAGCCACATACCTTCGGCAGTTGATAAAACAATAATGGCAAACAATGCGGCAATTATACCTCCGCCCTCAGAAGCCAAGGCGCCGGAGAGCGCGAGGAAATAAATACCAAACGGTATAATAGCGGCAATTATTAGCCCGGTTGTACCAAGCCGTATTTTAAATGGCCGCTCGGTATTGGGATGGCTGATGCGGAGCTTGATAAGAGAAATATACTCCAGCGACAAACCTGCGCCATAAACGGTTACATCAATAACTAATAGCTCGGCCAAAGGCCAAAGAATCATGAAACTAACTACAACCGAACATAGCAATATAGAAACATAAGGTGTTCGAAACCTGGAATGTAGTATGTTAAGTCTGCGTGGCAGTAGTTCATCATCGGCCATTGCTTTGGGTACCCGCGATACGGATAGAAGTATCGCCGCGTAAAGGCCCAGCGAACTAGCCATTCCGCCGGCAGCCAACGCTGCTCCCAGCCAGCGCCCGGCAATTAATTCGCCCAGAGCCGGGAAGCCACCTTCGCTAAATAGCTGCTGGTTTATGCCAGTGTTTATTGCCACCGTAATCACTAAAAAGTAAATTACCATTACCAGCGCGAATGCCGTGAAAACCGAAACAAGGTAAGAGCGTATAGGTTTTTCTACCTCGTCTGCATAGGTGGTTACGTTGTCCCAGCCGAGGCAGTTCCACATAATTGTATAAAGGGCCATCCCAAACGAAGAATGAGTTAGGCCATGGATGGTTTGATTCGGTACGTTTATACCACCATTATACTTAGCCAGAGCCATCACAAACATTACTATCAATGGCGCCAGTACGGCAGCACTTAAAAAAAGTGCAACCTTGCCTACGGGCACAATACCCAAAATGTTAAGCCCGGCAGATAACCATACAATAACCAGGCATACAAGTATGCGGTATTCTTCTATCCCCGGGAAAAAGTAAGATGCATAGCCGACAAAAAGTACCGGATAAATCGCAAGGTCTACAAAGGTGTATATCCAGGTCCACCAGCCTTCGTAAAAGCCCCAGCGGTTACCAAGCGCATATTTTACCCAACGGTAATAGCCGCCGTTTACGGGCATCATGCTGTTAAGTTCAAGCACGGTAAATATTGCAGGAACATCCCAAAGCAAAGGCACTACTAACAACAGTAAAACTGCCGAGTGTTCACCAGCGTAGGCTAGTAGCGGCTCCAGACCGTACGGCCCGCCGGATACCGTAAAGAAGATAAGCGCAACCAGCTGATAAGGTTTTATTTTACGGTTAGCGGCAGGCTGGTGCATCGCCATAAAAATATCAGAAATTATGAGATGGTGAAAGGGGAATGTTTCGCGAAGGGGTAGTGCCGCAATCCATCCTTTTGGACTTGGAATGTTTGATATATGATAAAGCAACCTTTATCATGAACACTTCAGCCAAAATTTGCACATTTGCGGATAAGCATTCCGCACATACTATGCAGCAGTACTTCATAATAGATTTCGACAGCACGTTTACACAAGTAGAAGCCCTGGATGAACTTGCCCGCATTTCTTTAAAAAATCATCCAGACAGAGAAGCTATCTACAAGAAAATAGAGGACCTCACCAATGCTTCTATGGAAGGCCGCCTTTCTTTTACCGAAAGTCTGCAGCAACGCGTAAAACTGCTTTGTGCCAATCGTGATCATCTTAAACAGCTGATTACACACCTCAAGAAAAAAGTATCTGTCTCTTTCTCCCGTAATACTGCGTTTTTTAAAGATCACCAGGAAGAGGTGCTGATCGTATCAGGCGGTTTCAAGGAGTTTATCATTCCAGTGGTTACCGAGTATCACATCAAAAGAGAAAATATATACGCCAACACGTTTGAGTTCGACGAAGAAGGTAACATAGTTGGCTACGACAAAACCAACCCTTTATCGCAGGAGGGCGGCAAAGTAAAACTTTTGCGCGAAATGAACCTGCAAGGCGATATCTACGGCATAGGCGATGGGTATTCCGACTTTCAGTTGAAAGAATCCGGTCTGATTAAGAAGTTTTTTGCTTTCACTGAAAACATCGAACGTAAATCAGTTGCTGAAAAAGCTGACCACATTACTCCGAGTTTCGACGAATTCCTGTACATCAACAAGCTGCCGCGGGCTATTTCATACCCCAAAAACAGGATTAAGTGCCTGGTAGTTGGAGATATTGACGACGAAGCGTTGGCATTGGTAAAGAAGGAAGGCTATAATATCCGCCATCGAGATAGCATAGAAGATAAGTACTTGCAGGAAGCAGGTGTTTTGTTCTGCGACGAGGATAATCAACCGACGCCGGAACAGGTGCAGCAGGCGGGTAAGCTAAAGGTAATCGGCTGTTTTGGCCGGGTGGGTAGCCGCAAACTTGCGGAAGCTGCCTGTGCGAATGGTATTATTATATTCGACGACCCCAAGGATAACCCCCGAAATTCGGACTTTATACCGCGCCGAGTAACGGCTTTTATGAATGAAGGGCGCACGCACACCAGCTGCAATTTCCCCGACCTGCAACCCCCAAGGAACAATCATGCGCATCGTTTAATACACATTCACCGTAACGTGCCCGGGATACTGGCTAAAATAAATGATGTATTCGCGCGGCATAACATCAACATTGTTGGCGAATTTTTGGTAACCAACGCGCAAATAGGTTATGTAATAACAGATGTTGATGCCGGCTACGATCCGCAGGTATTAAACGAGTTGAAAGCTATAGAACAAACTATAAAGTTCAGGCTGCTATACTAGCCACACCGGTATCAGTTTACCGTTATTTTGGTTCCCTGGAATCAAAATTTGGATGCCAATCCCTGTTCTCCTCTGCCAATGGTACCACCAGCACCGGTATATGCGATGTACGTATCACGGTTTCGGCAACGTTGCCCATCAGTAAACGGTCTATACCTGTACGGCTATGCGTGCCCATTACAATCAGGTCGGCACCAAACTCTTTACTGCAGCTAATAATGCCATCGGCAGTCGCGCCAAACTCGTTAAAGTGGGTCACCTGCAGCTCACCGGCATATTTCTTTATGGTGCGGTCCACAATATTGTCCGAAAGTTCGTTCTGTATATTTATAACTTCCATCTCTTCTAACCCTGTTCCTGCAAAGGGAAGGCCAGTCATAGAGTCAACAGTTGAGACTGGCATAACCGTTGGTTCCACAATATGTACCAGCCCTACATGGGCGTTAAAAGATTTAGCTAAATCGAAACCATAGGAAGCGGCGTACTCAGCGTATTTACTGTCGTCTATGGCAATGAGTATTTTACTGATCTTCATGTGTAGAGGGTTGTTGGTGATCAATTACTATAACAATATCGGTGCAATATGTTTTTAAAAGATAACACTTAAGGTTTGTACCTGTTGAAGAGTTTGCCTGTGTACTTACCCAGGCTAAGCTTACCTTCTATGTTTCGTTGTGCCGAATAAATGCCGCTTGCTCCGCTGAAAAAATATGCCGTAAAGCAGGCAATAGCAAAGAAAATGGCGTACTCGCCGCCGAAAAGTTCGACCCCCATTATTGTGCAAGCCAGGGGAGTATTAGTTGCACCTGCAAACACCGCTATAAAACCTAATGCTGCAAATAAACTTACAGGGGCATTCAGTAAACCGGCCAAGGTATTACCAAGTGTGGAGCCAATGTAGAATAACGGAGTAACCTCGCCGCCTTTAAAACCGGTCCCTAGCGTTATAGCTGTATAGATTAGCTTCCACGCCCAGCTAAAAAGATCTGCGCCACTTTGCTGAAAAGCTGATACGATAGTAACAGCGCCAGGGTGCTCCGCTTGTACGCCGAGGCTCAGGTAATCGGGCTTGCCAAGCATAAATGTTAGCCCTATAATAACAATGCCCCCCATAAAGGGAATAAGCCAACTCTTTTTAACCCACTTTAATGCTGTAGCCTTAACAATGTGCACAGTTTGCGCAAATAGCATACTCACCAGCCCGAATATTGCTGACGATAAAAGTACTTTAGCTAGTAGTAATAAACTTACAGGTAAGTGAACACTGTAAAAATCTTGCCCGGTGTTCACCACATCAATGTGATAGGGTGTATGATGAACGCCCCAAACAGATACAGTAATATCTCCTATTAGACCCGCGATAAGGCAGGGAAACAATGCGGTGTATTTGAGTTGGCCAATGGTAAGCACTTCAAGCGCGAAAATAGTACCCGTAAGCGGCGTGCCAAACACTGCGCCAAAGCCTGCGGCAACCCCGGCAGTGAGCATGGTTTTTTTGTCAGCCTCATCCAGCTTAAACCATGCTGCAAAAAGATGCGCTATGCTGCCGCCGATTTGTACAGCAGTGCCCTCACGTCCGGCAGAGCCGCCAAACAAATGCGTGATAACCGTAGTGAAGAGTATGAGTGGTGCCATTCTTTTAGGTACGCCGGCACCGGGCTCATGTATTTCATCGATGATTAAGTTGTTACCCCGCTCGGCAGAGGTGCCATAAAGTTTATATAAAAAATAAATAAGAACACCAGCAGCGGGAAGTAAGTATAGTAGCCAACTATGCGCGAACCGGAACAAAATAGCCCAGTTGAGGAGCCAAAGGAAAAATGCTACCATGCTGCCAATAGCAACGGCTACAGGAGATACAATTACAATCCACCGGAGTAAATATTTAGAAAGAAGAAGAGTGTTGCTAAGCGCGTTTTTAAACATAACCTACATGCAAATAAATGAAAACTTATTTGAGTAGGCGCCATCAGCTTTTTAGGGCGGTTCAATTAGGCGGAGCACCATCGCCTGTGTTGTATGATGTAAATATAACATCCTGCGTTGATATTAACAATAGTACGCAGCCTATCATCAACAGTATAAAAGTTTTTAATACATCAACCATTTTGTAATTGGCGGGTTCATTTATTGAACGAATGCTAACGACAACTATAGCATGAGAATCGCTTTAGAGCATGCCAAAAAATTTAATTCTGCTTGTTGTTACTTTTTCCGTAGCTAAGATTTGCATACACCTGGTTGCTAATTGCAATTACGGATTACACGCGGATGAGCTGTACTATATTGCTTTAAGCAAACACCTGCAATGGGGATATCTGGATACTTCACCGTTAATAGCGTTTGTTGCGAGGTTTTCCAGCGTGTGCTTCGGCGATTCTGCATTCGCTTTCAGGATTATCCCAACCTTGGTATCTGGATGTACCGTGTTCATGACTGGCCTTACAGCCTACCATCTTGGGGGCAAAAGGCTGGCAATAACTATAGCCTGTATGGCAGTTATTTGTTCGCCAGCGCTGCTGGCTACATCTTACTTTCTTCAGCCTGTTGTTTTCGAGCACTTTTTCTGGACTTTAGGTGCCTTCCTCATCATTCGCTATATGCAGACATCACGGCCCGTGTTCTTGTTTGCTTTTGCGGTGGTAATTGCGTTCGGCATATTAAACAAGTACACTATCCTGATCTACTTTTTTGCAATAATACTGGGCATCATCATTTCAGGTCGCCTAAAAGGTATATTGAATAAAGAAGTCATTCTGTCGGCATTGCTTTGCTTGCTGATAATAGCTCCAAATTTGCTCTGGCAGATCATGAATCACTTCCCGGCAGTTCAATATATAGGTATTGTAAAGGAGAGCGTCATGAACAACGGGTTAAAGATATCCTTAATTCCGTTTCTCTTTTTCAATGGCGGGGGACTGGCAGTATGGCTAGCGGGCATCGGCTTTTTCCTTTTTAGTAAACCACATAAAAGCTACAGCTTTATCGCCTGGACGTTAGTGATTACCACAGTCTTGCTAATTGTTTTGCAGGGCAAAATATACTATGTATTAGGTGCATTTCCGGCCGTATTTGCAGCGGGTGGGATTTGCTGGGAAAAGATATTAAAAGGCAGGAACTTTGCCTGGCGAGTTGGTTTAGCGGCATCGCTCATTTTACCGGCTGTGATTGCCTTGCCTGCCGTTATCCCGGTTTTACCTTTTAAAACTGCACTGCGATATTTCAGGTTGATGCGCACCTATTCTGACGTGACAGCACCATTAACATGGGACGACGGCAGGGTTCATGATATACCGCAGACCTATGCCGATATGCTGGGCTGGGAAGATGTAGCTGCAAAAGTAAAGCAGGCTGCTTTGTTGCTGAACCCACAGCAACAGCGGGGCGCTGTGATACTCACCGAAGATTACGGCCTTACGGGTGCACTTGCATTTTATAACAGGAGTGGAGTACCAGTCATATCCCCAAACAATAGTTTTATGTTATGGTCGCCAGGAACTTTGAATGCTGAAAACATAATTTATGTTACAGACAAGCCAATTAGCGAAGTCAGCTTACCGGCAAATGAAGTTACGCTGATAGGAAAGTTAAACAACCGCTTTGCCCATCATTACGGTTGTGGCATATATCTGTTAAGAAAACCATCAGCTTTGTTTAAACTCAGCTATCGTCGGCAGCGGGAGAAGTTTCTTTGAGTTTTGTTAAAGCTTACTTTTCAATGTTCATCTGCTGTATCAGTCCGTTGCTTATTGTGTATAGGTGCTTTACTTTACCCTCAAACAGAGTATTCCCGGCCAGGCCCTTCACCAGCTGATCAACATCAGCCTCTAAAGTGCCGTTCTCTCTTTCGCGAAACCCCACAGGTGTTACCTTCGGGTTAATCTCAGTCCATTGCCGTTGCCAATATGCTCTAACCTCAGCGTGCCCGTGTGCATAGTCGCCTTCCCATGCCCTGAGCCATTTAACTTCCGGATGCATCACCTGTAATATACTGTCAATATCCCTAGCGTTAAAGGCGGTGTAAGCATGTTTAATCAATTCCTGGTTCTCATTTATGTCTTTCTGGTCCATTGTTTTATACGTAGCGGTAAGTTATAATGGCCTGTTATTTTTTAAACAGGTGAGCAATGCGCTGCATAAAGTTTCGGTGCTGCGGCGCTTCAGCCAAGGTTTTTTGTACGGCTATAATTTCTGCCTTTATGGCTTGCCGGCCATATTCCCGTACCATTGAATGTGTATTTTGCTGATGCTTTACATCTGCAGCCAGATCGACGTTCAAAAGGGTGTTTGCTTCAAACAAGAGCGCGTCTGCAGGAGCTAGACGATTTAATAGATAATCGTCAATTGCTTTGATGTTATTCAACGAAGTCCGCATAGCTTAGTGATTTTTGTTTAACCGTTTCTCTTACTTTCTCCAGGCATTTGTACTTTGCCACCGTTACCGAATGTGTACCCGAGTAGCCAAACAGCGCAGCTACGTCGCCGGCCTGCAAACCATCGTAGTAATAAGCTTTAAGCAAGTCCATGCATTTTTTACCGGCAGTTGCAAGGTAGTGCAGTAATTTGCCGGTCGCCGCTTGTTCATCGGTTACATCTTTCTGGTCGATGTCGTGCAAAGGCTCATTTTTACTGCTGACCTTATAGTGCTGAAGCCACAACTTTTTAGCAATACCAGCCAGGTAAGTTTTCTCATTAACAATTACCTCGTGCTTTGCCGATGTAAGCTTTTCATAATAGATCACCAAAGCATCCTGGAAAATGTCTTGCGCTTCTTCCAGGCTGCCGCCCATCCGCGCCACCTGGCGCGCTACGTTGGGGAAACCCTTTTTATAAAGATTTAGGAAGAACGCCTCCCGCAGTTCTGCCGTTTGCAATCTGTTGTTATCGTTGTTTTCCATCGCTGTTTTATACTATGTGTAATGTAGGCGCGAAATATCACCCGTGAAAATTGAAATTTTTTTACGGGTCGTAAGGTCCTTAAATACGGTACCTCATTTTGGCTACAAATGTCCTCATTTGAGCTACATTAGGCTAATGTTGCCTGCCGATATTTGCTACTATAATTAAAAGCAAAAAACATGACACAACAAGTTAATACCGCCGGTACACAAAAAGTTTGGTTTATAACCGGCAGCTCCAGGGGATTTGGAAGAGTTTGGGCCGAAGCAGCGTTGAAACGTGGCGATAAAGTAGCTGCAACGGCGAGACAATTGGACAGCATTGCCGGGCTTAAAGAACAATATGGTGAAAACGTGCTTACGCTGGAGCTGGATGTAACCCGGCCCGACCAGGTGAAGGCAGCCGTTGAGCAGGCCCACGCTCGTTTTGGCAGGCTGGACGTTGTATTAAACAACGCCGGATATTCTTTAGTAGGTACGGTAGAAGAAGCCAGCATTGACGATGTAAAGGCAATGTACGATACCAACATATTTGGTGCTATCTCTGTGATACAGGCGGCTTTGCCGTTACTGCGTGAGCAAGGCAGCGGCCACATCCTGGGTACATCCAGCAACCTGGGCCATGTTACCCTTCCGGTAATTGGTTATTATTGCTCCTCCAAGTGGGCATTCGAGGCTATTCACGAGAGCCTGGCCCAGGAGGTTAAACAGTTCGGGATTAAAGTGACCATTATAGAGCCGGGAGCTTATGCTACCGAGTTTGGTAGCCCGGAGTCGTTAAAGTTTGCAGAAGGCCTCGATGTTTACAAGGATTATAAGGATGAGTTTTTTGTCGGTTTACGCAATTCTGAAAGAGGTGACCCTAATGCAACACCCGACGCTGTTTTAAAAATAGTGGATGCCGAGAACCCACCATTGCGAATTAACTTAGGCAGCAACAATTTAGCCTCGACCAAAGCGGCGTATAACGAGAGAATAGCAGTTTGGGAGGAGTGGGATGAAGTAGCTGCGTTGGCCCAGGGCACAACAAAATAATTATCTTGTAAAATTTAATTATAGCCGGCGAAGTAGCTGCTTACCGGTTATAATTACTTTATTTTTATTAAATGAAAAAGGAAGAGTTAGCCGCTAAACCAATAGAATCGCTGGTGGACATGCACCGGGCCTTTGGATTACCGGCACCAGCACACCCGCTTATCAGCCTGGTAGACGGAGCCACTAACCGTATCATCACATCTAAATTGCCGCAACCGCATGTGCTTACTTTTTACAAGATAGCCTACAAACCAAGTATTGGCGGCAAGCTAAAGTATGGACAGCACTACTACGACTTTGATGAAGGCGGCTTGTTATTTGCCGCTCCCGGTCAGGTTATTGGTAACCATGGCAACAACGAAGGTGAAATATGTTCGCAATACACCCTGCTGATACATCCTGATTTTTTGTGGAACTATCCGCTGGCAAAAAAGATAAAACAGTACGGCTTCTTTTCCTATTCGGCTAATGAGGCTCTTCACCTGTCTGACAAGGAGAAGGCGACGATTATGTCTATTTTCGGGATTATTGAAGAGGAATTAAACAGCAGGATAGATGATTTTAGCCAGGATGTTATAATCTCGCAAATTGAGTTGTTGCTAAATTACGCCAATCGCTTTTACAAAAGGCAGTTTATCACGCGTAAAGTGGTCAACAATACCTTGCTGGAGAAGCTGGAAGAACTTTTAGACGAGTACTTTGCCAGCAGCAGATCGTTAAGTAATGGCATACCCACTGTACAGTATCTGTCAGAAAAGCTCAATGTATCTCCAAGTTACCTGAGCGATATGCTGAGGTCACTTACAGGGCAAAATACCCAGCATCTTATTCATACAAAGATTATTGAAAAGGCTAAAGAGAAGCTATCTGCCACAACACTGTCGGTAAGTGAGGTGGCGTACGAGCTGGGGTTTGAGCACCCGCAATCGTTCAATAAGTTGTTTAAGGCAAAAACTAACTTTTCTCCTTTAGCGTTCAGGAGATCTTTCAATTAAGTATCCTTATTTACCTTTTTGCTCTCGACACGTTTCCTGATCCTGCTTAAAGAAGGGTTGGTAATACCCAGGTACGACGAAATGTGGTAAGCCGCTATACGCTCAATAATTTGAGGGTGTTCGTCCAGCAGCCTTAAATAGCGTTGTTCATGCGAAAAGAAAATAAACTCCTCGGTACGGGTTTGTGCAACAGAAAAAAAGTGTTCGGCCAATAGCCGTCCAAATTTCCCCCAATTAGGGTGTGTCTCGTAAAGACTGTTAAGGTCATGATATGAGATAAAGAAAATCTCAGAGTCTTCCATTGCCTCTATAAAGTACCAGCATGCGTGGCGGGAAACAAAACTCCTGAACGATACAACAAACTGGTTTTCCGAAAAAAAGAAGAGGTTCTTGTCCTCCTTCGTGTCCGGGTTGCGGTAATAGATCCGGAATATACCCTTTACGATCAGCCCCAAATCATTGCAAACCATGCTCTGCATATTAAAGAAATCTCCTTTATTAATCTTCCGGGGTTTCCAATACGGTTGACTGTCAGTAAGGTCTTTATCGTTTAGTTGAGCAAAATCTTTCAGATGTTGGTATACAGCGTCGTTCCTGTTGGTCATAACGTCCTCAATTTAAAGCTAAGACAAGGTGCTTATTCAATGCTAAGTAAGAACTTTCAATGGTAATAGAACTGCAATATTTACATTCCCTTTTAACTTAAGTTAAAATCACGCCAGGCAATCTCCCGCAAATTTGCAGCAACAAAGACACTTAAATTTTTACATCATGACATCAAGTACTTCAATCAATGCAGCAGCTGCCGGGCAGGCAGTTATAACTGCAAAATCATTACGCAAGCTCTATTTCATTCGGGCTGCATTTTCTATAACATGGGTTATCCTGGTAGCTCTCCTGGCAAAAACGTCAGCAACAGCAGCCAGCGTTTTACTGGTGATTTATCCTGTGTGGGACATAGTTGGCACCTTCCTGGATATCCGCGCAAACCAAGGCAATTCTTCTTCTAAATTACCACAGTATATCAACGCCGCAATCAGCACCGTTACAGCCGTAGCAGCAGGCATTGCTTTGCAAAAAGGTGTCCCTGAGGCGTTGATAGTTTTTGGTGTATGGGCAATCGCCACCGGTTTGATACAATTTATTCTTGGTTTACACCGAAGAAAAGTATTAGGCGGACAATGGCCGATGATCATCAGCGGAGCCCAATCTGTACTGGCAGGCGCGTCTTTCATCATTCTGGCGCATGACCCTACAAAAGGGATTGCCAGTTTGGGAGGGTACGCCGCTTTCGGTGCTTTTTATTACCTGCTTGCCGCCTTCCGGCTTTCTAAAACTGCAAACACGGGTGCATAATATTAGCGATGCAGCAGGTTGCGACTATCTGCTTACGGCGGCGGTAAGGGCTTCGTGGTCTTTACCGCTGCTTTTTAAGCGCAGTTTGCAAAACAGGATCTTCACTTTTTACAAGATCTTTCCGAGTGTTTTTAACATTGATATTTACAGGTGTACCAGCTCCTTCATAACAAACCATCTGGTTGTTGTAGTAACGCTGATGTGAAAGTGATACCAGCCACCCGTTGGGTAAAGTAAAGCCGTACATATCTGAGTAAATACCACGGGTATTTTCACCTACTATTTTTACGCCCGGCAGCTCTTTCATGATCATGGCAAAAACATCTCCGGCACTTACGGTTTTATCATTTGTAAGAACAAATACATCAGCTACCCTTTTATTTGTCCCTTTTGGCTCTATGTACCAAGTTTCTTTATTGCCGAAATCTTCATAGCCGCCTTGCCGGGTGCGTTTGTACATCCCGATTATCTTTTTGCTTGCAAACCTTCCCGCAACTTCAAAAGCAAATTCATCATTCCCGCCAATGTTGTCCCTAACATCTATAATAATGTGGTTTTTGTTTTTAAATGCGGCAAAAACGGTATCTAGTATGTGTGAGCATTGTTTAGCATCCGGGATGTTGTCTGCTTCCTGTGATACAAAACAGCGGTTAAAACGCAGGTAGGCGGTTTTTACAGATGTAGTGTACGCGAACAGTGGTCTTCCGTTGAACGATGGCCCGGCGTACCTGACAGGCCCAAAACCTTGTCTCAACAGGGTCCGATCCACCATTTTCCAGAACATACTTATCAACGAATCGGTGCCGAACTCTGCCTGGAACCGCGACGGCTTTATAGATCTAAATTGCTTTACAGAAGGAACTATCAGGTTGATGTGATTATCATGAAATGGGGCCAGCATTTTAGTAAAAACGCTGTAAAGCGTGTCGTTAGACGTGCTGGAGTTGATTGCAGGGCGATACTGCTTATAAACCGAATGCCAGTCTATTCCCCTTAGCTTAAAAAAAGCGTAATGGTCTTCAAAGGTCAACCACAATGCTTCGAAGTTCTCTTCCGGTGACGACAAGGTAGTATCCTTAGGAAGCGACACAGGATTTTGCGCGTTTGCACAGGCAAAATACAAAAGTGCAACAATCAAAAATAAAAGCTTCTTCATGGGCAATGTAGTGGCTGTATCTTCTTTAAAGATATAAATATATCCCGAGTGATGACAGCTGACATCTCTGCAGCCACAGATTAGTTTGAGTTGACCCTGAAACACAACTTTGTACAAATAGTTAAACTGTTTAGCAGCAGAAGTTGTTAAGGGTCTTAAGTCATCGTAAACGGTCAACTAAACAAACTGATCCACCGAGCACATTTATAAGAACATAGCATGTTAAAGATAGTAGCCTACTTTATTTACTTTACCATTTTTACCTATTGCTATTATGTTCTTAATAGAAAGCTGGCAAACAAGTGGATCTTCATCTTATACCCGGCTATCTTCTGCGCATCTATATACCCCATTAAAATATGGTTTGATTACATACGGCCAAGATACGGTGACGCTTTTGCCGGCACCTGGCTTAAGATAATCCTGATGATGTTTGCCAGCCTTTGCTTGTTCAATGTCGGATACGAGATTGTTAATTTTACAGTAAACAAACAGGTGAGGTTTCAGCAAAACTATGGTCAGCCAAATGTTGGCTTTGTAAAATCCTTTGTAGACAATGCTTCGAACATTAAAGCCATGGCACACTTCTTTTTTTACGTTGGAGGTGTTGTATTAATGTATATCGCCGTTACTAAATATTGAGATTTGTTGCTTATAGTTCGTTTTTGGTGTGAAAGAAATCTACCATGAATTGGAGGTTGTTTTCGGCGGTCATTGCGTTTACAAGCTGCATGGCTTCTTTGGTTACTACAGATGCCCTGGCGAGCATTTTGCTTTCGTAGAAGGCAATAGCTTCAGGTACCGTGGCATGACCTTCCGTACAAAGCGACTCATACAGATCAACCGCGTCCAGCATGGCCTGGTTCACACCATCTCCCGACGGCGGCGTTTGATGCGCTGCATCGCCCAGTAGGGTTAAGTTAGCAAGTGGCTGCCAGCTTTGGTTTGCCGGGCAATAATACTGCGGACGATGAACAAAGTACGATTCATCACCAGCAAATATCTCATGCCAGTCGTTGCTCCAATTGTTAAAGCGCTGCTTGAACCAGCCAAATACCTCGTCTTTCTGGTTAAAGTTAATACCCGGCGACTTTATCCAGCTCTCAGGTTCTTTGGTAATAGTATAAAAAGACAGTGAGCCCTCGCCCTTTGCACTTAGTACAATGGTTTTACTGTTCCAGTGGGCAAACACTTTGCCACCGTTGGTTAACTCCCATAAGCGGGGCGCATTGGTAGCAGCGTTATACACATTACCTTCAACTATGGTAAGACCCGAGTAAACGCGCGCTATATCGGTAACGTATTTTCTCACGCGGGAATTTGCTCCGTCGGCAGCAATCACCAGGTCAGCGTAGGCGATGGTGCCGTTGTCAAAAACCAGTGTCCAGCCAATGCCGCTTTCCTTTAGCTCCAAAAACTTCGAGTTCCATACTACAGTATCGGCCTGCAGCGATGCAATAAGCATGTCACGCAAGGGGCCACGGTCAATCTCGGGACGGGCATATACATCGTCCAGGTTGGAAACCGGCTCAGCATCGCGCTCGGTGTAACGCACCTTGGCGTTATTATCTGTAATGGTCACCCTTTCGGCACCCGGGCGATAGGCGTTCTTGAACTCCCCCATCAACCCGGCCGCGCGCAGCGCTTTTAGCCCGCTATCGTAATGCAGGTCCAGCGTGGCACCCTGCTGGCGGTAATACTGGTCGGCATCGCGCTCGTATACCTTTACGTTTACACCCTTTTGCTGTAAGAGCCTGGCGAGGGTTAATCCGCCGGGGCCGCCGCCTATTATGGCTACTTGTTTATCTTTTAATAACATGTCTTTTTTGTTGAAGTGAATTAATAGTCCAAAGCTCTGCCTATATTCGTGATTAAAATAGCCCGGTTTGCTCATAAAATAGTCCTGAATGAAAATATCCCTTACCGACACAGGCTCCGGCATTGCGCAAAAGTTTGCCCAGGCAATAGGCGCAACCGTTAAGGGCCGCTTCATCTACATCCCCGAAGGTAAGGGCGGCGGTTACCTTACCGGCTTTGCCTGGGGAAAGGACCTGCGCATGATGATCAGGAACTACTACCTCAAGGAGGACGTTCACATAGAGCGCACCAACGAACTGGCCGAGGGACAGGAAGATGTTGTTTTTATGCTGCGCGGAATTTTACCGGTACAGCACCAGCCTGCGCAGGCCCTGCTGCCCGAGCAGGCCAACCTGTTCATCTGCCGGCATGCGGTGTCGTCCGTGATGACCATGCCGCGCGATACCACCTTTGGCAGCGTAACCATAGCGGTATCCAGGCAGCGCCTTAACAGTATGTTCGGGCATATAGAGCACCCGGTGGTGGCCAGCGTGCTGCAAGCCGGCAACAACCTGGTATTTGAGACCGGCATCTCTGCCGAAATTGTAAATACCGCCGGCGAAATGCTGTTGCGCACGGTTCCGGAAACCATGGAGAGCTATTACTACAAACTAAAGTGCGAAGAGCTGCTGTGCTTTATTTTTGCCATACTGATGCAGCGGGATGCCGTGCCCACCGGCGCCATGCACATAAACGACATTAAGGCTATATACGCTATAAAAGCGCAGCTACAACAGCAATTGGACCAACCGCCCAACATTGCCGCGCTGGCGAAAGAAGCCGGCATGAGCGAGCCCAAGCTGCGGAAGCTTTTTAAACAAACCTTTGGTAAGGGCGTGTTTGAGTACTATCAATCCGTGCGGATGCTTAAAGCAGCGCAGCTGTTGAGGGAAAAGCACCTGAGCGTGTCGGAAGTTGGCTATCAGCTGGGCTTTACCAACCTGAGCCACTTTGCCCGGGTGTTTGAACAGCACCACGGCATCAAACCGAAGAAGTATTCGGTTTGCTAAGAAAATACATAAACTCTTATACTATAAAATATTATAACAAGATATTTCGTTTACACAAAGGCAATCTCCACGTAAGTGACGCTACGGTATATAACAGATATTATGAAACTATTATTAATCAGCTTTTTTCTTTTTGCGCAGGTCATCTGGTCTGGCAACTTTGATGAGGCACAGCAGCAGGCCCATCAAAGCCATAAAATGATAATGGTGAACTTTTCGGGGTCTGATTGGTGCGGGCCGTGTATCCGTTTGCGTAAGGAAATACTGGAAACCTCGGCTTTTAATGACTATGCCCAGGATCATTTGGTGCTGGTACGCGCGGATTTCCCCCGGTTGAAGAAAAACCAGCTCAGTAAAGAGCAGGTGAAACGAAACGAGGCTCTGGCAGAAAAGTATAATGCCGAAGGAAAGTTTCCGTTTACTTTACTGCTTGATGAAAACGGAAAAGTGTTAAAAACCTGGGACGGCTACCCGGACCTTACCACCCCGCAGTTTGTAGCGCAAATTCAGGCGTTTGAACATGGTAAATAACCGGGAGGCCATAGCTGCACCTGTTGCTGTTAAACGGGGCATGCGCTTAATGGGCAACCACTTCGAGATAAGCGTAGTAAGCGATGATGAAACGTGGGCGCAAAGCCGTATTAACGACGCGGTTGCAGAAATAAAGCGTATAGAGGCCTTGCTTACTACCTTTAGCGATGATAGCCAAACCAACCAGGTTAATCAAAATGCAGGTATTGCCCCGGTAAAGGTAGACCAGGAAGTGTTCGACCTGATAGAACGGTCGGTGAAGATCTCGCAGCTTACCCAGGGAGCGTTTGATATTACCTATGGTTCTATAGATAAAAGTCTTTGGAACTTTGATGTGAATATGAAGCAATTGCCTCGGGCTGATATCGCTATGGCATCGGTACGCCTGATAAATTACCAAAACATTGTTTTAGACAGGCCGAATAGCACGGTGTTTTTAAAAGAGCCCGGTATGCGAATTGGCTTCGGCGGGATTGGCAAGGGATATGCCGCTGATAAGGCTAAAATGCTGCTCCAAAAAGCCGGTGTGGAAAGTGGCATAGTGAATGCCTCCGGCGACCTTGTAACTTGGGGCACACAGCCCAACGGTAAACCATGGACCGTTGCCATTGCCGACCCAAACCGCGAGGTTCCTTATTTTTCGAAGCTTAATATCAGTAACACTGCCATTGCAACATCTGGTAATTATGAAAAATATGCTATTATTGACGGTAAACGATATTCGCACACTATTAACCCTAAAACGGGCCTGCCGGTAACCGGTATTAAAAGCGTAAGCATTATATGCCCAAGCGCCGAACTGGCCGATGCGCTGGCCACCCCGGTAACCGTAATGGGCGTAAAGGTGGGGTTAAACTTAATTAACCAGCTTAAAGGGGTAGCATGCCTTATTATAGATGATCACGACCGATTGTACACATCAAAAAATATTAATCTGCACCAGTAAATACATGAAAGTGAAATATCAAACCTTTGCATTGCTGGCTCTGGCCATTGTGTGCAGCAGCACGTTTGCCTCGTGCGTGTCGGTAAAACCTTACCAGAAAAACAGGCTGAACGATTCGGAAATGGAATTGCGCGCGCGTACGGCTCAAAAGTTCGAACAAAGCTTTCAGCTATACCGCGAGGGTGCATCAGGAGCTAACGGGGGCAAAAGTGGCGGCGGTTGCGGCTGTAATTAATAAAAGAGACTAAATGAGAAAATTATACTTACACGTCGCCTTTTTTTACCTGGGCATTTTAGCATCACATGCGCAGGTTACGCCTGCAGTACCCGCCAAGGCCGATAGCACCGGCTATCACGCTCAAAAACTTACAATAGACGAGGTCAATTTTGTTTCGGCCTATTATCATCAGGATGGCAATCACTCGGCGGTAACGGGCGGTATCGGCACCGAACGGTTAACCGATTTTGCCAACACTTTTGATATACAACTATCTAACTACAACAAGCGCGGGCGCAAAAACACCTTTCTTTTTGAGTTGGGTATTGATCATTACTCGTCGGCCTCGTCAGATAAGATCGATCCTTTCAGTGTGTCGTCAGCATCAAAATCAGATAACCGCATTTACCCGTCACTTAACTGGACCCGCAGTAACGAAACTACCGGCAATGCCTATGGTTTTACCGCCTCGTACTCTCACGAGTATGATTACCAGTCGGTAGGGGGTGCGTTTAACCTTACCCTGTTATCAAAAAACAAGAACACGCAGTTTGATATGCGCTTACAGGCATTTTTAGATACCTGGAAGGTTATTTTACCGGTAGAGCTTCGCCCGGGGTACACGCCGGGCCAAAGTTACGACCGCGACCACTCTGCCGACGGATCGGCGCCGCGTAACTCGTTCAGCGCCGCGTTTTCTGTATCGCAGGTGATCAACCCGCGCCTGCAGGCGTTATTTACCGTAGAACCTGCCTATCAGCATGGCCTGCTCTCTACCCGTTACCAACGCGATTACTTTACCGACGGCAGCCTGCGTGCCGAAAACCTGCCAGGCAACAGGTACAAGTTACCTATATCGGCCCGCTTGAATTACTTCCTGGACGACCGCTTTATCATTCGTACTTATTACCGCTACTACATGGACAACTGGGGCATCAGGGCGCACACTGCCGAACTGGAAGTACCGGTAAAGCTTACCCCTTTTGTATCGGTGAGCCCGTACTACCGGTACAACACGCAGCAAGGCACGCGGTATTTTGCACCGTATGGCCAGCACGACCCTGGGGCTGCCTATTACACCAGCGATTATGACCTGGCCGACCTGCACAGCAGTTTCTTTGGTGCCGGGTTCCGCATCAGTCCGCCTAAAGGTGTTTTTGGCTGGCAGCGTTTAAAAATGCTGGAGCTGCGTTACGGGCATTACGTACGTTCAACCAATCTCACGTCTAACATTGTTACGCTGAACATGAAGTTTAAGTAGGTTAATTACCACACTACAATAAAGCTTTTAAGCTGAAAACCTTGCAGCGCACGCCGTACGCGTGCGCTGCAGGGTTTCCTGAACAGCACCACGGCATCAAACCGAAGAAGTATTCGGCGTTGTAGGTTTTTAAAGCAGGTAGAGCCGGTTTCTGTAAATGAATTTAGCTACCTTATCTCCCGAAATTTCCTACTGAACACCTATCTATATGACTGAAGACCTACTGCTGCAGGGTACCGTAAAGTGGAGCTACAGCCACGAACTGGCCGAATTTACCGGGGAGTATAAAAGGATGTCAGCTATGTTGTCGTTTAGTCCGCCGTTGCACAGGCATAGCGGGAATATTGCCCTAACCACTACCGAACTAATTATTGAAGGCGCGGAAGGTGACGAGGACCTCACTCTGAAACTTAGCGCCATAAAGCAGCTGTACCTCGGCTTTGATGATATCTTCCCTGCCCACTCGGTACGCAGCAGGGGAATACTCTGGCAGCCCCTGCGGATAGAATATTATACCTCCACGCTAACTACCGAATGTATTTACCTGGTTATAGATTTTAATGGCCTGTACACGCATGACAAAGCTTGGTATAATGCGTTGCGGGAGTTGTTGGAGTAATTACCGCAAGTTTAATGACAGTCTTGATGTAAAGGTGCACAGGGCGTACTTAACGTTAAGAATCAGAAGAAACTGTCAATTATCGAGGCAAATAGCTGATAAGTACAAGCAATTGTAACATTATTGTTAATTCTCTTAAAAGTTTAGTTTACAATCAGGAATTGGTATTTTAGGGATAACTATCTATCACCTATGAATAATCTTGATCTTAAAATAGCACTACGAACCTTTATCAAAGGCAAATGGTACAACTTTTTGAATATTGCCGGTTTAGCAGTTGGTTTGGCGGCATTTATTTTCGTGATGCTTTATGTTGATAATGAGATCAGCTACGACAAATGGAATAATAATGTAGACCGGATTTTTCTTGTAGAGCGGGAAATGCCAAATGGATCCTCGCCTTATACACCTGCAAAACTTGCGGCAGCTATAAAAAGCGAGTGCCCCGAAGTGGAAGAAGCGGGACGTACAAATACAGCCTTATTTCAGCTGCCTTTCTTTACACCATCCGGAAGATTCCTGATTAAGAATTGGGTTGGGGCCGATTATTCAATTGCTAAGATTTTAGGTGTAAAAGGCAAGGGCTTCAATTTAGAGCCAAAAGGCGCGTTGCCAACTATTTTGTTATCGAAGGAAACGGCGAGTGCTTTATTCCCTAACGATAATGAGGTGCAAAATAAAACAGTGAACATGCTATCCAAATCGGGCATGCCTCTTACCGTTGCGGGCGTGGCAGAAGAAGCGCCCGGAAACACCAATTTTAATTTTGACTGCATTGGCTTTAGCGACGATATTACCCAGGGGAAAGACCAAAGCTATGCTAACCCAATTTATAAAACCTATTTGCTTGTAAAGCCAAATACAAACGTAAACAGGCTTTCAAAAAAAATTGATAAGATTTACAGGGACGCCGCTATGGCAGATACCAGCCGGGCTGCAAAGGAGGCACTTAGTTTATCCACTTCTTCAACTATTTATCTCGATCCTTTATCAAACCTGCATCTGAAACCACATTACGGTTCTCAAGTGAACAATCAGATCGTTAAGTCGCTGATAGTACTTGCAATCATTATCCTGATCGTTACTGGTGTAAACTTTACTAATCTGTACATATCACAGGCTAAAAAGCGGTCTAAAGAAGTGGGTATTAAAAAGGTAAACGGGATTATCAAAAGGCAGATCATACTACAATTCTTAACTGAAATATTCCTGCAATGCCTGCTGGCGTTGCTTATCGCGTTTGGGATAGTCATTCTTTGGCTACCTTATTTCAATCAACTCTTAGGGGTTAACCTTTTGCTTTCAGGTATCAACTTAACCATAATAGTACAACTGGTATTTACCCTGTTGGTACTTACGTTGCTTGCCGGTGTTTACCCGTCACTCATTATGGCCGGATTCAAGCCTATTGAGGTATTAAGAGGCACCCAGTTTAACAGCGGGCCGGCGTTCTCCTGGATACGCGGATCAATAACTGTATTGCAATTTACATTCGCTATAGGGTTTTTAATAACCCTGGTTGTTATTAATCAGCAGGTTACTTTCATGAAGTCTGCGGATCCGGGCTTTAAAGCCAAGCAGGTTGTTTATATAGATAACCAGGGAATTTATAATACTCCTGACAAGTTCGACGCTGTAAAAACACGGATAGAAGCCATACCCGGTGTGAAAAACGTTACTGTTGCTACTAACGTGCCTGGTGGTATAATTCCGGCAACAAATGAGTACACCGTTCAGAACAAGCCCTATGTAATGCACACCATTGGTGTAGGGTATGGCTACTTCGAAACCCTGAATATTGGTATTAAGGAGGGACAGGTCTTCTCTTCTTCATTCATGGTAGATTCTGCAAATGCAGTAATCAACGAGACAGCCGCCAAAGCATTAGGTTTAAAGAGCGCCATAGGTGCCACAGTAAGGGGCTGCAGCGGGAACTACCGCGTAATAGGGGTAATTAAAGACGTAAAGGCTTACGGGTTTGAACAAAATGTACAGCCTACCATTTACCTGATGAATGCCGGCTGCGGACTGACCAAAACACAGATCATGATAAGCGCCAACGGCAACGCTATGCATGGAATACTGAATACCCTTGGCGCGCAGTGGAACACGATTAACAAGATGGACGGAGATAATTTTAATTACCACTTTCTTGATGAACTGTACGGCCGCCAGTTTGTAAAGCAGGAACAGCTACAGTCGGTACTTACCTTTTTTTCAGTATTGTCAATTTGTATTGCTTCGCTGGGTTTCTTTGGCTCGGCTGCCCAGGCTATAAACCTGCGCATGAAAGAGATAGTCGTCAGGAAAATATTAGGTGCAAACGGTGGGCAGTTATTAGCAACGTTAAGCAAGCCGTTCTTCTACATTGTTTTAACAGCAAATGTTATAGCCTGGCCGCTGGCGTTTATAACCTCATACAATTGGTTACAAACCTTTGCGTACCGTATACATATTTCGTTCGTCCCGTTTGTGCTTGCCGTAATCATATCGTTATTGATAGTAGTTGTTACTGTCTGCCTGCAAATTTTAAGAGCCATTTCATTCAATCCAGCTATTAAGCTTAGGGCTTGATAAAAAAGTACTTTATAGTCTCGCAAATGATGGCTTATGGTTCAGTGACAAATTGCAATGCATATTTAATTAATGATGGACTTACTCGCAAAAAGAACCGTAATATTTTTCATTTAATAAATTGGCATCTGTTGAAGACGCTTGATGATGGCCGTAATCGTTAATATTTCAATCCGAGCTCTAAAACAATTTTTGCAGGGTCAATAGGCTTCCGTAAAGGATTGTGGCGCTCATTAATAACATGTACTGGATAATTAAGATATCGAAAGACTTCTATCAAAACAGCTTCTTCAAACGTAAATTTACCAGCAGACTTAATAATAGAGATGTCTTTTGGTGGAACTCCGTCAATCATCAAACGTCCTCTAGGTACAATCTTCCATCCTGCAGACGTGAACAAGTTGATTAGCTCATCGCCAAATCTTTCTGATTCTAGATCCGCACCGATGCTGACTATTTGAATTGGAGTTGCTTGACAGCGCGCTAATTCTAATTTTAGCAACTTTTTATCTACAAAACTGGATTCAAGTGTTCTTGATGCTGAAGCGAAATTATTCAGATTATCTTTTTGGTCACCAAAATAAAATAACCCAATAGATGAAAATACCGCGAGCAATCCCCCAATAATAGAGATAATTGTACACCATTTTATTCCGCTATTAAGAGACGTCAAATCATGAGTAAAAGGAATTTCCATTAAAGAGACTTTTGTTAAGTATGTTACTAAGTTATTGTATTTAAATTATTTGTACTCCCGCAAGCGTGCCGCGTGTGTCTTTTATCTCGTAGACGTTGTTTCTCATCGCCTAATTCTCTCCTGTCATTCCCACCCCATCCTTTACCGCCGCTTCCAGCACCTCCACATCAATATCGGCCAATTTCTTGAACTTTATACAATAGCCGGTTACGGTGGCTTTGCCGAGGGTTTTACCGTAGGTTTCGGCCAGGTAGGCCTTATCGGCAATGCCCAGTATGTATACCGAAATGCCGCTGGTGTTGGCGCTTAAGCCTGCCTGGTAGTATTCTTTGGTTTTGCCGTCGGCATAGGTAGTGGTGCGGGTACCGTAACCAATGCTGGGGTTGCTTACCACTTTGCCTTCGCTGTTCTTTCCATCCTCAAACCATAGTTTCCCTCCAGGTATGGCCTGCAGCATAAGGGCATGCAGCGCGCGCAGGTCGGTACGTTTTGCCTGTGGCTGGCTGGTTAGGTATGCTTCTATCTGTTCGGGTATGGTCATGGGAATAAGGTTTGTTTGGTTTACCTAATCTCGGTTTATTTTCGCTGAAATGCAATTAATTAAAGCGGGGTGCTGTGGTTATAGCCGTACAGGGTAAAATACGGCAAATTGCTACCTTTGCCCCTGATGAGCATCTCTCCCGAAATTGAACAGAAACTGGCCCTGCTGCAGGAAAAGTACGAGGCCATGGGGCAGGATATGGCCAGCTACCTGGATGGCCTGCTGCATGCCGATTTCCTGACCTATTGGGATTACATTCACCTGGATACGCTGCTGAGCCTGCAAAGCCCTAAAACGCCGTTCCCGGATGAAGAGATCTTCATCATGTACCACCAGATTACGGAGCTGTACTTTAAGCTGAGCCTGCACGAGTGCAGGCAGATTGCTGCTGCTGCGCCGCTTACGGCGGAGTTTTTTACGGCGAGGCTTAAAAGGATAAACCGCTACTTTGAGGCGCTCACCAACAGCTTTGAGATAATGGTGGATGGTATGGAGAAGGAGCAGTTTTTGCAGTTTCGGATGTCGTTACTCCCGGCAAGCGGTTTCCAGAGCGGACAGTACCGCATGATAGAGATATACGCCACCGACTTTATTAACCTGGTAGCGGCCGACCAGCGCCAGGCCCTGCGCAGCGCTACTATAGAGGAACAGTTTGCGCAGATCTACTGGAAGTTTGGCGCTACCGAACTTTCTACCGGTAAGCAAACGCTCACGCTGAAACAGTTCGAGAAGAAATACGCTAAAACGTTTATTGACCTGGGCAAGAGCGTTACCACCACTAACTTTAACGCCCTGCTGCAGCTGCTGAAATATAACGGACAAAGCACTGCTGCTGCCGAGGAGCAGCTGCGCCAGCTGGATGTGAACGTAAACGTGAACTGGCCGTTGTCGCACTATAAATCGGCCGTGCGCTACCTGCACCGCGAACCGGAGGAGATAAGGGCTACGGGCGGCACCAACTGGCAAAAGTACCTTCCTCCGCGTTTCCAGAAAAGGATCTTCTACCCCTCGTTATGGTCTGCCGATGAAGTTGAGAACTGGGGCAGGGGATGGGTGGAGTCCGTAGTAAAGGAGTTGTAGTGACAGTGACAGTGGCAGTTTGCGGTTGGCAGTTTGCAGTTGCAGTTTAGAGTGGCGGTTGCAGTAGCGGTAGCATTTAGCAATGGGTAATTGCAGTTGCAGTTTCCACTCACCATTCACTACTCACCGCTCACCCAAAAACTGTATCACCACGCCAAAATTGCCAAAAAACTGTATCATGGTTTCAAAAACTGTAACACGGGTTTTTGTTAAGTTGCTGTTAGTGAGAGAAATGGCTGTTTTTTGGCCCGGAAAAGTGTATCAGGTGTAACACCTTCTCGTGTTACAGTTTACAGCATAGCGAAACGAAATGCTGTATTTGGCTAAAAAATTTTCTAACTTGCCATTTTCCTATCAATACGTACTATAATGACCGACACACTGGACATAAAGATCACCAAAAGCGCGCAGTCGCGCTTGCAGGAGACCGACTTTGACAACCTGCCGTTTGGCAAAACCTTCACCGACCACATGCTGGTAGCCGACTACGCCGACGGTGAGTGGAAGAACTTTGAGATACTTCCCTACGGCCCAATTGAGCTGAGCCCGGCGATTAGTGCCCTGCACTACGGCCAGGCCTTTTTTGAAGGTATTAAAGCATACAAACATGCAGATGGTACGGTAAGTATCTTCCGCCCGGATAAGAACGCCAGAAGGTTTAACAAATCTGCCGAGCGCCTGTGCATGCCAACATTGCCCGAAGAGGTATTTGTGCAAAGCATAGCAGCCCTGGTAGACCTTGACCGTGACTGGATTCCATCTAAAGCCAACCATGCCCTGTATATCCGTCCGTTCATGTTCGCTACGGATCCGTTCCTGGGTGTAACGCCTTCGGCCACGTACAAGTACATGGTGATTATTGGTCCGGTAGGTCCGTATTTTTCTAAACCATTGCGTGTTAAAATAGAGACGCAATACACCCGCGCCGCTGAGGGTGGCATGGGTTACGCTAAAGCTGCCGGCAACTACGGTTCGTCTATGCTGCCCGCCCGCAAAGCCGCAGAGGAGGGCTTTGATCAGTTGATATGGACCGATGCTAAAGAACATAAGTATGTTGAAGAAATGGGCGCTGCAAACGCCATGTTCCTGCTGGATGGCGTGCTAATTACTGCCGAAACTAAAGATACCATACTTGATGGTGTTACCCGTGATACCGTAATTGCCCTTGCAAAAGAGTGGGGTATACCTGTAGAGGAGCGCAAGGTATCCGTTGCTGAACTGATTGAGGGTGCTAAAAACGGCAAGCTAACCGATGCCTTTGGTGCCGGTACCGCTGCTACTATAGCTTCGGTAGCTTCTATAAGCTACGAGGGTGAGGAGTACTTCTTAAGTGACCCGCAAACCCGCGAGTTCTCGCAAAAGGTATTCAAAACGCTAGACGCTATCAAGTATGGTCAGGCCGAGGATACCCACGGCTGGAACTATATTGTATAACTACAAATAGCATAAAACGAAAGCCCCGTTACCAAAAGTGACGGGGCTTTTATATGAATGTGACTGTGCTTTAAAGAGATTGCCGTCCGGCTTGTTGCTCAGCTTCTTCCCGTTCGCGCAGGTTGCGCATCACCTTGGTAAAACCGCGGTGCTGCTGTTCTTCATCATATAGAGGGAACACCAGGCCACTGCCCCAAAACTTAGAGCCATCTTTACGTACGTGGTAGCGCTCGTCTATAGCGCGGCCTTCTTTTAATGCTGTTTCAAGCTCTCTTTCATGCGCCTGCTTTATTTGATCTTCAGTAGTGAAAAACACACTGGCAGGAGCACCTATAATCTCCACTTCCGTATAGCCTAAAACCTTTTCGGCACCTGAGTTCCAACTATTGACATCGCCGTTTTTATCAGTTGTGAATACCGCGTAATCCTCCAGGCTTTCTAGTACTTGCTTGAAGAAATCCTCACTCATTCTGAAGTAACTGTCATTGAAGATGTCCTCAGAGGTAATGTCATTATTAAGGGTTTCGTACTCTATCGAAATGGTGGTGCCATCAATACCGCACACCATCATCATAGGCTCACGCGTAATCGCGTAAAATATTTCATAACCGTCGGGCAGGTTGTCAAGATCAGGCTTTTGACGAACGGGTTTAAGAACAATTTCTTCACCAGTTGATGACTCGGTTGATGTACTAACAAGTACGTGTGTGTATCCTTTTTCTATAAGGTCGCCAAGCAATTGAGGAGTAAATGGGATCTTCATATACTTCGTTTTGAGATATGTTGAGGTTTAGGATGATGAGATAAAATGCAAAAAGGCCGGACTATAGCCCGGCCTTGTATGTTCTGTTATGGTTATACCGCAGTTGGCCGGCGGATGATACCTAATATAAATGCGATAACAGCAATTACAAGTAATACGTGAATTAAGCTGCCTGCCGCAGTGAAAAATACGCCTATAGCCCATCCAATGATAAGGATAACGGCGATGGTATAAAGTAGTGAGTTCATGGTAGATGTTTTTAGTGTGTTTACATAGTGAATTATCAGTATAATAAATAAACACAACTAAATGTTTTCTAAAATTTCGTTTGGAGAAACAACAGGGTGTCTCAACTGGGTAGTTTTACAACAAAAAAGCCCCTTCATTTATTTGAAGGGGCTCGATTTTAAAAGTTTATATCTACAATTTCAGCCATTTAGCACGAACAGCTAATTGCTGTGCTGTAGGGCTTGGTACTTCTTCAATTTTGTATTGTATCCGCGGGTTACGCTGTAAAACAACCGGGATGTTGTACGCTTTACCATCACGGCTTACGGTAACAACAATTTTGTCACCAACCTTTTTACCATTTAATATCGTAGTATAATCTGTTACCGGAGTGCCGTCAACAGATACAAGCTCATCTCCTACGTTTAAACCGCTCACCCATCCTGCGCCACCGCGTAACACCATGCTGATAACGCGCTTGTTGCCTTGTGCTGCGGTAGAAATACCTAACGATGGATCATTACCTTGTGCCAGCTGATCTGTGATCTTGTAACCGGCAAAACCAAGATATTTGTTATAGTCGATAGGGTCTAAACCATTGATATACTTGGCGTAAAAGTCGTCCAGGTTTTTACCGGCAAATTTCTCAAAGCCTGCCTTAAATTCTGCATCTGTGTAACCACGCTTTTTGCCTTTGTAGTAAGTGGTGTACATGTACTTCATTACATCATTCAGCGAGCTTTTGCCCTTGGTAGCATTTATTATATCAAGGTCTAGCAGCATGCCAATCACGGCGCCTTTGTCGTAATAAGATATCTGCGTGTTGTAAGAGTTCTCGTTAGGGCGGTATGATTTTATCCAAGCGTCAAAGCTTGCTTCAGCCAGAGGCTGTACTTTTGTGCCTGGTTGGTTTTCTACAATGTTGATGTCGCCAACGGCATCAGCAAGATAGTCTTCTGTTGATGCGATTCCCGCATGCCTAAGGATGATATTCTGATAGTAAGCTGTAAAGCCTTCTGCTATCCACAAGTTAGTGGTATAATTCTCGTTTTCGTAATCAAACGGCCCCAATGCAATCGGGCGTAAACGCTTCACATTCCAAAGGTGAAAGTGCTCGTGCGCTACAAGGCTCAAAAAGCCTTGGTAGCCGCGTTCACTGCCATACTGATCACGTGATGCGCCTAATACGGTAGAGCTCAGGTGCTCTAACCCACCGCCGCCGCGCTGACGGTTGTGAACGATAAAAGTGTAATGTTTATTAGGGTTTTCTCCAAATACATTAGCTTCAGCTGTTATAATTTTCGACATATCGGTTTCAAGGCGCTCTTTGTCGTAGTTGCCACCACCGTACATAGCCACATCATATTTAACACCTGCAACGTCAAAGCTAAAAACATCCTGGTAGCCTACTTCAATAGGTGAATCATAAAGGATATCATAATTTGGAGCGCTGCGGGTGAACTGGTCTCCGCCAACCATTTCCAGGCTGGTAGATACGGTTGTCCAGTCTTTGTACGGAACGATCTTGATAGTAGATGGCTGGTCTAACATTCCTTTAGGGAACAACAGCACACCTGATGTAGATACAAAACCATGGGTGATGTCTACGAAAGCGGTACGTACCGATACTTCAAAAGCATAAAGTTTATATTTTACAACCACAGTAGAAACACCTGCAGTGCTTATACGCCAGGTATTTTTACTCACCTTAGGTGCTGTAACAGTCTTGCCGTTTGCAGTGGCTGTTAGCGACTCAACATTCTTCGCAAACTCTCTTACCAGGTAGGATCCGGGTGTCCAAACAGGCATTTTAAGATCAAGTGTTGGCTGTTTTAACCCGGTCAAAGTCATTTCAACATCAATGTAATGCGCCTGTGCTTCGGGGAAGGTTAACGTATAAGATATTTTTACTGGAGATACAGCGGCGCCGGCTGGGGAAAGTTTCATAACAAGAATAATTAAGGCCAGGGCAACAAGTCTAGACATTTTCATGGGTGCAAGTTAAAAAAATTTCGCTTTTACTTTTTGTGCACGAAAATAGCATATGTTGTAAAATGGTTGATACATCCAATCAAAATAAAATCACAGCGGTTAG
The DNA here is from genome assembly GCF_003432065.1 of Mucilaginibacter terrenus. Classification (NCBI taxonomy): domain Bacteria; kingdom Pseudomonadati; phylum Bacteroidota; class Sphingobacteriia; order Sphingobacteriales; family Sphingobacteriaceae; genus Mucilaginibacter; species Mucilaginibacter terrenus. The sequence continues at coordinate 254,315 of NZ_QWDE01000004.1, read as the reverse complement.
CTTTGCGTTTGCTGGTAAATGGTGTATGATAAGTACTTATGCATTTAAGTTTAAATTACATCGTATTTTTAACAGCAGCCGTTGATTATATTAAAATGAACGGTGGCTGGAGCTATTGCAAACCTGAAAACAAAACCGATCAAACGCTATCTATCGCACGTTGAATGAAAACAAAGTACATTATTTATACCCTTCTGGCACTATTGGTTGCTTTTCTGATCTATAATAAATTCTTTAGCCAAAGAGCTAAAGAACGCGACGCAGCAGTTGCCGGTGGCGCTGGTGGCGGTGGCGGTTCAGGCAAAGGCGGCGGTGAAAAAGGTGGCAAGGGCGGCAAAGGCGGCGGTAAAGGAGGACCTGTTGCTGTTAACATCATGATAGTGAAGGATACTGCTGTAAACAACCAGATAGATATTACCGGTACCATTGATGCTAACGAAAGGGTAAACCTGATCAGTCAAACTGCGGGCAACATTACCGGCATTTACTTTACTGAAGGAAGTAAGGTAAGCAAAGGGCAGCTGCTTGTAAAGGTTTACAACCAGGACCTGCAGGCATCGTTACAGCAAATTAACGCGCAAATGGTGCTGGCACGGGAGATTAACAACCGAAACAAATTGCTTTACCAAAAGGAAGCTGTTAGTAAGGAGGAGTATGAAACCTCACAATCCTCTTACAATGCCATGAAGGCCCAGGCCGACGTTATACGCGCGCAAATAGCGCGGACAGAAATACGGGCGCCATTTTCAGGTACAATTGGTTTACGTAATGTAAGCCCGGGCGGCTATCTTTCCCCATCAACCCCTATCGCAACATTGGTGAACATCAATCCGGCAAAGGTTACATTTTCTGTACCGGAGCGATACCTGCCGCTAATTGGCAAAGGCAGCAAAGTGAACTTCACGGTAGAGAGCTCTCAAAGAAAATTCGATGCGACAGTTTACGCGGTTGAACCGGCGCTGGAAGCTACATCGCGAACAATTACCGTGCGTGCAAAAGCGCCAAACGAGAACAACACGCTCACAGCCGGTTCATTCGCAAAAATAAACCTGACGTTAGACCAGATACCAAAAACTATTATGGTACCAACCGAGTGTGTTATACCGGATATTAAAAGCAGCAAGGTTTACGTGTTGCATAATGGTGTGGCAACAGCAAAGGACGTAAAGACCGACCTGCGCACCGATACCAAAATACAGATAGTAGAAGGTTTAAACCAAGGGGATAGCCTTGTAGTGTCTGGATTGATACAAATACGTCCAAAATCGCCATTAAAAGTTCTCAAAGTTATTAAGTAAGCAAGATGAGTTTATCCTCAATAAGCATAAAACGCCCGGTACTGGCTACGGTAATGTCTGTCGTTATTGTAGTATTCGGTGTTATGGGTTATTCTTTTTTAGGTGTCAGGGATTTCCCATCTGTCGATCCACCTATTATCTCTGTTTCTACCAGCTATTCCGGCGCTAACGCAGATGTTATTGAATCGCAGATAACGGAGCCACTGGAGAAAGCTATCAACGGCGTACCGGGTATTCGTAATATATCCTCTACAAGCTCTGTAGGTTCCAGTAACATAACGGTTGAATTTAACCTGGATGCAGACCTTGAGACCGCAGCTAATGACGTGCGCGACAAAGTAAGCCAGGCACAGCGCCAGCTGCCGCAAGATATTAACGCCCCGCCTGTAGTGACAAAAGCTGACGCCAGTGCCGACAATATTATTACGATGACGGTGAGCAGTGATAAGCGGAACATTATGCAGGTGAACGACTTTGCTGAAAACGTGCTGCAGGAAGGCTTGCAAACTATCCCTGGGGTAAGTGCAATTAACATTCAGGGGCAGCGGCAGTATGCAATGCGCCTGTGGATAGATCCTTCAAAATTATCTGCTCTTGGCCTAACTGCAACTGATATAGGCGATGCCCTCAACCGGGAAAACGTGGAGCTGCCCGCCGGTAAACTGGAAGGAAATAATACTGAAATTACCATACGTGCGCTGGGAAAATTGACTACAGAAAAAGAGTTCAACAACCTGATCATACGTGCGGACAGCAACCGGGTAATTCGCCTGAATGATGTTGGATACGCGGTATTAGGTTCGTCTAACGAGGAAACTGCCTTGAAGGAATCCTTTGTGCCAATGGTGAGCCTTAATGTGGTACCTCAGCCGGGGGCTAACTACGTACAAATAGCAAAAGACTTTTATGTGCGACTCGCACAGATACAAAAGGACCTGCCACCTGATATAAAGGTAAAAGTGGCGCTGGATAATACCCGTTTCATAAATAACTCAATTGAGGAGGTAAAGGAAACGCTTATAATATCCTTTGTGCTCGTGGTGATCATCATCTATTTGTTCTTTAGGGACTGGCTTATCGCGTTCCGCCCGCTGATAGATATTCCGGTGTCGTTGATCGGAGCGTTTTTCATCATGTACGTGTTTGGTTACTCCATTAACATTCTTACGTTGTTGGGTATAGTGTTAGCGACGGGTTTGGTGGTGGATGATGGTATTGTAGTAACAGAGAACATCTACAAAAAGGTAGAAGGGGGCATGCCTATACGGCAGGCTGCATTTGCCGGATCAGCAGAAATATTCTTTGCGGTAATATCTACGTCCGTTACGCTTGCCGCGGTGTTCCTCCCAATTATGTTCCTGCAGGGTTTTACCGGCAGGTTATTCCGTGAGTTTGCGGTTGTTGTAGCAGGATCGGTATTGATTTCAGCTTTTGTATCACTATCGTTAACACCGATGCTGAACGTAAAGCTTATCCGTAAGGATCAAAAGAAATCAAAGTTTTACGAGAAAACCGAGCCGTTTTTCGAGAACATGACAAACTCCTACACCGAATCGCTTCAAAGATTCATGAAGAAACGTTGGGTATCGTTTGTTATTTTGATTGGATCGCTTGCTGTCACATGGATTTTGTTTAAGGTAACCCCATCGGAGTTGGCCCCGCTGGACGATCGCAGTTTGCTGCGCTACTCTGTTACAGGATCCGAAGGCGCTACTTACGAGTTCATGACGCGCTATATGGATAAGGTTGCTCAATTGGTTGCAGATTCGGTACCTGAAGCGAATGTTAACCTCGAGATCGTGTCGCCATCCTTTGGCGGAGGTGGGTCTGCTAACTCCGGATTTGGACGTATCGGCTTGGTTCCGCCTGACGAACGTACGCGAACGCAGCAGCAAATTGCTGATTTCATGAACCGTAAGCTGAAGCAAATGCCGGATGCCCGCGCGATTGTGGTACAGGAACAAACCATAAGTGGTGGCGGCAGCGGTGCACGTACATCGTTACCGGTACAGTATGTTATCCAAAACCAGGATTTTGATAAGCTGCGCAAAGTTTTACCGGAGTTTTTTGCCGAGGTGGCCAAGAGCCCGGTATTCTCAAGTTCGGACATAAACCTCAAGTTTACCAAGCCGGAATTGCGCGTGATAACTGATCGCGACCGTGCACGGGATTTAGGAGTAGCTGTACAAGATATTGCCCAGACCCTGCAGCTATACTATAGTGGAGGCAGGTTGAGTTACTTTCTGATAAATGGTAAGCAGTACCAGGTTATAGCCCAGGTTGACCGTGCAAACCGCGACCAGCCGCTTGACCTAAAATCTGTTTACGTACGGAGCAGCAATGGCAGCCTCGTGCAACTGGACAACGTGGTGAAGATACAGGAGAGCGCAACGCCACCTTCGATATACCACTTTAACAGGTTTAAATCGGCTACCGTACAAGCAGGGCTTGCGCCCGGCAAAACAGTAGGGGATGGCATTGCGGAAATGGACAGGATATCAAAAAGGTTGCTCGACGAGACCTTCAGCACAGAATTAAGCGGTCCATCACGCGATTACGCAGAAGGGTCATCAAACATTGCCTTCGCATTTTTATTTGCATTGTTACTTATTTACCTGGTGCTTGCAGCACAGTTTGAGAGCTTTAAGGACCCTATTATTGTTATGCTTACCGTACCGCTGGCTATTGCAGGTGCTTTCATATCATTATGGCTGTTCGACCAAACCTTTAATATTTTCAGCCAGATAGGTGTAATTACCCTTGTAGGGCTAGTGACCAAGAACGGTATATTGATAGTGGAGTTTGCCAATCAGCGTATGGAAGCGGGACTTAATAAGTATGAAGCTGTGATTGAAGCGGCTACATCCCGCCTTCGCCCGATATTGATGACCAGTTTGGCTGTAGTACTGGGCTCGGTTCCTATTGCACTGGCCTTAGGCGCCGGTGCCAAGAGCCGTGTTTCGTTGGGTATTGTTATTATTGGCGGTATGCTGTTCTCGCTGGTGTTAACGCTGTACATTATACCAACCATGTACATGATCATTGCATCTAAAACCCGCATTAACCATGATGCAGAAACGCCTGAAGAGTCGGCAGTAACCCATCCTCAACCCTTAATTATTGAAAAACATTAAGCCATGAACATCAGATATATTACCGGCTTAATTTTAGGATGCTTTGTATTTGTCAATGCATCTGCACAGGATGCCCCTTTACTTACATTAAAGGACGCTATAGATACTGCTTTAAGAAACAATTATAACATTAAGTTATCTCAAAACAACGCCACTATCGCGGGCAATAATGTTACGTTAGGCAATGCCGGTTTCTTGCCGCTGGTAACAGGCGATTATGCCACCAACTATAGCCGGCAAACCGTTAAGCAAACTCGTTCTGATGGTACGGTGAATAACCTGCGAGCTAATAACAGTAACAGCAACTATGGGGTGAACCTTAACTGGACCATTTTTGATGGGTTTGCCATGTTTGCCAATTACGACCAATTAAAACAACTGGATCAGCTTGGTGATATACGATTGCGCGACACCATACAAAGCACAGTAGCCGGCGTTATAAATACCTACTACAACCTTATTAGCCAGAACGAACAAATTAAAGCGTTGCGTGGGGCAATAGAAATCTCCCGTACGCAATTGCGGTACTCTAATGATAAGTTCCAGGTAGGACGTGTATCGCGACTTGACGTGTACAATGCCCAGGTAAACCTGAACACAGACACCGCCGCATTAATTTCACAGCTGCAGTCTTTCAGGCAAACTAAGGTGCAAATGAACCAGCTGCTGGTGCGCAACCTGCAAACTGATTTCTCTGTTGGTGATACCATAGTTGTAGACCGGGCGCTGGTATTGGGGGACATTATTGCGAAGGCACAAACACAAAACCCTGCTATCTTGTCCTCGCAAATAAATAAGCGCCTGGCAGATATTAATTTAAGACAAGTACGCTCTGCCCGTTTTCCGGTGGTTGGTGTAACGTCTGGTTACACATTCGGGCGAAGTACCACACCGGCAGGCTTTACCCTGCAACAAAATACTCATGGGTTAAACTACGGCCTAACTGCATCTATCAATATTTTCGACGGGTTTAACCAATGGCGTCGGGAACGTAATGCCAAGCTCCAGATAGACAATGCTCAGTTGAGTTACAAACGGACTATGCTGGATGTAGAAGCGCAGATAAGCAACTTTTATGTTGCTTATCTATCCGGATTGGACCTGATTAAGGTTGGCCAAAGTAATGTAGAGCTTTCGCGTAAAAACCTGCAAATAACACTGGATAAATACCGTTTAGGCAACATTACACCGTTGGAAGTACGGGAAGCGCAGCGTAACTATCTCGATGCTCAATCTACCTTCTTTAATGCCCAATATCAGGCGAAAATGGCGGAGGTTACCCTAAAGCAAATTACCAATAGCATAAATATTCAATAAAGTATTTATAATTGCTGTAAAAGATTATTTTTGGAGAATGCCGATCCGCTATAAAACTTGTCTGCTTGTTGACGATAATTATATCGACAACTTTGTTACGCGCAAAATTTTAGAAAGCGGCAACTTTGCAGAAGAGATTATTGTGCAGCAATCGCCTCAGGATGCCCTCGAATCATTAAGGGACGGCTCGGTGAAGCCTGATGTTATTTTTCTTGATATCAGGATGCCTACTATGAGTGGTTTCGAGTTTTTAGAAGCTTATGATGCCATGAATCTGGACAACAGTGACAAAGTGAAAATCTTCATGCTCTCTTCGTCCCTTGATCCTACTGATATTGCAAACTCCGGTAAAAGCAGGCATGTAGCACGATTTATTCATAAACCACTTACTTACGAAGTACTGGAAGAACTTAATACATGATTTTAGTTGCAGACAGTGGATCTTCCAAAACAGACTGGCTGCTTTCTGTTCCTGACGGGCCGCCAAAAGCATTCAGATCTGTAGGATTAAACCCCTATTTCCTCACCGAAAAAGAGATCACCAAAGTTTTACAAGATCAAATCCCGGACCTTATCGCGTTAGCGTCACAAGTGGAAGAGATATACTTTTTTGGGGCAGGTTGCTCCAGTCCCGACAGACACGAGATCATCTCCAACGCGTTGAGTGCCTATTTCACCCAGTCTTACATTAGTGTGGATAGTGACCTCCTTGCGTCTGCTTTTGCCACCTGCGGGCACGAGAAAGGCTTTTGCTGCATTTTAGGTACAGGGTCTAATATATCGTTCTTCGATGGTGAAGACATTCACGATGGTAAACATGGCCTTGGCTATGTACTTGGCGATGAAGGTGCTGGTACAATGATTGGCAAAACCCTTGTTACTGATTTTCTTTATGGCAACATGCCAGGCGATATTCATACCCTATTTAACAACGAATATCATTTAGATAAGGAGGTTGTGATAAAGAACGTTTACCAGAAGCCGGCGGCAAATTCCTGGTTAGCATCTTTTTCAAAGTTCATGTATGGTATCAGGCAAACTCAATACGCACAAGACTTGCTCAGGACTATATTTCAGGACTTTGTTGATAGTAATATTAAGTCTTACTCCCAGTACAACAAGTTTAAATGCCACTTTGTAGGGTCTATAGCTTTTGTATTTGCTGATGAGTTAAAGCAGGTGTGTGATGAGAATGGCGTCCACGTAGGTAAGATCATCCGCCAGCCTATAAATGATCTGCTGGAGTTTATGCTGAAGAGGAATAGCTGAACACTTTCTTAGTTGGAATAATTGTATCTCAAAGTGAAGTTAACAACCGACAGCCCGAAGACGCCTTGTTCTTTGTAAAAGAAATTCCTTATTGTGATGTTGTGCCATTATAAGCTACTACCCAGTTATTCTTTATTAAATCTTCTTCAGAGTATTTGAGTACCGCCAGATATTCATGTGCTCTGATGATATCCGGCATAACCTGGCCACCGTAAAGTTTAATCTTGTCTACCGAAAAAATGTATATGAATAAAGCCTTTCTGGGGGTTTGCTCGATATACTGATGCCAGGCATCATTTTTCCCCGGTATATCAAATGCCTTGGTGTAGTCGGGCGGTATACTGTTATAATCGTCTATATAAAATTCGACATTATTAACGTTCTCAGGATTTTCTCTGTTAGAATATAAAACTGCTATTCTTTCTTTTGATTTGTTGTGAACTTTTAACAAGTTGCTATAGTAATCGCATCTGCTAAATGAAACCGTTGTCAAGAAAAGCATTGCGGCAACGACGAAAGGCTTATTTTTCATGATGTTTTACCTTAATACCACGTAAGGATAAAAAGGTAACCCGCGATGTAAGTGTAGACAAATTTATATTTTGATTCTCTTTCTAAAAATGCCTTTCATTATAACAAATGCTATACCCAATAGGGCAAGAAATGTACCGGCCTTGGGCAAATAATCGCCATATTCCACATAGAATGTAATGTCAGAATTTAGGTTGATGTCTTGCTTCAAAGCGGATCTTACCCACCAGCTGCTATGCTTTACTACATCTCCGCGCTGGTTGATGAATGCTGAGATACCGGTATTAGCCGACCGGCACACCCAGCGCCGTGTTTCAATGGCACGGAGCTTCGCGTAATCCATATGCTGGTCTTTACCGGATGTGTTCTCCCACCAGCCGTCGTTAGTGATAATAGCTATAAATTGCGCCCCGCTTTTAACCGACTTAGCAACCCATTCGCCCCATATCGATTCATAACATATTACCGGCGCAGCGCCAATCCCGCTTTGAGAGTAAAATACACCCGGTTCAGCTTGCATAGTATAATTGCCTGTAGCGCCCCCCAAATGGGCAAATACCGGTTTAAGAAAAAATAACGCGTTTTGAAAAGGCAATGACTCCGCGCCAGGCACCAACCTCGATTTATGATAAAATTGTACTTTTTGGGAGTTTTCTATGTTGATAGCTGTACTATAATTATCCCAAAAACCACCGTTTGGCATGGGGCTCGCAGTTTCGTTAACGAGCTTGTCGTATACGCGATAGGTCTCGCCGCCAGTAATAACGTTCCCATTTTTATACTTATTAAGGAATTGTCTTACCTGTAGGTAATGGTTGCTGTTGAGAATACGGTCCTCATCAATGTATTCAGATATAGCAGTTTCGGGCCAGATGAAAAATTCAGTATTTGGCTGTGCGACGGAGTCGCTTAAATGCGTAAGCTCTTCTATCTGCTTTGTTGCCGGTATGTCCTGTTTTAAATAGGGGTCTATATTAGGCTGCACAACAACCACGTTAGATGGATTTACCTGTTCTTCGTAACTATAGTAGCGATACAATGATATACCCTGTGGCAATAAAAAAGCCAGCGCAGCTGCAATTGCCGGCTTCACCCAGGTTTGTTTCTGTTGTGATTGCTTGTGTTTTAAATAAGCCAGAAAAACCAGAATGTTAACCGCCCACACCCATATAGTGCCGCCGTACACACCCGTAAACTCATACCATTGTACCCATTGGTGCGATACGGCAAAGCCGTTGCCTAGTGTCATCCACGGAAAGTTGAGATCCCAGCTTTGGTGTAGATATTCGTAGGCTATCCAAAAACATACCAGCCCAATAAGGCCGATGGTTCGGGTTGTTCTAAGCCGTAGGCGGTAATATAACCAACATGCGGTTGACATCAATAAAGGGCCGAGTGCATAGGGAATAAGAGAGATTGGAATTGCGATAATAGCACCAACAATTTTTAAAGAGTTGTATACCCAATAAATACACAGAACATTCCAGATGAAGAAACCTAAAAAAGTCTTATTAAAAATCTGCTTTCCTTTTTTCGGGACATCAGAGTTGATAATATCTTCCATCACCACCAGCATTGGCACAAGGCCAATAAAGAGCAGGATGGTGGTGTACGGAGTTGGCGGCCAGGCGAGCCAAAGCAATAAACCCGATATAACTGGCAGGATAGTATTTCTTTTCATTAAACTTCTTTGTTATCTGTACTGCCAAATTTCTCTTTGTTGAATTCGTCAGTATTACCACGGGGGATTGTAAGCGATGTCCACGCTTCTGCTTTCAGCATCTTAGCAATAAAAACAATCTGACCAACATGGTATGGATAATGGGCCAGTTGACGGTTGATAGCGTCTGTTATGGTGTGTCTTTCGTTTCTGATATAAACATCAGTTTGCCAATTATCTTGGTTGATGGTATCCAGTGCATTAAACAAGCATTGCCAGCCTTCGTTCCATTTAATTAGTAGTTCGGCTCTGTCTTTTATGTCGTTGTCAAACTCTGCCTCACGTTCCCGCCATGGTTTTTCACCATCAGTAGTTAAAAAATCTGTCCACCGAGACAGCATATTTCCCCAAAGGTGTTTTACAATCGTTGCAATGCTATTGCTATCTTCATTGTATTTCCAAAATAGCTCATTATCGGTCAACTGATCCATTGTCCGTTCACCAACAGATTTATAGTACTCAAACTGTTTACGTACGCTTTGCAGGTAGCCATCCATATTAGTACGACATTAGTCTTCGTCTTTGTACTTTTTTTTAGCGGGCTTTTCCGGTGCACCTGCCACACACATTACAAACTCTCCCTTTAGCGGGTGTGTTTCGAAATACGTTTTTACTTCGGTCACCGTGCCGCGAACCGTTTCTTCAAACATCTTGGTAAGCTCGCGAGATACAGAGATTTGTCTTTCCGGGCCGAACCATGTAATCATCTCTTCCAACGTTTTCAATAAACGGTGAGGCGATTCATAAAGTATGATGGTGCGCTCTTCTTCAGCAAGAAATTTGTAGCGTGTTTGCCGCCCCTTTTTCAACGGGAGAAATCCTTCAAAACAAAATTTATCTGTCGGAAAGCCGGAGTTCACCAAAGCCGGCACAAAGGCGGTGGCACCGGGCAAACACTCCACCGGAATATCATACTTTAATGCTTCGCGGACAAGGTAAAAGCCGGGGTCGGAGATAGCGGGTGTGCCTGCGTCGGATATCAATGCTACTTTCTGACCTTCAAGCAAGAACTTTACGACTTGCCCCGATGATTGGTGTTCGTTATGCTGATGGTGCGAGAAGACCTTCTGCTGTATACCAAAATGCTTCAGCATCGGCGCGGATGTACGGGTGTCCTCAGCCAATATTAGGTCGGCTTCCTTAAGCACGCGAATGGCGCGAAAGGTCATATCCTCGAGGTTACCTATTGGGGTGGGTACTAAAAAGAGTTTACCGCTCATTAGTTTGCAGGTGTCGGTTAGCTTCTACTGGTAATGTTTAAGTTCCTGAAAGAAAACTGCAAACTGCTACTGTAAACCGCCAACTGTTATATCTTTGCCTTTTAAAAATTCAAATAATGCTGCAAGTTAGTTATATCCGTGATAACAGGGAACAGGTTCTGGAACGTTTAGCTGTAAAAAATTTCAAACAGCTGGATCTGGTAGATGAAGTGATAGCGCTGGATGAGAAACGCCGGTCGACTCAAAACCAGCTGGACACTGTATCCTCACAGGCTAACACCGCCGCCAAGCAGATTGGCGAATTGATGCGCGCCGGCAAAAAAGAAGAAGCCGAAGCCATTAAAGCTAACACCGGTAAGTGGAAAGAAGAAAGCAAACAGCTGGCTGAGCAACTAAGTGCGGTAGAGCAGGAGTTACAGGATAAGTTGGTACTATTACCTAATCTTCCGCATTCATCTGTGCCGAAGGGCTTAACACCTGAGGATAACGAGGTAGTGCTGGAGAACGGTGACAAACCACAGCTACCCGCAGGTGCCCTACCGCATTGGGAACTCGCAGCTAAATACAACCTGATAGATTTTGAACTGGGCGTGAAAATCGCCGGTGCAGGTTTTCCTGTTTATAAGAACAAGGGTGCTAAGCTACAACGCGCGTTAATTAACTTTTTTATAGATGAGGCAGAAAAGGCTGGCTATAGTGAAGTGAGCGTGCCGTTGATGGTGAATGAAGCATCTGGTTTTGGTACCAGCCAACTGCCTGATAAAGAAGGACAGATGTACTTTGTAGGACTCGATAACTTATATCTGATACCAACTGCCGAGGTGCCTATTACCAACATGTACCGGGATGTAATCCTGAAAGGTGAGGAGTTGCCATTGAGGAACTGTGGCCACACGCCATGTTTCCGCAGGGAAGCTGGCTCTTATGGAGCGCATGTACGCGGGTTGAACAGGCTGCATCAGTTTGATAAAGTAGAAATTGTACAGGTAGTGCATCCGGACAGATCTTACGAGACTATTGAAGAAATGAGCGCGCATGTGCAGGGCCTGTTACAAAAGCTTGGCCTGCCTTACCGTGTGCTGCGCCTTTGCGGCGGCGATATGGGTTTTGGAAGCGCGCTTACTTACGATATGGAGACCTGGAGTGCGGCGCAGCAGCGCTGGCTTGAGGTTTCATCCGTGTCCAACTTTGAGACCTTCCAGGCGAACCGGTTAAAGCTGCGTTTCCGCAATGCTGAGGGTAAGACGCAACTAGCACACACCCTTAATGGAAGTGCCCTTGCTTTGCCCCGGATAGTAGCCACTTTACTGGAGAATAACCAGACCGAAAACGGCATTAAAATACCCGAGGTATTGGTGCCTTATACCCGTTTTGAGTTTATCGATTAATTGACCCTGGTGTTCAAAAGTGTTCAGCTTTTTTTGTGTTGACGCTAAAAAGGACAAAGTTGAACACTTGTGCAATTAGGCAATAAAAAGTGCGTTAAACGCACCAATTTGGCTGTTTTTGACACAATGTAGCCGCGTGATTCTTTAAAAACCACACCAAAAAAGCGGGCTGTTTTAAAGTTTATTTGCAAGTAATAGGATAAAATACAGGTGTAAAAGGGCGGTGAAATAGCCCCTAAGTTTTCCCCTAAAAAGAAGAGGCTGCACGTTAAGGAGCAGCCTCTTCTTTTTATCATATGCCAGGTGTTAAGCTTTCATAACTTCCGGGGTTTTCTTTTTGCGTAATTCGGTGAATGCTGCACCGCCAAGGGCCAGCACCATCAGGATAGAGCCTGCCATTGAGATACCTTCGCCGGTGTAGTAAGATGCGGGGTGGAAATCAAACACTACTTTATGGTTACCTACCGGGATGGTTGCCGCACGCAGCAGGTAATCTGCCCGGTAGTAAGGCTGCTCAACACCATCTATAAACATCTTCCAGCCTTTGCTGTAGTATATCTCTGAAAAAACTGCTACCTGGTTGGCCGCTGAACTGGTTTGATAAACCAAATGCTGCGGGTTGTAGCTTACCAGTTTGATGGTAGCGTTGGGGTCAGCAGATAGTGGCTTAGCCTCTACAACGCTTTTATATTGCTTGTCTATCATCGCCTCGTCTTTAGGTGCAAAGCTGCTTATCGCTTTCATTTCCTCGTCGGCGCTTTCTACATATTTTACACTTTTAACAAACCACGCGTGCCCGCAAGCGGTTGAATTTGCCTGCATGCTGGCCGTGCCTGTCTTAGGGTCGGTAGTGATGATGTATTTAGTGTTCAGCATATCCAGTACATCCTGGTTTATGCTTTTGGTGAACTGGTTGTCAATCAACTCTTCGTACCGTTTAAGCCTTGCTGCTGAGTAGCCGCTTACGCTTTTGTGGAAGAAGGGATTGAACAGGTCATATTTCATGGCTGCGCTGTTGTCATACACGCGGAAATCCGGATCGGTATCCTTCATTATAAAGTTGTCTACCTCGCGTGGTTGTACAGCCTGCGCTGCTTCTACCTTGTCCTGGAAACTAGCGTCCTTAAGGTAACGCTTGTCTACCTGCCATAGGTCAACCAATATCACTACCAGGAACGCTACCGACATTACAGTGGCGTTTATCTTTTGCTTTACAAATGCCCAAAGCAAGCCAAAAGTAATTAATATTAACACAAGGGAACGTATTGCATCGGCTCGTTCCAGGTTCGTGCGGTCTTTAACCAGCGCGTTGGAGAAAGCGTTTGCGGTAGCACTATCGCCTTTCATAGCCTGCGTCAAAGCATTTACACCATCTACCTGGTCAAATGCTCTAAAACTGAGCAAAACTGTAGGTACAGCTACTAATATTAAGGTTAGGCCACCAACAATGTACAGGGCGATCTTAAGTTTTTTAAACAGGTCGGCTTTGTCCGGATTGTCAATAAATTCTTTAACTGCCAACAGCGCGAGTATTGGGAAACAAAGCCCGGTAACCGCGAGGATGGATTCTACCGCGCGGAACTTGTTATATAGCGGTACGTAGTTAAAGAAAATATCTGAAAGGAACGGGAAGTTGCCCCCAAATGAAAGCAGCATGGTGAGTACAACCGTAGCCAGCAACCACCACTTTAAGCGGCTGCGCACCACAATAAGCCCCAGCACGAATAAGAAGCAGATAACCGCCCCAAAATAATACGGCCCAAACGTAGAAGGGCGTTTTGGACCCCAGTACATAGACATACCCGGGAAGTTGGATATTTGCCCGGCAATGTTAACGGCTTGCTCTACAGGTGCACTCTTATCTGTAAATACTTTAACTACTTCGGAGTTAGAATCCAGGGTTTCTGTACCTGAACCACCGCCTGCGGCATTCGGTACCAAAAACGTAACCGACTCGGCAACGCCCTGGCTATACTGATAAGCGTAGTCCCTGTCCAAGCCTTCATTTGGCTCTTTATCACTTGCCTTCAGGTTAGATTTACCGCGGATGGTTTCCGTACCGTAATCGGCAGTGCTCCATAATAACGAAGCATTTACTGACACGGCTAAGATTGTAGATATGGCCAGCAAACCGATCGCCTTAAAGAACGGTGCTGTAGTTTTTGCCTTCACCGCATGGTAAAGCTCGATGCCTATCAAAATAAAGATAGCCAGCATTAGATAATACGTCATCTGCACGTGGTTAGAACGTATCTCCATAGCCAGGAAGAATGCCGTTAAGGCAGCGCCTGTAATGTAGTTACCCCTCAACGTTAACAGGATGCTTGCCAGTAAAGGTGCAAACAGCGCTATGGCAAAGGCTTGATTGGAGTGCCCCGCCACCAGCAATATCATATTGTACGACGAGAAGGTGAATGCCACAGCTCCCGCAGCAGCCAGCCAGGGGTTCATTTTCAGTACGTTAAATAAAAAGTAGGTGCCCAGCAGCAAAATAAGTACAGTATCAACCGGGTTAGGGAAGGTTGCTTTTACAGCACTTACTACATGGGTGGTAATATTATTGGGGTATGGTGCCCATATCTGGAAGGTGGGCATACCACCAAAGATCTGGTTAGTCCACAATATGGTGGTATCCTTTGCACGGTAATCGTTAATTTCTTTTTGGGTAGATTGTGCACCAAGCACATCGCTTTGTCCTAATGTTTTGCCCTGGAATGCGGGTGTAAGAAAGAAGAAGCAAATTGCCAGGAAAATGCCGGTAACAGCCAAATGTATGCCATTACGTTTGAACCAGTTATTCATTTAAATTATTTAAAGGGACAGTTTATTAATCCTCAAAAATAGGAAATTGAACGACAATAGGAACGATAACTTTAAAGCGGATTTAATTAACAGTTATGCGGCTGCCGGCTCATGAAGTAAAAAGTTACGATCATGCCAATAATGCTGGCCGAGTAGATAATGATGTTAAGCCGGTTGTGCTCGTCGGGGTTGCGGCGTATGGTGTACAGGTTGTAAAAGGCAAGTACGGCTAAAGCGGCCCAAAAAAAGTTGTTCACTTTATCGCAAGCGGCAAAAAACTGTATCAATAAAGCAAATACAATACAGTTGGTCAATATAAGCAGCACCAGCGGAGGGGTGTTGTTATGGTTACGGCGCCGTTTGTATAAATTTTCGGGAAGCATTGGTTATTTTATTTCCTCGTAATCTACAAACTCACCTTCGTTATCGGGCACCTTGCCTTTATTTACACCCTCGGGTATATGGTCTATTTGCACCTTGCCTTCGGGGCGTTTGTACTGCTGATAATTTTGCTGACCGCGCGCTTGCTCCTGAGCCTTGTTCACTACGCTTTGGAAAAGCATAGGGATAAATATACGGGCAAGGCTGCGCAGGATGTACAGCACACAAATTGAAATAATTAAGAACCTGATGAGAAGCATTTGGTTAAAATTAGCTTACAAATATAAGTACTATAACGTAAGTTTTGTTTGCTTATGATGTTAGCCCCACCTGATGATAAATGGATGACTATAGATTATCGTCGTTTATGCCTGCAAAAACCGTTTCAAGGTCTAGCTCAAAGCCTGGTAGTACCGGTGTTGTAATAACATCACCTATTGTCATGAGCTTAGACGGCTGGAATTTACCGTCAGCCATAACATATTTAAAGAAGGTTTTATCCTGAGGTGAAACAATCCAATACTCCAGCACGCCAGATTCTTCATAAACTTCGTACTTGTTGCGTAATTCCTTTTGGTTGTTCCCGGGAGAAAGGATCTCCACAACAATGTCCGGCGCACCTGTGCAGCCTTTGGAGTCCACTTTAGTCGGATCGCATATCACACAAATGTCGGGTTGAACTACTGTGTATATTTTATTAGCAGCGTTCTCTTCAATCCGCGGAAGCTTAACATCAAAAGGAGCAGAATACGCCTGGCAAGATTTACCTTTCAAATAATTGTAAAGCTCACCAGAAATCACCCATGATATTCGCTGATGTGATGACGCTGGCGCAGGCGTCATCTTAAATATCTTACCTTTAATAAGTTCCAGCCGCTCTTCAAAGGTCCAATGAAGGTAATCGGCGTAGCTGTACGTTTTATCAAGATCAAGATCAGAGAACTGCATAATCAAATTTACACTATTTCTGGTTGTAGAAAGCTATTTGTTGTAATGCCCCTTTAAGGAATGAATGAAGATAACATCTTCAACAACCTCATAGATTATCCTGTGTTCACGATCAATCCGTCTGGACCACATACCAGTCAAATTATATTTAAGAGCTTCAGGTTTGCCAATGCCGGTAAAGGGATGTTCTTCTATTTCTGAAAGGAGGTGTTCTATTTTCTTCAGAACCTGTTTTTGCCCGGACTTCAGAAAAAAACGGATGTCTTCTTTAGCCGTTTCGGTTAGTCTAAGTTCCATATATCTGAAGGCTTCACAGCAGTTGTTTTACCTCCTACAACCTCAGCTCTACTTTTTTTTATTTTTGCTACGAACTTTGCATCGTAGGGGCTATCTCCCTCTTTTTCAAAAGCTACATCTAAAGCATTTAAAACCGCTACAATAGCATCCAACTGTTTTTTATTTTTAGGATGTACACTTAATGTTTCCATATCCAAATTTAATCAAAATACTTTTAGCGCTGCTTGCTGAGTAAGTACTTAGTTACGAAAACTTCTCTTCCATCATTTTCTCCAGCGCAAACATTTCATCGCGCAGTTTAGCAGCAAGTAAAAAGTCCATGTTTTTGGCAGCAGCAAGCATATCCTTACGGGTGTTATCAATAGATTTTTTCAGGTCGGCCTTAGTCATGTATTGCACAATAGGGTCGGCCGCGAGGGTAGCAACCTCATTCTCAACATAAGCCTGTTGTACGCCACCTTTAAAGTCGACCACGGATGTTTGCTCCATGATCTCCTCTTTAGATTTGCCAACGGTTCTTGGTACAATGCCGTGCTCCTCGTTATACTTAATCTGTAATTCACGGCGGCGGTTGGTCTCCGTCATCGTTATCTCCATAGAGTCAGTTATCGTATCGGCATACATGATTACCCTGCCACGGTCATTACGCGCAGCGCGTCCGATGGTTTGTATAAGCGAACGTTCTGATCGTAAGAAACCCTCTTTATCAGCATCCAAAATGGCAACCAGCGAAACTTCGGGCAGGTCCAGGCCTTCCCGCAGCAGGTTTATACCTATCAGCACATCAAACTCACCTAAGCGAAGGCCGCGTAGTATCTCCACACGTTGTAATGTTTTTACCTCAGAGTGGATGTACCGGCATTTTATTCCAAGACGGTCCATGTACTTGGCCAGTTCTTCGGCCATACGTTTAGTAAGGGTGGTTACCAATACACGGTCGCCCATCTTAATGGTTTTATCAACCTCGTCCAGCAGGTCGTCCACCTGGTTAATTACCGGTCGTACATCTATCAGCGGGTCCAGCAACCCGGTAGGGCGTATTACCTGCTCTACCACAACGCCGCCCGATTTTTCTAATTCAAAATCAGCCGGGGTGGCACTTACGTAAATAGTTTGTGGCGCAAGGCGTTCAAACTCCTGAAAGTTTAAGGGCCTGTTATCCATAGCCGCAGGCAAACGGAAGCCGTAATCAACAAGTGAGATCTTCCGGGACCTGTCGCCGCCGTACATTGCGCGTATTTGCGGCACAGTCACGTGGCTTTCATCAATCACCATCAGGTAATCATCAGGGAAATAGTCCAGCAGGCAGAAGGGGCGCATGCCGGGCAGACGGCCATCAAAAAAGCGTGAATAGTTTTCTATACCGCTGCAGTAACCCAGTTCACGTATCATCTCCAGGTCGTAGTTGACCCTTTCTTCTAACCGCTTGGCTTCTAAAAAGCGTTGATCATCAATAAACTGTTTTTTACGCGCTTCCAACTCTTCCTGAATAGCCCAGATAGATTGCTGAAAGCGTTCGCGCGGCGCAACATACAAGTTGGCAGGGTAAACCACCATGTGCGTCATCTTCTCGATGGTCTTGCCGGAGGAAATATCGAACGCGCTCAGTTCTTCTATATCGTCACCAAAGAAAGTAACGCGGTAAGCATGGTCCATATATGGCGGAAAAATATCCACCGTATCACCTTTTACCCTGAAGGTTCCGCGTTTAAAATCGGCAGTGGTGCGGGCATATAAAATCTCTACCAAACGGTGCAGGAAAGCATTGCGGCTAATGCGGGTACCTACAGCAAACTTAAATACCGATGCCGCGAAATCTTCCGGGTTACCCATACCATAGATGCAGGATATGGACGACACCACAATAACATCGCGCCGGCCGCTCATTAGGGCCGAGGTAGTACGAAGGCGAAGCTTTTCTATTTCCTCATTTATCTGGAGGTCTTTTTCTATATAGGTATTTGACGAAGGGATAAAAGCCTCTGGCTGGTAATAATCGTAATAAGAAACAAAGTAGTTAACGGCGTTATCCGGAAAGAACTGCTTAAACTCGCCGTAAAGCTGTGCCGCAAGGGTTTTATTGTGGCTGAGGATAAGCGTTGGCTTTTGTGTTTGCTCGATAACGTTGGCTATGGTGAACGTTTTGCCCGATCCGGTTACACCTAAAAGTGTTTGGAACGGGTCGCCGTTTTGTACACCTTCTACAAGCTGGCGTATGGCATTCGGCTGATCGCCTGTGGGTTTATATTGAGAAGTTATCTTAAAATCCATTAGTACAAAGTTAACAATAAGCAGCCAGCGATTACGGGTTTGTAACCGATTTTGACTTTGCCGTGTTTGGCAAGCAAAGCAAAGTAAATGAGGGTTGGTGACAACCCTATGTCAGCAGGGCGTACTCAATACTTTTTGTAATTGAATTGCTAATGCCACGTATTTAACAAACTTTATAACGGATTTATACTTGCAGTAAATCCGGGATCGTAAATTAAAAATCTAACATCACCCATGCCCTTCATCCTGAACAAAACCGACAGTATAGCCAACTTGTTTTTAGCCGAACTGCGGGATGCAGCCATTCAGCAGGATAGAGGCCGTTTTCGCCGCAACCAGCAAAAGCTGGGAACTATACTGGCTTATGAGATCAGTAAATCGTTCCGCTACGAGGCAAAGGATGTGCAAACACCACTGGGTACGGCCAGCATAAATGTGCCGACTGCACAACCTGTACTGGCAACTATACTACGGGCAGGTTTGCCATTTCACCAGGGGTTTATGGACGTGTTTGAACAGGCAGATTCTGCATTTATCACTGCGTGCCGCAAAACCAAAAAGAGCGGCAGCTTTACCATCCAGGTAGACCATATTTCAACACCTGATATAAATGGGCGGGCGTTAATCATGATAGACACGATGCTGGCTACCGGGCAAAGTGTGGTAAGGGTTTGCAAGGAACTGATGGCGCAATACAAAATAACCGAGTTACATCTTGCCGCTGTAATAGCCAGTGCGGAAGGCGTTGCCCATGTAAGGGCGAACTTGCCAAAAGCTAAAATATGGGTATGCGCGGTAGACGAGGAGATGACAAGTAAAAGCTACATTGTACCCGGGCTTGGCGATGCCGGGGACCTGGCGTTTGGGGAGAAGGTGTAGCCCCCGGTCCCTGGAGGAGGAACAGAATAGTTGACTTACGTAGGAGGATTTTAGATGTACGAATTGTTAGCTTTGCTTATATGTTTTCTACGCCGCAATCTGACATCGTCAATCTTAATTCCAAATCCTACAAACACATCTTTTTTGATCTTGACCACACCATCTGGGACTTTGACCGCAATGCGGAAGAAACCCTGCTGGAGCTTTATAGCGTTTATAAGTTGGCAGATATTGGCGTGCAGTCGGCAGCGGAGTTCATAGAAATATATACCCGTAATAATCACCAGCTTTGGGCCGAGTACCACCTGGGTAAAATAAGCAAGGATGTTTTACGCGAGACGCGTTTTAAAAAGACCTTTTTGGAAATGGGCGTACACCCCGAAGCTGTACCTGCTGCATTTGAGGACGACTATGTAAGGCTTGGTCCGTATAAAACAAATCTTTTTCCGCACGCGCATGAAACACTGGCTTACCTGCAAAGTAGATACACACTGCACCTAATCTCCAACGGGTTTAAAGAATCTACTGAGATAAAGGTAAGCGGAACCGGGCTGGGAAAATACTTTCAAAATGTGATCATTTCCGAAGTGGTAGGGGTGAATAAACCGGATCCGCTGATCTTTCAGCATGCGGTTGAGCTTGCCGGTACTACTAAAGAAGAAAGCCTGATGATTGGCGACAGCCTGGAGGCGGACGTACGTGGCGCTTTGGGGTTTGGTATGGATGCGATTTATTTTAACCCATTCCGGGTAGAAAAGCCTGCAGACATACCTATGCAGATACATCATTTAAAAGAATTAACTTTAATCCTATGAACCTGGCTAAAGAGCGCCGCGCTATTGACGAGGCTTTAGACCGCTACCGCGAATGGCTGGACACCATACCAGACAGTAGCTTTGATGTTACGCCTGCCAAAGATGGCTGGAGCTATGCAGAGGTGTATGACCACATTATGAAAGCCAGTTTGGGTTCGTCTATTGTCCTGGAGCGGTGTACGCATGATAATTGCCCACCATCAAAAGGCGGAGTTACACTTACAGGCTGGTACATCCTGCTTATGGGAGCTTTCCCACCCTTTAACACAAAAGTGCCTGAAGAAGCTGCCGCCAAAGTAGCTCCGGTGAAAATAGATAAAGAGACTGCCCGTAACCAGATAATTAAAGTACGCAAGCGGGTAGCCACTACCGCTGGGTTGATAACCGCTGCCCCAACCAACGCACGCTGGCAGCATCCGCGGATGGGCATGCTAAATGCAGCCCAATGGTTTAAATTTATACGTGTTCACCTGCAGCATCATTTAAAGCAGCTGGAACGGCTAAGGGCGTCTTTTAACACATCGAAATAAGCCCTAATTTTCATCTGCATTTCACATTTAAGAGGTAGCTTAGTATGAGAGTTAAAAGGGACAAAAAAAACTTCTTCTATTAAAGTAACCTTTTACATTTAATATAGTCTTAACAGTAAAATAACCTGATTACCTGATATTTGCTTAAACAAGGACAGATGAATTTTGAATTTGCTTATTTGTTTGTAGTTGGTTTACTGGTACTGCTTGGCGCCTTTTACCTAAGCCCTTATGAGCTTAAGGTAAATGAGGATGACGACGAGGAATAAAGGCCGCAGCAGTTTGTAACCACTACTCTGATACTGACCGATACCAGGTGCCGGCCTTGTATAATAGCCCCCATTTTTGATGGCGAAAAGAGAAGTTGATATCGTTATTATTTCTGATGTGCACTTAGGCACATATGGCTGTCACGCTAAGGAACTTTTAAAGTACCTCAAGAGCATTAAACCCAAGATGCTCATCCTCAATGGCGACATAATAGATATTTGGCAGTTCAGTAAATCTTATTGGCCCGAGAGCCACATGAAGGTGGTAAGGCGAATACTTAAATTTGTTACAGAAGGTGTCCCAGTGTATTACCTTACCGGTAACCACGACGAGATGCTGCGCAAGTTTACCGACCTCAATCTTGGTTCATTTCAGCTTCTAAATAAAATAGTACTGAACATTGACGGGAAAAAAGCCTGGATATTTCATGGTGATGTTTTCGACGTTACCATGCAGCATTCCAAATGGCTTGCCAAATTAGGAGCTGTTGGGTATGATACACTTATTCTCATCAACAGCTTAACAAACTGGTTTCTTACTGCAATAGGCCGGGAAAAGATGAGCTTTTCCCAAAAGGTAAAAGCTAAGTTTAAGGATGCCGTAAAGTTCATTAACCAATTTGAGCAAACAGCGGCTGATCTTGCGGTTGAGAAGGCCTACAGCTATGTAATTTGCGGACACATTCACCATGCCGAGATAAGGGAAATACAATCAACCGAACAAACGGGTAGCGTGCTGTACCTCAACAGCGGCGATTGGGTGGAAAGCCTTACTTCATTGGAGTACAACAATGGCGACTGGCGGGTGTTCAAGTTTAACCCCGATGATTTTAAATCAGATGCTGACGAGGAGGATGTATCCGATGCCGAGGACCTGAACGCCATGCTGGATGTTAAGGTACTGCTGGAACGTTTTAGGCAGGAAGCGGAGTAAAATAAGATATCTATCCTCGTTTCACCATTTCCTAACCCCTTGTAAACTTTTGTTTGCTAAATTGCCCGCAATTCTATCTCCATGAAAATACTATTTGGCATACAGGGTACCGGCAATGGGCATATCAGTCGTGCCCGCGAAATTGTTCCCCTTCTGCAGCAGTATGGCGAAGTAGACCTGCTGGTAAGCGGCACCGAAGCGGAAGTTAGCCTGAGCCAGCCGCTTAAATACCGTTTTCATGGGTTTAGCTTTGTTTTTGGAAAAAAAGGAGGTGTAGATAATTGGGCTACCTTTAAGATCATGAACCTTCCGCAGCTTTGGCGCGATATGCGAAGCCTGCCGCTTAAACAGTATGACTTAATTATAAACGACTTTGAACCGGTAAGTGCCTGGGCCTGCCGCATTCAGGGTGTGCCCTCGGTTTCGTTAAGTCACCAGTGTTCGTTCGTGTCCAAAAAAACACCCCGTCCCGCAAAGTGGAACTATGCGGAGTGGCTATTTAAGTATTACTCACCAACAACGCATCACATAGGCTTCCATTTTGAACGTTACGCCGATTTTATTCATACTCCCGTTATACGTACCGATATTCGTAAACTGGAAACATCAAACAAGGGGCATTACAGCGTATACCTGCCTGCTTATGGTGATAATACGCTTATAAAAAATCTGGGGCAGGCAAAAGATGCGGAGTGGCACGTATTTAGTAAACGTACCAAGTCAGCATACCGGGAAGGTAACGTTCACATTTTTCCTGTTAATAACGAAGCATTTAATAACAGCCTGGCCAGTAGCGCCGGCCTGCTTACAGGTGGAGGTTTTGAAGGCCCTGCTGAAGCACTGTTTATGGGTAAAAAAGTAATGATGATACCCATGAAGGGGCAGTACGAGCAGCAATGTAATGCACTGGCGGCATCGTACCTGGGGGTAAAGGTTGTAGGTACCATTGGGCACGACTTCTCTACGCACATTAACAACTGGCTTGCCGATGATAAACGCATCAATGTCGATTTCCCCGACGAGACGGCGCAAATTGTAGATGATATGGTAAAGCGGTATGCCCGGCAATAATCCATACCTTCAAATACGCTTTTTCTGCTAATTTTGCCGCCACAAGCAAGCCGCTATGGTCAACTTTTTTAAGCTTTATAATCCGCTCAGCATTCTTTGGCTTGCCATTCTGCTCTACTTGCTGCGTATTGGGTTTATAGTAAGCGCGCCAGACAAGGTGGAGTTTATTTTTGTGGAACCCTTTGCACGGTTGCTGGTACCTGTAACTTACGAATACGCTTTTTCACCTGCCCTTAACGTTTTCCTGGCGGGTATTTTGGTATTGGGGCAGGCAGTGCTGGTAAACTACTTCGTTAATCATTATAACCTGCTGGGCAAGCCCACCTTTCTGCCGGCTTTAATGTACGTAACAATAGCATCGCTTTTTAAGCCGTTCATGATATTAAGTGCGCCGCTTATATGCAACTTCCTGCTTATATGGATGCTATTTAAGCTGGCCAGCTTTTACAAAGGCGATGATGCAAAATCCACCGCTTATGACCTTGGAATAATAGTGGCAATTGGTTCGCTAATCTATCTCCCATTCATATTCATGTTCCTGGCGGTGTGGATCGGCCTTATCATCTTTCGCCCGTTTAGCTGGCGCGAGTGGGTATCTGCCGTACTTGGCTACGTGACCGTGTTTTTTTTCCTGGCTGTTATTTATTATTTGAGCGGACGTTTTGGTAATTTCTTCAGGATATGGGCCCCCCTGGGTTCAAAGTTCCCTAATGCTGTCAGGATAAATTATCTTAATTACCTGGTGTTGGTGCCCGTGCTAGTTATTCTGGCCTTATACTTTATTAAGCTTCAGCAAAATTTTTACAAAAGTTACGTGCAGGTGCGTAAATGCTTGCAGTTGTTGTTTTTTGTGTTGCTTATTGCAGGGCTTTCTTTTTATATAAAAGCAGAATTTAACCTCGTGCATTTTATAATGTGCGTAGTGCCTTTGGCGGTATTCTTTTCTTATTATTTTCATAACGCAACCAAGCGCTGGTTCTACGAAGGATTGTATTTGCTGCTGCTTATCAGCATAGTATATTTCCAGTTTAACACTTTTTAACTTTTACATTCGTCCTTATTTGGGCTTATGTGTTAGTTTTGTAACATGAAATTTGGCGTAGTAATATTTCCGGGCTCCAATTGTGATGAAGACATCATCCACGTACTGCAAAATGTTATGGGACAGGATGTGGTTAGGTTGTGGCATAAAGATCATGATCTTCAGGGTGCCGACTTTATAGTTTTACCCGGTGGCTTTTCCTTTGGCGACTATTTGCGCTCAGGCGCTATCGCGCGTTTTTCACCCATTATGCAGGAAGTAATACAGTTTGCTGCAAAGGGCGGTAAAGTGCTTGGCATTTGCAACGGTTTCCAAATACTTGCCGAAGCCGGCCTGGTACCGGGAGCGCTGCTGCACAACAAAACCCGGAAGTTTATCTGCCGTAACATCTATCTTAAACCACAAACCACCAACTCGCTGGTTACCCGTGGTATCGAGCCGGAGCGTGCTTTAAAAATACCTATTGCACATGGTGAGGGCAACTATTTTGCAGATGCCGATGTGCTTAAAGAGATCAATGATAACGACCAGGTACTTTTCCGTTATTGCGACGAGGCTGGTAACATAACCGACGATGCTAACCCTAACGGTTCACTGGAGAACATTGCCGGTGTTTGTAACAAAGACCGCAATGTGTTTGGCTTTATGCCACACCCTGAGCGTGCCTCAGAAGCATTGGTAGGCAACCAGGATGGCTTGGCTATTTTCGAGTCGATCATAGCGTTGGCTAATGCCTAATGGCAAACCTGGTTGTTGATATTGGTAACACGCTGGTGAAAATAGCGCTGTTTGAAGGTGATGAACTGCAGCGTGTTGAGCAATACGCCGATCCTGCTGAAGAGGAGATAGACACTTTACTTGCGGGCTACAACATCGCTAAAGCAATAATATCGTCGGTAAGGAAAGAGAAAGCCACGTGGCTGCTGAAGTTGCAAGACCGATTTGATACAATAAATTTCAACAGCACAGTTGCTACAAGTATAAACAACCATTATAAAACACCAGCAACCCTAGGGCCCGACAGGCTGGCGGCGGTAATAGGCGCTAACCGGCTATACCCCGGTACAAACAACATGGTGATAAGCGGGGGCACAACCATTACGTATGATTATGTTGATGCAGAGGCAAATTATTTTGGAGGGAGCATATCACCCGGCCTAAATATGCGTTATAAAGCCTTAAATTACTATACCGGCGGGCTGCCATTGTTACAAGCCGACGCAGGCTTTGACAGGAGTAGCGGAGACGACACCGCATCTGCAATTACTTCGGGGGTGCAAAACGGGATAAAATACGAGCTTACAGGTTTTATAGAAAGCTATACAAATAAATACCGGGAGTGCAATATCATACTAAGCGGGGGCGATAGTATTTTCTTTGATACTCTTTTGAAAAATAGCATCTTTGCCCCCTATATAAAAATTGAGCCCTACCTGGTTCTTAAAGGATTAAACGCAGCGATACAAGCATAATGATTAAATACATACGGTTCATACTTATACTTTCTTTAACAGCAGCGGCGGCCGGTGCAAATGCACAATCTACCGCTACTACAAGTTCACCTTACTCCAGGTATGGTATCGGCGATCTTAGCCCGAGTGTATTGCCTCAAAGCCTTGGTATGGGCGGTATAGGCACTGCCATTAACAAAATAAGCGGGTATAACTATATTAATCCGCTAAATCCTGCGTCTTACGCGTCAATCAATTATACCATTATTGATGCCGGTGTAAGCAGTAACATCAACACTTTAACCAAAAGCGGTCAGAGCAATCAAACGAATGCCAGCTTTAGGTACAACCACCTGGCGTTCGCATTCCCAATATCTAAGAAGTCGGCATTCGCATTTGGCCTTATGCCGTATTCTGAGTTAGGTTACAACTATCGTCAAAAACAAAGCAACTTTGGTACAGGGCTGCCTGCAGATACAAATGAAGTTAATTACCTGTACTCAGGAGATGGCGGCTTATCTAAATTCTTTTTTGGTTACGGTCATCGTTTTGGTGGTTTATCGCTGGGTATTAACGGTTCTTACATTTTTGGTAACCTAAAGGAAACCCAATCAACAGAAGTGCCTAAATTGTTCGGTACATTAAACTCACGCGAAGAAGAAAGTAATGCCATAAACGGTTTAACTTACGATTACGGTGTACAGTACAGCATCGATTTTTCGCAACGTAAACACCTTACCTTCGGTTACTCTGCATCAGCAAGCTCTAAGTTAAATTCACGCAACAGCTACATTGTAAGCAGCTACTTTACCGATGCAAATGGTAACCAGGATATAGCAACTGACAGCCTGGTGAACCGCCAAAGCCCTAAAGCAAAGGTAGCGTTGCCACAGATAAACCACTTTGGTATTAGCTATCAGTACGATGGTAAATACCTGATAGGTGCCGACTACAGCATCGGTAACTGGAGTAACTTAACTGTTGCCGGTGTAAACAAAGGATTACAGAACAGCCGCACGTTTAACTTAGGTGGCCAGGTAACACCAAATGCAGCATCGCTATCAAGCTATCTTGCCCGTGTTGACTACCGCTTCGGGGTGATTTACGATCAAACTTACTTAAACATAAACAACACCAATATCAAGCGCTACGCTGCAACCTTTGGTTTAGGCCTGCCGTTGCCACGTAACAATAACGCTTTCTACAAAATAAATCTTTCGGCAGAATATGGCCAGCGCGGGACGCTAACCAACAATCTGGTAAAAGAAAAGTATGTAAACCTTCATCTATCGTTTACCCTGAACGATCAATGGTTTGTGAAGTACAGGTATGATTAAGCTTAATTTTGTTCATCGGGTTTCGTTAAAGCATTACACATTTGCCGCTCTTTTTGCGGCAATGTTTTTTAGTGCCTGCGAGAACGATATTAACAAAATTAAAGCAATAGCTGCAGCTGATGCTACCAAGCCCATCCAAACCACCAAGGGAGTAGATGTTATTTTCAGTGACTCGGCTATAGTGAAGTTTCGTGTTATCTCACCCTTGATGGTGCAATACCAGGGCAAGCAAAAGGATTCTATCAGCGTTATGCCTAAAGGTGTCAAGATCATCTTTCTCGACAAGGATCTAAAGGAAGCCGGTACCATCGTTTCCGACTCTGCTGTTACCCGCAACGAGAATAAATTTATGGAGTTCAGGAAGAACGTTGTTGCGCGCAACACAGAGGGCACGGTTTATAAGTCTGACCAGTTGATTTATGATACCGAAAAGAAGACTATTTATTCTACTAAAATGGTGGAGATGACCAAAGCTAACGGAGATATTATGCACGGTACCAGTTTTACAAGCGATGATAAGCTGCTGCACCCCATATTCCAGAATGCAACTGGTGTTATTCACGTAAATGGCGACAACCTGGCGCAGTAAATCGACTGTAATTTTACGCAATTTTTTGTGTCATAGAATTTTAGTAAAAATTGTATCTTGCGCCTCTTTTTTGAGAACTATTAAAATATATATTAGAAGAGTTATATGGGCATAATGAGTTATTTGCGGGAGCGGATGGGTAAGATTCTCGCAATTGTGATTGGTTTGGCACTGCTAGGTTTTGTAGCCGAGGAAGTGATCAAATCCGGAAGTTCTATTTTCAGGGATAACCAAACTGATATAGGCGAAGTGAACGGCAGCGCGATAAGCTATAACAAGTTTAACCAAAGGCTGGATATTGCTACTAACCAGTTTAAACAACAAGGGCAAAGCATTTCTCCGCAAATTACCAGCTATTTACAGGAAACCACCTGGAACCAGTTCTTAACAGAGAAGTTGCTGGGTAAAGAAATTGAAAAATTAGGTTTAGTTGTTGGCGATGCCGAAATACAATCAATGGTTAGCGGCAGCAACCCCGACCCACAAATAGCGCGTCAGTTCTCAGACCCGCAAACCGGTCAGTTTGATCGTGCCAGGTTAAACCAGTTCCTTACTTACATCCAGTCTAACAAGGCAGATACTGCTCAGCTGTCATCATGGGCTGCTTTTGTAAGCGAAGTTATTAAGAGCCGCACGCAGCAAAAATATGTATCGTTGGTAAGCAATGGCCTTTACATCAATTCGCTGGAAGCACAGGACGAGTATCAGGGCAAAAACAAGCTTGCTAACTTTAAGTACGCTGTTTTAGATTATGCATCTATTCCGGATAATAAGGTAACTCCTACAGACGACGACTTTAATGCTTACTACAACGAGCACAAAAACGAGTTTAAAAATAAAGAAGAGTTAAGGAACATTAACTACGTAAGCTTTAACGCTGCACCGTCTAAAGCGGATAGCGCTGCTATTAAAGTACAAGTAGATAAACTGGCTGCCGACTTTAAGGCATCTACCAACGACTCACTATTTGTTCAGGTAAATTCTGAAACAAAAACGCCAATTGCCTACGTGAAAAAAGGCAGGTTAGACCCGCAGCTGGATTCGGTAATGTTCAATGCAGAGAAAGGCTTTACTTACGGCCCATACCTTTCTAACGGCAGCTATAAAATTGCTAAGCTGATAGATACCAAAGTTGGTCCGGATTCAGTAAAAGCACGCCACATCCTGCTTGACCCGGCTGCCGAAGGTGGTTTGCCAAGGGCACAGGCAAAGGCCGATTCGTTAAAAGCGCTTATACAAAGCGGTAAAGCTACCTTTGCAGATTTGGCAAAGAAATTTTCTACCGACAAGCAGTCTGGTACAAACGGCGGCGATCTGCCTACATTTGGTCGCGGTGCTATGATCCCGGTTTTTGAGGACGCAGCATTTGATGGCAAACAAGGCGACATGAAGATCGTAACCTCTCAGTTTGGTGTTCACCTTATCGAGATCCAAAGCCAAAAAGGATCATCAAAAGTTGTTAAGGTTGCCCAGGTAGATAAGCCACTTGAAGCAAGCGAGCAAACACAAAATGCCGTTTACAATAAAGCGCAGGCGTTCCTGAGCTCTTTAAATAAAGACAACTTTGAAGCGGAAGCAAAGAAAGCCGGTCTTTCTGTTAAGAACGCTTTCGATATCACTGGTACGGCTGCTGTATTGCCGGGCCTTGAAAATGCACGTGCATTAGTAAAGTGGGCTTTTAAAGCAGATAAAGGAGATTTCTCGGAAGAAGTTTACCCTATAGGCGATCAGTATGTAGTAGCCCGCCTTGCCGAAATTAAGCCGGTAGGTTTTCTTAGCCTTGACGCTGTTAAAGCAGAAATCACCCCTGCTGTAAAGATCAGGGTTAAGGCAAAACAACTTACCGATAAATTCCAGTCGGCTTTAAGCGGTGCGTCTTCTATAGACCAGGTAGCGCAAAAAGCAGGCACCAAAGCGGTTTCTTTGCAAAATATAGTATTTGCTAACCCTGTTATACCAGGCGCAGCTGCCGAGTATAAAGTTATTGGTACTGTATTTGGATTGCAGCCTAACAAACTCTCTAAGCCTATTGATGGCGTACAAGGTGTTTACGTGGTAAGCTTGGACAGCTTTGTAAACCCTGCACCTGCAACTAACCTGGTAAGGGAGAAACAAACTCTGGCACAAACGCTTGAGCAGCGCGCAGGCAACCAGGTGTTAGAAGCATTGAAAGATAAGGCTATTGTAAAAGATAACAGGGCTAAGTTCTTATAAGCTAAATTTAAAGTAATTTTGTATCCGGCAATAGCGTACAGCTGTTGCCGGATTTTTTTTGATTAAGAACGGCAAAATGGATATTCAGGAAACCATCATTAATAAAGTGGCGCAAAGCGGGCTGGTAACGCTGGACCCCGCGCAGTTTTATCCGCAAGGTGAACGCGTGGTGTATGATATTAAGGAAAACCTTTTCCACGGGCTTATTCTGCGTGAGAAGGACTTTAGAGAATTTGTAAAAGGGCATGACTGGACACAGTACCAGGACAAGTATGTTGCAGTAACCTGTTCTGCCGACGCTATTGTACCTGCATGGGCATATATGCTGCTGGCTAACCGTATGGCACCTTACGCGAAAGACATTGTATTTGGAGACGCTGATGTATTGGAGACAGTTCTGTTTACAAAGCAGATAGAAGCTAACCTCGACGTTGAACAATATCGGGATCAGCGGCTCGTTATTAAGGGCTGCGGAGATACACCGGTGCCCGTGTCAGCTTATGTAGAACTTACTAACAGGCTTACGCTAGTAGCAAAGAGCCTCATGTTTGGCGAACCTTGCTCCACTGTACCTATTTACAAGCGTAAAGATTAAACCGCTGGCTGGGTTGCATCGTCTCACGTGGGAACGATAATAATTTGAATGAAAAACTACTTACCCTTTTTGCTGCTGCTTTTCTTTACCAGGAGTTATTGCCAGGAAGTTGCCAAAACGGATGAGGTTGCTTTTCAGCCCGGTGAGCAAATTACCTACAAGCTTAAGTATGGTTTTTTTACAGCTGCAGAAGCGGTAATAAAAGTAGCGAACAGCGCACAAAAATTTGAGGGCAAACCTGCTTTACACATTTTTGCTAACGCCAATACTGCAGGTACTTTTAACCTGCTTTTTAAGGTGCGGAATAAATATGAAACCTTTATAGATCCGCATACGCTGCTGCCTTATTATTATAGTGAAGAACGCAAGGAGGCTAGTTACAAGCACTCAGACAAGGTTACCTTTGATCATGAAAAGGACATTATTACTGCCAATCGTGGTAAATACCCGTTCAAAGGCAACGTGTTTGATTTCCTGTCGGCCTACTATTACGCTCGCAACATTGATGTATCTGGCTTGAAGATAGGGCAGAAGCTCGACCTGCGCTACTTTTTGGAAGATGGCATACACACCCTCACCATTACTTACCTGGGCAAAGAACAGGTAAAGTGCGGTTTGGGTACGTTTAATTGTTTAAAGTTTAACCCTACCATTATCCCCGGCCGCATATTTAGAAAAAACAGTATGCTATATTTGTGGATTACAGATGACAAGAACCGCATACCGGTAAAGGCACATGTGGAGTTGGTGGTTGGCAGCCTGGTGATGGATCTTACGCAGGCCAGCGGTTTAAAATATCCGCTTAACCCTGTTAAAAAATAGAACTGATGATTGAAGTAGGCAGCGTTTTACTGCACGAAGATGTTATAAGAGAAAACTTTGTTTGTAATTTAAACAAATGTAAAGGTGCGTGTTGCCTTGAGGGCGACTCTGGTGCGCCCTTAAACCATGATGAACTGGCGATATTAAAAGATATCTACCCTAAGGTAAAGCCTTATATGACCGCCAAAGGTATTGCCACTATAGAGCGGGAAGGCACACACGTAACAGACTTTGAAGGGGATTACACTACGCCATGTGTAGACAAGAACAAGGAGTGCGCCTACGTTACCTGGGAAAACGGCATCACAAAATGTGCTATCGAAAAAGCTTATGAGCACGGCGATATAGATTGGCAAAAGCCTATCTCCTGTCATTTATATCCTATCCGCATTACCGCTTACCCGGAGTTTGATGTGTTGAACTACGACCGGTGGAGCATTTGCAGCCCGGCATGCAGCTTTGGCAACGAGCTGCAGGTGAAAGTGCACGAGTTCCTGAAAGGGCCTCTTATTCGTAAATACGGCGAAGAGTGGTACCGGGATCTGGAGGACTTTGTCGCTGGTATATAGCACCAACCACTAGCCGACACCCGCTTTCTGAATTATTTTGGTAATATTTGCTGAACTATATTACTCAACCCAATAGCAGTTGATGAGGAAAGCGTTAATAACAGGTATTACAGGTCAGGACGGTGCGTATTTAGCAGAATTTTTACTTAAGAAGGGTTACGAAGTACATGGCGTTAAACGCAGGGCTTCATCTTTAAATACAGACCGCGTCGATCACCTGTATCAGGACCCTCATGAAACAGGCGTAAGGCTGCACCTCCACTACGGAGATCTTACCGATTCTACCAATCTTATACGTATCATACAGGAAGTTCAGCCCGATGAAATTTACAACTTGGGCGCTCAAAGCCATGTTAAGGTAAGTTTCGACACGCCGGAGTACACCGCTAACGCGGATGGGATAGGCGTGTTGCGGATTTTGGAAGCAATAAGGTTATTGGGTCTGACAAAAAAAACTCGTTTGTACCAAGCTTCTACCTCTGAGTTGTACGGACTGGTTCAGGTAGTGCCGCAAAGTGAAACAACGCCGTTTTACCCGCGGTCGCCGTATGCGGTAGCCAAGCTGTACGGTTACTGGATAATAGTAAATTATCGCGAAGCTTACGGGATGTATGCCTGTAACGGCATCTTGTTCAATCATGAGAGCCCTGTACGCGGGGAAACTTTTGTGACGCGAAAAATTACACGCGCGGTGTCTAAGATAGCTTTAGGGCTACAAAGCACGCTGTATGTGGGAAATCTTTCGGCACAGCGCGATTGGGGCCATGCAAAAGATTACGTAGAGGCTATGTGGCTAATGTTACAACAGGATAAACCAGAGGATTTTGTAATAGCTACCGGCGTAACCACTACCGTAAGAGAGTTTATTAAAATGGCTTTCGCAGAGTTGGGGGTTACTATTGAGTTTAGCGGGAGAGATCAGTTTGAAAAAGGTGTAATAATTGATGTTGATGAAAGCACGGTTGCGGTACTGGGCCTTAATACATCGGTACTGGCGCCCGGGCAAACAGTAGTAAAGGTAGATGCAAAATACTTTAGGCCTACGGAAGTAGAGTTGTTAATTGGTGACCCGTCCAAAGCACACCGGGAACTAGGCTGGCAACCCAAGTACGATTTGCAGGCGCTTGTGGAAGATATGGTAAAAGCAGATCTCCATCTTGCGAAAAAGGATGAATGCTTAAGAGCCGGAGGCTTTAAAACTTTAAACTATTTTGAATAAATCGGGTTAATCCCATGTCTTTATATCTATGAAGAAAACCATAATCAGCAGTATAATTTTACTGTTTACTGCGGGTGCGGTAAAGGCCCAGTCTGTGTATCAACCCTATTCTTACCAGTTTTACCAAAAGCTGAATGCAGACGTATATTCCACCAAAACCCGTGTTCACACTGCATTTAAACCATATTTCGCTGATGATTCTTTATTAAGTGCCCGTTACGATTCGCTGGTAAATTATGGGGTTGTGAAGCAGGGTGCTTATGCCAAGATATTTAATGAGCACCTTATTGATGTTAAGAAGCCAACGTCAACATTTTATGCTGACCTGCTGCCTGACTTCCAGATCGGTCGGGATTTTTCCGGGAAGAAGACTACTCATTACAGTTCGATAGGTTTACAGCTTGGTGGTACAGCTGCCGGTAGTAAATTATCTTACAACATAACCGGGTACCTCAGCAATGCAAAGTTCCCTGATTATATTTCTACTTACATCAATCAGGTGGGCATTATACCCGGTACTGCAGTTGCCCGCGTGCTGGCCAGCGATCCGGATGCTTACAACTGGCGGTACATCACAGCAAATGTATCTTACACCCCTAGCAAGTACTTCAACTTTTCCGCCGGGCGCGACAAATCTTTTGTGGGAGATGGTTACCGTTCTATGCTTTTGTCAGATTATGCGTCGCCTTATCCCTATTTCAGGGTTACCGCTAACGTGGGGAATGTTAAATACATTTCTATGTGGGGCTACTTTAATGATCCGGCTGCTACCAGCGATTTGTTCATTGATCGGCATAAATGGGGCGTATTCCACTACCTTGACTGGAATGTCAGCAACCGGGTGTCCATTGGTTTCTTCGATTCTGTTATTTGGGCTGACCAGGATGACTCAGGGCACAAGCACGGGTTCGACCTTAACTATATAAACCCTTTTATTTTCCTGCGCCCGGTGGAAGCCTCTAATGGTTCTCCGGATAACGCGCTTATTGGTCTTACCACCAAATACAAGATAAGCGATGGCCTTACAGCTTACGGCCAGTTCTCACTTGATGAGTTTGAGTCTAAGCAGTTCTTCTCTAACCCGGGTAGCTACCGTAATAAATTTGGCTACCAGCTTGGTGTAAGGGGAGCTAACCTTTTTGGAGTGAAGAACCTGAACTACCTTGCCGAAACCAACAGTGCAAGGCCTTATACCTATTCAGAACGTTCTTCTATCGTTAACTATTCGGCCAACAGCGAACCACTTGCACATCCATGGGGTGCTAACTTCCGCGAATACGTAGGCTTGCTTAACTACTCCTATCAGCGCTTTGACTTTTCCGGCGAAGTAGACCTTGGCCATTACGGCCTTGATGTAGGTACTGCGGAGAACAATGGTAAAAATATCTTCCTGTCGTACCGCAACCCGGTTAAGTTTGATGGGAATTACATTGGCCAGGGTTTAACAACCAATATGGTTTACCTTCAGGGGAAAGTGGCATTCGTTATCAATCCTAAAACCAATTTACGTGTGGAACTTGGTGGTATTTACCGCACCGAGAAGAACAGCGCTTTTAATGATAAAACTGCAATGATCACCTTTGGTATCCGCAGCTCGTTCAGGGATATGTATACTGATCTTACAAGTTTCCGGTCGCACTAAGAATCAGGATTTCGTATTTTAATATTTTCTTAACTTTACTGTTAGGATTTTTTCCTATAATAGCTGCAAATAAGGGCATCCCTATGCTCTTATCAGTTATTAACCTTATCAATTTAAACTAGTGAAAAAAATTCTACTTTTAGCAGTCATCTGCTTCACCACGCTGTGTTCCTACGCGCAATTTGAAAGTTCAAAACAAGTTTACGAAAGCCCTAAACTTAAGGAAGCAATTCGTACTCACAAACTTGTAGCTATTTTACCTTTCAACGTAAAAATCAGCTACAAGCGGCCTCCAAAAAACTTCGATGCTGCCGCAAACCGTCAGCAGGAGATTCAAATGGGCAAGAACATTCAAGGCAGCATGTACACCTACCTTTTAAGAAAAGCTGACAACTATACCGTGAGTTTTCAGGACGTAGAGAAAACCAACGTGCTGCTAAACAAAGCTAAATTTACCGATAGCTTGGAAATGCACACCAAGGACGAAATTGCAAAAGTGCTGGGTGTTGATGCTGTAATTTACGGCAACTACGACCAGGAAACCACCAAATCTGAAGCGGGTGCAATTGTGACTACCGCCCTGCTTGGCTTCGGAAGTAAAACTGGCGAGGGCGGCATCACTATGCAGATCTCGAATGGTGCGGACGGCGAGATGCTTTGGCGTTATACAAAGCGAATGAACGAAAACTTACTATCATCTACTGATGATGTGGTGGAGCGGCAAATGCGAAAGATATCGCGGAATTTTCCATATTCTAAATAAATAATAAAGGGGCTTTAATGCCCCTTTATTATTATCTGTTCATCTCTTCCTGTATGGCTCGCAGAAACTCATTGGCATGCTGTGACCCGATGATGTAGAGCAGTCCGTCCCTGTCTGTAAGGTGAATAGCGTCATTACCTGCTGTGTAAAATCTTATAGTGCCTTTAGAGTGAAGGTTATAAACCGGGTTATTGAACCAGTAGCGGCTATAGACACCCTTTTCTACCTTAACAATACTGTTCAGGTCTATTTTAACCAGGCGGGTTGTCCAAAGGCCGTCCACCAATATGCTTTTATTTATCACCCTGGTGCGGAAGTGCAGCAGGAAACCCATTATAATGGAGATGGTTATGATAGAAAAACCAACCACTGCCAGCAGGTCGCCGTTCAGTTCGCGCTCATCTGTAAAAAAGTAAGCCGCAAAACAAAACATTGCCAGTATCAGGCGAATAGTAATAGGGATCCACTCGCGGCCCAGGTACTGCTTTTCGGTAAAAACGGCTTTATCGCTCATATTTTGGTGAGTTCGAATATAGTAACTTTTTTAGTTGTATCATCTACCTTGTACCTGTTGTCGAGCCGGTAGCCGCCCAGCCAAATGATGTTGCCATTGGCATTCACTAACACGGGTACATCCTTCTTTTTATGGAGCGGCACCTTCTCACTAACGAAAAAATCACTTAGCTTCTTACGTGTCCGCATCCCTAAAGGGTAAAATTGATCGCCCTGCTTCCAGCTGCGTACGGTAAGCGGGTAGCTAAGCTTATCAGCATCAATTGATACAGCCAGCGGATTATCTTTCACAATCAACGGGCTATCATCATGTAAAATAGTAAGCTTATAGTTGCCGAAGTGAGCCGTATGCTGATGAGCCTCTATGGTGATCTCTTCAAAAGGCAGCTGCGATAATTCAGAAATAATGATCTCTTTACGATCGACCACCAACTGGTGAGTTCCGCTTTCGAACACCCTGCCGGGGTGTTTACCCAGAGCAGTCAGCAGGTCGTCTACCACCGGCTCTGTAAAGCCATAAGGCTGCAGCAGTTTAAACAGAAGCAGCCTCTTGGGCGACAGCTTATCTATCTGATCAATCTCAATGCGTATCTCATCGTCTGCAACCGTTACAAGCTGGTTGCGGTGCCTCTCCACGGTTTCATCAAGCAATTGCTCCAGTTCCCTAAAACCACGCAACGTATTCTCAAAGGTAGCCTCAAGGTTAGGGTTAAGTGCCTTCAGAGCCGGCACAACTTCATGCCTTATCTTGTTACGTGCATACTTGGTAGAGGCGTTGGAACTATCCTCCCTGTACTCAATTTGTTCAGCAGTTACTATCTGCTCTATCTCGTCTCTGGTAAAGCCTAGTAAGGGGCGTACCAGGCTGCCGTTTTTGGGTAAAATGCCATGAAGTCCGGCTATGCCTGTGCCACGTGTAAGGTTTAACAATATTGTTTCAATCGTATCGTTCTGATGGTGTGCAAGGGCAACTGTATCAAAGCCTTCGGTTTTAAGAAGCTGATCAAACCAATTATACCTAAGATCGCGGGCAGCCATCTGGATAGATATTTTGTGTTCTGATGCGTAAGCCGCGGTATCAAAGTTAATGGTATAGAAAGGTTTGTTCAGTCGCTGCGAAAGCTGTCGGGTAAATTCCTGGTCGGCATCTGCCTCACTGCCGCGAAGCATAAAGTTGCAATGAGCTATGCCAAAATTATAACCAGATAAGCTAAGTAAATGCGCCATCAGAACAGAATCCATACCGCCGCTTACTGCCGCCAGAATTTTTGTGTCCCTGCGGAATAGATTATGTTGGTTTATAAACCCGGTAAAGCGTTCTACAGGAAGCATTAGCCAAAATTATTAATTTAATAACCCCAGCAAAAAACTAATTTTGCCATTGTGATAAAATACGTCTTTAGTATCCTCTTTATACTCACTACTGTTACTGCATTCTCGCAGAAAAAATCTGTAGTGAACCTTATCCGTTCCACAAGTACTGAGAACGTAAGGATAAATGGGAAAGATGTGGTGAAGGTACACCAGGGCGTATTTCAGCAGGATTACTCGGTAATGCGGTCAGACAGTGCTTACTTCTACGTGCAGGACAATGCTTTTGATGCCTTTGGCCACGTGAACATTACCCAGGGCGACACGCTGAATATCTTTAGCGATAAACTTAACTATAACGGCAATACCAAAGTTGCCATCCTTACCGACAATGTAAAGATGGTTGACAAGGATGCCACGCTCACCACCAATTATCTTACCTACAACACGGCTACCCGCATTGGTACTTATACCGGAGGCGGTAAAATTGTAAATAAAGACAACACGCTTACCAGTAAGAACGGCTACTATTTTGCTTTTTCGAGAGATGCTTACTTCCGTTATGATGTAGTAGAGGTTACGCCCGACGCCTTGATAAAGACCGATACCATGCGGTATAATTCGGGTACGCGCATAGCCTACTTTTATGGCCCAACCAACATTTACGATACTAAGGACAAGAAGGACACGCTTTACACCGAAAATGGATTGTATAATACCATTACAGAACAAGCTTTTTTTGGTAAAAGGAACTTGTATAAATCGGGCACAAAAAGGTTAAAAGGGGACAGTCTGTTTTATGATAAAAAAGCAGGCCTTGGCCGTGCGGTAAAGCATGTGATATTTACAGATAGTGAGCAGAAAACCAATTTATATGGCGACCTGGCAAACTATTACAAAGATGAAGAGCGCACTGTAGTAACCCAGGACCCGTATGTTGTTATTGTTACTGAGGAACGTGATACTACCGCTAAGGATTCTGTTGCTCCTAACGCTGTTAAAGATGTTAAGGGAGGAAAGGGTAAAAAAGTATCTCCTATTAAAGCGCCGTCATTAGACGCTGCCAAAGCGCCTTTGGGCACTCCCGTAAAAACAACTCCACCAGTTAGCCCCATAAAAGCCCCGGCACTAGGTACGCCGGTAAAAGCCCTGAGTACAGATACGCTTGCCAAACGGGATACCTCAATAAAAGTCGATTCTCTTGCGAAGCTAAAACCTAAGGAGAAGACCAAGCACGATTCCGTGTACATATCTGCCGATGTACTGGTCACCCAAATGATGACCTACAAGGCGTATAAGGACATGATTGAGAAGGAGCGGCTCTCCCGCATACGCGATACCACCAAGATAAAAGCAGCAAACGCCAAAGCAGGCGCTAAATTCAGGCGCGAGGAGCTGCTTGTACTAAGGCCGCCGGGCAGCCGTCGGGATAGCATTATGTTGCCCCTGCTGTTTGGATTACCAAAAAAACAAGCCACACCGGTTTTAGCTGCAACTGGTAAAGCCGATAAGGGTGCCAAAGGCAGGCAGCAGCCAAAAGCTGCAAACGGACAGGAACAGCCCCCAAGGGAACTGGCCGACGAGGTTGATAACGACCCTGTTTTTAAGGTGAGGCCAATAACACTGAGTGATACAGCCCGCATCAGGATTGTTAAGGCTTACCATAACGCAAAGCTTTTTAAATCTGACCTGCAGGCAAAGTCAGACTCAATGTTCTACAGTTATGCCGATTCCACACTCCGCTGCTTTGTAAACCCACTCATCTGGACGCAGGGATCGCAACTCTCCGGTGATACCATTACGCTGCAAATGCGTAACAAAAAGATTGACAACCTGATGATGTTCCCGGCCGCGTTTATTGTAAATATTGAGAAAGACGACTCGGTGAACTTTAATCAGGTATCCGGCAAGCGGATGCGCGGCTTTTTTAAGGATGACAAGCTTGATCGCATGTATGTATCGGGCAATGCCGAAAGCATTTACTACTCTCGTGATAGCGGAAAAGTATCAGGCATGGAGCGTTCCCTTACCACCAGGATGCGGATATTGTTTAAGGATAACAGCGCTACCGACGTGTTTAACGTTACCAAGCCGGAGCATAGATATGGCCCGCTGGCCAAGTTTAAGGAGGATGAGCGGATACTGAAAGGCTTTATTTGGAAGCCAAAAGAAAGGCCGATTTCCAAGGAGTCCATCATTCCGTCATACAGCCGCAAACAAGCCGCTGCCGCCGCTAAGAATAACAAGGGCAAGCCCCCGTTAAAGCCGGGCACAAGCGATAAGATGCCTGCTGATACCGCGAAAAACAAACCGCCCGCATTGTTGCTGCCAAAGGGTAGCAAGGACAGTACCGGCGTAAAGCCTGCTCCTTTGTTAAAGCCTGCCGCCGACAAGACCATAGTAAAGCCGGCAGCGAAACCGGTTGGAGGCGTTAAAGCGGATACAACTAAGAAACAGGTTAAGGA
Source organism: Mucilaginibacter terrenus (assembly GCF_003432065.1). Taxonomy (NCBI): domain Bacteria; kingdom Pseudomonadati; phylum Bacteroidota; class Sphingobacteriia; order Sphingobacteriales; family Sphingobacteriaceae; genus Mucilaginibacter; species Mucilaginibacter terrenus. Next base: position 214,709 of record NZ_QWDE01000004.1, on the reverse strand, counting down.
TACTACTGCTGTTAAAAAGCCATAGCTATTTAGTTGCCGAGTTAAGGAATGCTACGAGCTTTTCAACCGCGATGGCACGGTGGCTTATAGCGTTCTTCTCCTCCAAGGTCATCTCTGCAAACGTAACGTCATAACCGTCGGGCTGAAAAATGGGATCGTAACCAAAGCCCTTTGCGCCTGACATCTCCGTACGGATGGTCCCCTCAACAATACCTTCAAAAAAGTGCCCGGTACCTTCCCATATCAGCGATATAACCGTGCGGAAATGTGCCTTGCGATTGTCTGAACCGCTAAGATTTTTTAACACCTTATCAATATTTGCCTGGTGATCACCATGTGTGCCGGCATACCGTGCCGAGTAAATACCGGGTTCTCCGTTCAGGGTATCAATCTCCAGTCCGCTATCATCGCCAAAGCAATTTAGCTGGTAGCAGTCCCATATCAGTGTGCTTTTTATAGATGCATTCTCACGAAAAGTGGTGCCGGTCTCTTCTATATCATCGGTAAAGCCGATGTCATCCAGCGTGAGCAATTTAAAACGGCCGTTAAGTTTGGCCGATACTTCTTCCAGTTTATGGCGGTTGTTGGTAGCGAATACTAGTTCCTGCATATTAAAGCATTTTCATTTGATCCCAGAAAGCTTTCTTCATATCGTTGCTGTCCATCATCTCGTCAAAACTAAAGCTGTACAGCGTTTTAATGTTGTTGTGGGTGGCGGGCTTGTTTAATTGCAGCATGGCCAGTTCAACCGGCATGGCAGCCTTGCCAAGCACAAGCAGCTTTTTGGGTTCAAGGTTACTTACCAGGTTTTCCATGGTAACAGCCTGCTTGTGCGTGTTCAAAATAGCCACATCGTCAATCTCGTGTTCCAGCCTTTTTAAGATATTGGTAAGTGCGGTGAGGTGCTGTGCTGCTATGTGTTCTTCGTTATGGTAGTTTACCAGTATTACAAAGCGTTTATTGTTGCTACCCAGATAATTAAACTTAACCACGGGCGTTTGTAAAGGCAGAGGTGATTCTTCCGGCTCTTCAGACTTCTGTACATCAGGAACGGGTTGTTGTGCCACCGGAGCGGGTTTGGCTACCTTATCGGCCGGCAGCAGGTACAGGTCGTCCTGTAACAGGTAACGTAAAGCCAGTGGGTTATCAACCTTCATCATATTTTAACAAAATTTAACCAAAAGTAGGCAATCAGCACGAAGCATTATCAGCATATTCGCAACAGGGTTTAATTATACATTATTATTAATAATTTTTACCGAAATTCGCACGTTTAGCGGGCGAAGTACCCCAACATAGTTTTAAGCAATTCATGAGAAAATTAGGCGTATTCATTTTAAATATCTTTCTTATCCTGTCTGTGGCACAGGCGCAAACAGATTCTACAGCGAAAGCAAAAGCCGATACCGCTGCGCAGCCAACCGGGCCGGTACGGACACTCGATAAAATTGCCGGTATAGTTGGCGGGAGCGTTATTTTACAGTCGGACATTGAGCTGCAATATGCGCAGTACCTGGTAAGCGGCCAACAGCCCGATCCACGAGTAAAATGCCAGCTGCTGCAAATCCAGCTTACACAAAAATTGCTGGCACAGCAGGCGGTGATAGATAGCGTGCAGGTGAAAGACGACGAGGTAGATGCTGATGTAGAGCGCCGTATGCGCAGCTTTATACAGCGTGCCGGTGGCCAGGAAAAACTAGAATCGTTCCTGGGCAGGTCTATTATCCAATACAAAGACGAGATACGCCCGGACATTAAAGAATCCATGGTAGCACAACGTATGCGCCAGAAGATAACCGAAAAGGTAAACACTACACCGCAGGATGTTAGGCGTTATTTTGAAGCGATCCCTAAAGACAGCCTGCCCACCTTTAATAAAGAGGTAGAAGTTGGGGAGATTGTTTTTAACCCTAAACTTACCAAAGACGAAAAACAGCTATATAAAGAAAAAGCAGAGGAACTTCGCCAGCGCGCTAAAAAAGGAGAAGACTTTGGTGCTTTGGCCAGGTTATATTCACAGGATCCCGGTTCGGCACCTGAAGGTGGTGACCTGGGTTTTAACGACCGTAATGGTTATGTAAAAGAATTCTCGGCAGTTGCCTTTAAGATGAAGGCAGGTGATATATCACCCGTTTTTGAAAGTGATTTCGGGTTCCACTTTTTACAGGTGATAGAACGCCGTGGTGAACAGATACATGTACGCCATATATTAATTACGCCGAATGTTACAGCGGAAAGCCTGGTAAGGGCAAAAGCCAGCGCCGATAGCTTGTACAATGTAATGAAAAGCAACAAAGCAATAGATTTTTCTACCGCAGCTGCAATTTACTCCGACGATAAGGAAACCAAATACAACGGCGGGATGATGCTGAATGCAGAAAACGTACAAACCCGTTCTACCTACATCCCTACAGATAAGCTAGACCCGCAGGTCGCGCTTGTGGTAGATACGTTGAAAGTTGGTACTTTCTCGCAGCCGGTGTTATATTCTGATCCGCAAACGAACAAAAAAAGTTATAAGATCCTTTACCTTAAATCGGTTACCGATGCGCACAAAGCAAACTTTGATCAGGATTTTGCTAAGCTGAAAGAAATGGCAACTGAAGACAAGTTGAGCAAGACTGTTTCGGAATGGTTTGAAAAACGACGTAAGCAAACTTTCATTAAGATTGACCCGGAATACCAAACATGCGGCGTGCTTAAGAACTGGCTAACCCCAACCACAACAGCACAGGTAAAATAATATATTGTATGCAACACCGCTCTGAAGTTGAGGCTGCCGATGCTTTGAAAGTTGCTTATGAGCAGATCAGGGCAGAGATAGGCAAGGTAATAGTAGGGCAGGATGAGGTAATTAAATTTGTGCTCATCTCCATCTTCAGTAACGGGCATTGCCTGCTGGTAGGTGTGCCCGGGCTGGCCAAAACGTTACTGGTGCAAACTGTTGCAAGGGTGCTCGATCTGGACTTTAAACGTATACAGTTCACGCCCGACCTGATGCCGTCTGATATTATCGGTTCGGAGATTTTAGGCGAGGACCGCAACTTTAAGTTTATACCAGGGCCGGTGTTCTCTAACATTATCCTGGCTGACGAGATAAACCGTACCCCTCCAAAAACACAGGCAGCGTTATTGGAAGCCATGCAGGAGAAAGCGGTAACTGCTGCCGGGGTAACCCACAAATTGGCAAAGCCCTTTTTTGTACTGGCCACGCAGAACCCGATAGAGCAGGAGGGAACCTATCCGTTACCCGAAGCACAGCTGGACCGCTTTATGTTTAACGTCGCGCTTAGCTATCCTACCTTTAAAGAGGAGCTGCAAGTAGTAAAGAATACTACAGGCACAATTGACGTTGCCGTTAACAAGCAATTGAACGCCGAGCAGATCATTTATTTTCAGCAACTGGTACGCAACATACCCGTGGCAGACAATGTGCTGGAATATGCTGTAAAGCTGGTAGGCAAAACAAGGCCGGAGGGTGAGTTTGCTACTCCGCAGGTGAAACGCCTGCTTAACTGGGGTGCAGGGCCACGTGCATCACAATTCCTGATACTGGGCGCTAAATGCCACGCTGTATTGAATGGCAAATACTCACCAGATATAGAAGACGTAAGGGCGGTTGCCAAACCTATCCTCAGCCACCGTATAGTGCGCAGTTACCACGCCGAAGCGGATGGGCTCTCGGCAGCTGACATTATCGAGTCGCTATTTTAGTCAGGGTATTCTGACACTAAATCAGGGTAAACATCGAGTCTGCAAAAACCGTTTATTTTAACCTGTAGTTTACCCTATTACTCCAAATTTACTTTAAAATAGCCCGCCAATTTAGTGTGGTTTTTAAAGGTAGCTGCATGGTTTTTCTTGTAAAAACGGCCATATTGGTGCTTTTAACGCAGGTTTTTAGAAGTATTTAGGCAAGTGTTCAAAAGTGTTCAAAATGTCACCGGCACAAAAAAAAGTGAACACTTTTGTCAAAAACAAAACAGCCGCTGAGTGTAGTTGTGCTACAATCCAGCGGCTGTTTTGATATGTGTCTGGTTGTATTATTCTACAGTAGAGAATATCTCAAGAGCAAGGTTCCACTTGTGGGAAGGGTCAATTTCCCAGATGCGTACATAATTGTAGTTGTTCACAATGTTGCCTTTTTTAATACGTGCTGTACCATAGCTGTACGCCAGGTCGTTACTGCTGGAGCGGCCGCCGTTTATGGTTTGAGCGGATATGGTAACGCCTTCATTATCTAAAAACTTCATTACCTTATCAGTACCCATAATTGGCTCAAAGCCCGGGAAATAATAGCGGCCTTCAGGGCTCATAAACTCTTTATAAGCCGCCAGGGTAGATAAGTCAAGCGAGTGGTTAAGCAACTTATCGTTATTAATAATAATGTCTTTACCGTTGAAAGGATCCTTGCTTGGCGCCTTTTGTTTGGAGAGATCAGGCTCTTTAAAGTCTGTGCCCTGTTCTGCATCAGGCTCAGGGTGCTGTATACCTAAGTCTATCAGCAACTTAAATTTATTATCAGCGGCATCCAGCTTCCATACAGATACATACTGACCAAACACTTTGTCATCTTCACTACTGCCGTTCTGATAAACATACGGGCCGGCTGTAAAGCCAAGGTCTCCGTTAGCAGATATACGCGCCACTTTAGGCTGCCATGATAACTTTCCGGGCTGCTTGTCAATAGTGCTATAGAACTCAGATATTTTAACCACATTTGGTTTAAACACAATTCCTTCCGGGTCGGCAACAGCCAGGAAGCCTGCCTTTATACCTTTACGTTCTACTAATTTATTGAAGTCTGTTTCTGCGTTTACTACTTTGCTGACCTGTACAGGTTTTGTTTGAGCTAAAGATGCCTGGGTAAACCCGGCTAAAAAGATGGCAGCTAATATTGTTTTTTTCATAGTGTCTGTTAAGGGCATAACATTGCTTTGGCTCGTAAAAGTAAACATGCCCGGTTTACCTTTATATGGTTGAGGTAGTTAAAATAGGTTAAATTCTTACCCAATCTGTAGTACCTTGTTTATTATCATTCAGTTGAAAGCCTATTTGCTTTAGTCCTTCACGTATCTTGTCTGATGTAGCGTAGTCTTTATTAGCCTTAGCCTGGTTGCGCAGGTTTACTATAAGGCTCATCAGCTCATCGGTATCGGCATTATCGCTGTCCTCGTGCTTCAAACCCAAAACGTCAAAAAAGAAATCGTTATAAGTATTCTTCATCCTTTCAAACGTCTCAGCACTAATTTCTCCAGAATTACGCGTCTGGTTAGCAAACGAATTTATCCACTTGGACAAGTTATTCAGTGCTTCTAACGTTTTCGGCGAATTAAAATTATCATTCATTGCTGTATAGCAATCTTCGCAGGCTGCTATTATGGCGTTTTGAGCTTCGTCATCAACAACTACTAAGGTCTTTTGTTCAAGCGTAGTTAACTTTTTAGCAGACTCCGCAAGTTTTTTATAGAAGATCTCAGCTGCCTCAATAGCTTCGTTTGAAAAATCTACTGTACTGCGGTAACTGGCCTGCATAAAAAAGAAGCGCACTACCATCGGGCTGTATCCTTTTTTAAGCAGCGGATGGTCGCCTGTAAAAAGTTCATGCGGCAAAAAGCTGTTTCCAAGCGATTTGGACATTTTTTGGCCATTGGTAGTAAGCATATTGGTATGCAGCCAATAAGTAGCTGGTATATTGCCGCAGCTGGCTACGTTTTGAGCAATTTCGTTGGTGTGGTGTGTTGGCATCAGGTCCATACCGCCGCCGTGTATATCAAATTTATGTCCAAGGTACTTGTTGCTCATAGCCGAGCACTCCAGGTGCCAACCGGGAAATCCTACCCCCCATGGCGAGGGCCATTTCATCAGGTGTTCGGGTTTAGCTTTAATCCACAGCGCGAAATCCAACTTGCCTTTTTTGTCATCTTGACCGCCAAGGCTGCGGGTATTGTTCAGCATGTCTTCCAACTTACGTCCGTTCAAAATGCCGTAATCCTGAGTCTGGTTGTATTTCTCGACATCAAAGTATACCGATCCGTCAACTTCATAAGCGAAGCCTTTAGCCAGTATTTCTTTCACTAATTCTATTTGTTCAATAATGTGGCCGGTAGCAGTGGGCTCTATACTTGGCGGTAACGCATTAAAAATTTGCATTACGTTGTGGAAATCTACAGTGTATCTCTGTACGATCTCCATAGGCTCCAGTTGAGCCAGGCGAGCCTTTTTAGATACTTTGTCTTCGCCAACGTCTGAGTCACTCTCAAGGTGGCCGGCATCGGTTATATTACGCACATAACGCACCTTGTAACCCAGGTGTAGCAGGTAACGGAATATTAGATCAAATGATATGAAAGTACGGCAATTGCCTAAATGAACATCGCTATATACAGTAGGGCCGCATACGTACATGCCCACGTGGGGCGCGTCCAGCGGTATGAATTCTTCTTTTTTTCGTGTTAAAGTGTTGTAAACAAATAGTTTTTGTTCCATGTGCGCAAACTTACAATTTTTAGGACTGAAGTAGACTACCTACTCATTAATCTAACGTCATATTCAGCGTGTCAGGCAATTGAGAGGGAGGTCATTTTAGCAACAGATCTGCAGTTACAGGGTAATGATCAGACAGTTTTTTTTGAATGATCTGGTAACCTTTTACATCAAAATGCGGGCTTGCCATAATATAATCTATCTGGTAGTTTGGGAAATCGCCATTATAGGTGCGGCCAATGCCCGTGCCTTTTTCTCTAAAAGTATTTTTCATGCCTGTCGCCATAACATTCACCGCGTATGAAGCAGGTGTATCATTGAAATCGCCTGAGTATATGTATGGATAAGGGCATTGTTTTGCATGATCTTTAACGGTATAAACCTGTTCGGCCCTTTTTAGGAAAGCCGCTTTAAGCTTACTGCCAAGGCGCTTGGTTGCCGACATATTTGCCTTGCCTTTCTTGGATACATCGCCTAGGTATTTATAGTCTTCCGGTTCAAACCGTATCGATTGCAGATGCATACTGTAGATGCGAATCTTTTTATCACCCTTTTGGATATCTGCAAAAAGACATTGGTTACCTGTAGTTTTACCTGAAAGGGCGATAAGACCAAAGTTAAAAATTGGATACCTCGAAAAGATAGCCATCCCTTCAGCCTGATCGTAATTAACGGAAAATGGTTCAAAATAGTAAAATTCGCTTTTCATGATCTTCTTTATGGAATCGATCATGTCGTACTGCCCGCGTTTTCGGGTATAAAACTCTTGTATTCCTAATACATCCGGATCATTCTCTGCTATTAATTGCAGTATCTCGTGCTTGGTTGATATGTCATTGTCTGATCCATAACGCTTAAATTCGTGGGCATTATAGGTCATAATTCTAATGGCATTGCTGTTTGCCGTCCGTGGCTCGTTGCTGTTCCATCTGAAGCCGACATTGTTAAGTAGTATCTTGTAGCCGACAATAACTGTAATTAATGACAGCAGAAAATACAGCCTACCCCTAACCATCCAATAGACGATCATGATAAAGTTAAATAACAGTAGCGGGGGATACGCCAAGCCAAAAAAAGCAATTACCCAAACTTTTCTGGGATCGGTATATGGGGCAAGGTAGCTAATCAGTAAAGCAATGCACAAGGCGCAGTTGGCCCATAAAAAAACTTTACCGAAAAATCCTAGTCCTTTACTATCCTTCATTATTATTGCTGGCCCTAAACAATGTTTCTTTTTCCTGCTTGCTCAGCGCATCGTAGCCTGATGCAGAGATCTTGTCTAAGATACGGTCAATATCTTCCTGACGCGGTTTATTATTGGAAGATTTTTTTTGAGGAGCTTCGTTGTTTACTACACGAAGCTTAGGTTTAGGCGTAAACAGCTTGTTTATGCCACCTATCCAGTCGTTACCTTTTTGAAGTTGTTTAATATAAACAAAGCCAAACAGCGCGCCGCCGAGGTGGGCTATTTCACCACCGGCGTTACCCCCTGCTATGCCCAGGAAGTCGATAATGACATAGAACACAGCTACCCATTTAAGCTTAACAGGTCCAATAAAAATGAGCGATATGGTATAATCAGGAAGTAGTGTGGCGGTGGCTATGACAAGTGCCATTACACTTGCAGATGCACCTACTATAATGCCGCCCTGCGCCGCGTTTACAGCAGTAAAGGCTGGTAAAAGGTTGTAAGCTGCAATAAATAGTAATCCGCCGCTAAGTCCGCCTAGTATATACAGCCCAATGGTGCGTTTATTCCCTAAATACTCTTCAAATATTTGCCCCATCCAGTACAACCAAAGCATATTGAACAGGATATGTAACACACCCGCATGCATAAACATGTAGGTAAAGGGCGTCCAGAAACGATAAAGCAGTTTAGGAAGATAGGATGGTAATAAGAGGTACTCGTCAGTAAAGCTTTTAATTACACTGTTGCCAAAACCTGTAAATAGTTGCTCTATTACAGATGTAACATTTATAACTAGAAAAACAATAACATTAATACCGATGAGCAAGGTAAGCTTATTGCCCGACCGTAACATCTTGTATTGGATATCTTTCCAAAGAGCACTCATAAAACAGGGTTTATATACCTATTTAACTAATAATGATTAGTAAAAGTTGTTTGTCTTTCTTAGCCCCCAAATCTTTATCAGAATAAAGCCGATAAGCGCACCACCCAAGTGGGCAAAATGAGCCACATTGTCGCCAGATGCCTGCCTAACTCCTGAATAAAGCTCAAGCACAACGTAACCAAGTACATAGTATTTAGCTTTGATTGGAACGGGAATGAATATAATCATCATTTCCAATTCCGGGAACAAAAGGCCAAATCCGACAAGAATACCAAACACAGCACCCGATGCACCAAGCATTGGTCCGTTAAACGTGCTGTAAAGTTTTTGTGCCTGTTCCTGCCCGCCGCCGTATTGGAAATAAGAGCTATCCAGTTCGGAATGAGGTACGGTAAAGCCCCCAGTGATAGCATGTATTTGCAGAGCCTGTACCAGCATATACAAGGCAAAGGCGCCAATTCCTGTTATAAAGTAATAGTTGAAAAACTTTTTAGAGCCCATTACTTGCTCTAATAAAGGCCCGAACATAAATACAGCAAACATGTTAAAAAACAAGTGGGTAAAGCCCGCATGCATAAACATGTAGGTAATAGGTTGCCACGGTTTAAACGCCGGGTTTGTAGGGTAATAAGCTGCAAATAATGCTTCAAGGTCAACAAACTGGCGCAGCGCGTAAGTTGCTATAAAGAAAATTATATTTATAATAACCAGGTTTTTTACTACCGGCGTTAAATTGGCAAAAGGTGATTGCATGTTCTTTGTTGTATTTCCTTAGCAAGACGCTAGATGCGCTGCTTTGTTATCGAGTTTAAGTTTTTAATTGCGATTTATATGCCGAGGTGCTACTTTTCAAAGCGCTCCGCTAGTTCGTTCAATGTAAAGGTAGTGATTACTGGTTTGCCGTTCAGTGCTAAATTAGGCATCTGGCAGGCAAAAAGCTGATCGATCAACTGGTTCATTTCCTCCATTGACAATCGCGTACCACTTTTAATAGCGGCGTTGCGCGCAAGTGAACGGGCAAGATTATCCCGCTTATCAACTTTTAATATAGCCAGGTTGTTTTTAAAACCTTCCAGCAGCCTTTCTAATAGTTCGTGCTCGTTAGCGTTGCTGATGTCGGCTGGCACACCCTCTACTACTACGGTATTCCGGCCAAATTCGCGTACATCAAATCCCAGCGCACGTATATCCGGCAATAGTTCGCGCAATAACTCATAATCGGCGCTATTAAGCGTTACAGATTGTGGGAACAAACTTTGCTGGCTTACCCCGCTGTGGCTTTGCAGCTGTAGCAAAAAGCGTTCGTACAATATACGTTCATGCGCTGCCTGCTGATTGATAAGCATAAAGCCCGATTTAATTTGCGACAGAATAAAGCGGTTATGCACCTGAAAAAACTGCTTTTCGCCGCTTTTGGTTATCTCCTGTTCGTTTACCGGGATGGTTTTTTCCTGGTGCATTTCCTGTTGCACCATCTCTTCTTGCCTGGCTATCTCGTAGAGGGTGTCCCAATTTTTAGGGATTGCAGACCGGTGATCGTTCGGGCCATTGTCGCGGAGAAAAGGCAACTCCCTGCTGGGTTTCTTTTCCGCAGCGAAGGGGTTAAAGTTGGGATTGAACGCAATGGTTGGTTGTACAATTTCTTCAAACGGTTTCGGCGTAATCAGGTGACCAATACTGTTCTCCTGGTCAAAGTCCAGCGTTGGCGTGATGTTGTATTTACCCAATGATCGTTTTACTGCCGAGCGGATAATGGCATAAATAGCTTTTTCGTCCTGGTATTTTATTTCTGTTTTTGTAGGGTGTACGTTGATATCGATCTTACTTGGATCAATATCTATAAAAAGCACGTACAACGGGTACGAATCTTCCGGTAGCAGCTCCTCAAAAGCGGTAAGTACCGCGTGGTTCAGGTAAGCATCTTTTATAAAACGGTTATTCACAAAAAAGAACTGCTCGCCCCGCGTTTTACGGGCAAACTCAGGCTTGCCAACGTAGCCGTGCAATTTTATAATGGTGGTATCTTCTTCTACCGGTACCAGGCGCTGATTGTAATTATTCCCTAACAGGTGAATGATACGTTGCTTTAGCGATGCCGCTGGTAAGTGATAAACTTCTTGCCCGTCGTGGTGCAGTGTTAAAAACACCTGCGGATTGGCCAACGCTACGCGCTGAAATTCGTCAATTATGTGACGCATTTCCACAGGGTTGCTCTTTAAAAAGTTACGCCGCGCCGGCGTGTTGTAAAACAAGTTTTTTATGGATATAGATGTACCGGTATTGCTGCTGCAAGGTTCCTGTTTTATTACTTCGCTGCCTTCAATGGTAATGCAGGTGCCCAGTTCGTCTTCGTGCCGGCGGCTTTTAAGTTCAACCTGTGCAATAGCTGCAATACTGGCCATTGCTTCGCCGCGGAACCCCATGGTACGAATAGCAAAAAGATCTTCTGCCTTGCGTATTTTTGATGTAGCGTGCCGCTCAAAGCACATACGGGCATCTGTAAGGCTCATGCCACAGCCGTTATCAATCACTTGTATCAGTGCTTTACCCGCGTCCTTTAAAATCAGTTGAATCTTGTCTGCACCCGCGTCTATACTGTTCTCTATCAATTCCTTTACAGCCGATGCCGGGCGTTGTACCACCTCGCCTGCGGCTATCTGGTTAGCTACCGAATCGGGTAAAAGCTGTATTATATCTGGCATCTAAAATGGTCCCTTCTTTGTGCCGGAGGTCAAATAATTCCGGATGCTAAATTAATTATTTGATTGCATAACTTTACCGCCCTTTACTTGTATTAGTATTTTAAGCTATCTATTTTACATCCACCTGTTTATCGTATGAAGAAATTGTGGCCTCTTCTTTTCATCTTGCTCGCAGCGTGCAAACAAAAAGAATATAATGCCGACACCCTGGTTAAAAATGCAATTGTTTATACCGTAGATAGCACGTTTTCTACAGCTAACGCATTCGTTATAAGTAGCGGTAAGATAATTGCAGTCGGCAACGCCGACACACTTGAGCAAAAGTATCTGGCTAAAGAGGTAATAGATGCCGGTGGCAAACCGGTTTACCCCGGTTTTATAGATGCGCACTCACACTTTTATGAATATGGACTAGGCTTGCAAGAGGTTAAATTGGTAGGCACAAAAAGCTGGGACGCAGTATTGGATAGTGTTAAAAATTACTCAGAGAAAAATGTAGAGGGTTGGATCATCGGCAATGGCTGGGACCAAAACCTTTGGACTGCCAAGCAGTTCCCGAACAAGGCTAAACTTGATTCGCTTTTTCCGGTGCGCCCGGTTATCTTAAGCAGGGTAGACGGACATGCTGCAATTGCCAACCAGGCAGCGCTCAATATCGCCGGCATCAAACCCGGTCAAACCATTATTGGCGGACAAATAGAGACTATAGACGGTAAACTTACGGGGATCCTGGTAGATAACGCAGTTGGTATTGTTACTCGTAAGATACCTGAGCCTACTGAGCAGATTACACAGGCGGCCCTGCTGGATGCGCAAAAGAATTGTTTTGCCGTAGGGCTTACCACCGTTGATGACTGTGGCCTTCCTTACACCATGGTAAGTACTATTGCTGCGCTGCAGCACAAAGGCGATCTAAAAATGCGCATGTACGTAATGCTGGCGGACAAGGAAGAAAATTATAATTACCTGTTTAAACGTGGAGCATATAAAACACCAGGCTTAAACGTACGGGCGTTTAAAGTTTATGCTGACGGCGCACTCGGCTCCAGAGGTGCTTGCTTACTTAAGCCCTATGCTGATAAGGCAAACTGGAATGGCTTTTTGCTGAGCAGTAAAGAACATTTTAAGCAAGTTGCCGAGAAGATAGCAGCAAAAGGATTTCAGATGTGTACGCATGCTATAGGAGATTCGGCCAACCGTGTTATCCTCAAAATATATGCGGATGTGTTAAAGGGTAAAAACGATAAGCGCTGGCGTATAGAGCATTCACAGATTGTAGCGCCGGAGGATGTACAGTATTTTGGTAATTACAGTATTATACCTTCTGTGCAACCTACTCATGCTACATCTGACATGAGCTGGGCCATAAACCGCCTTGGTGCAGAGAGGTTGAAATCAGCTTATGCTTATAAGTCTCTGATGAAACAAAATGGCTGGATACCCCTCGGTACTGATTTTCCCGTCGAAAATATTAACCCGATGTACACATTTTATGCGGCTGCAGAACGTAAAGACCTGAAAGGTTTGCCCACTGGTGGTTTTCAAATGGAGAACGCGTTAACCCGAATGCAAGCTTTAAAGGGTGTGACTATTTGGGCAGCAAAGGCAAACTTTGAAGAGAAGGAAAAAGGCAGTATAGAGGTTGGTAAATATGCCGATTTTGTAATACTTGATAAGGATATATTAAAAGTGAAAGGCAGTGAGTTGCCAGGTGTAAAGGTATTAAAGACGTTTGTTAATGGTGTTAAAGTATATGAAAAGAAGTAAGCGCAATGCCTGCCTTCTGTTGTTATCCGGGTTTATAATTTTCAGCTCTGCATGTGCGCAAAACCCGCCTTTTACGGGGAGAGCTTATGTGCAGGAGCAAAAAGCGGTAGAACAAAGTACAGTTCTGTTAAATAATGAAAAGCAGATTATACCACTTCAAAACCTGGAGGTGAATAAAATAGCCAGTGTCCATTTTTTCTCACGGGACTTTATGGCGTTTGACAGTTTGCTAAACAAGTATGCTAAAGTAACCAGCTTTAATGGCAACGAGTACTTAGGTGCAAAAACAACGGCAGCGCTATCTATGGATACCAAGTTCTTTACTACACTGATAGTACAACTTACCGACATTGACATAGCTAACCGGCAAGTAATAGACTTTATTACAACAAATCAGAAGATCAAGAATGTGGTAGTTTCTTACATTGGAGCGAGTCCTGGTCTTATAAAGTTAAACGATATCACTGCTCCTATACTATGGTCGGAACGGCAATCGGTTGTTTCGTCTTTTTTTAATGCACAGGCAATTTTTGGTGGGGTAGCTATCACGCAAAAATTAACAAAAACTTTTACTCCTAAATACGTTGCCGGGGGTGGTTTCCTCACATCAAAGACCCGTTTACAATATACAGTGCCCGAAGATGCAGGAGTAAGCACAAGTAATTTACAGGCGATAGACAAAATTGCTGCCGAAGCAATAAGTAACCGTGCTACACCGGGTTGTGTAGTAATGGTTATTAAAGATGGTAAGGTGATTTATAACAAGGCTTACGGATACCATGCTTACGATAATAAGATAGCCAACAGGATTGATGATATATATGATCTGGCATCCATGACAAAGATAACGGCCACCACAATGGAGGCTATGCAGCTTTATGATCAGGGCAAGCTTAATCTGGACTCTACAGCCGGTACTTACCTGCCTACTACCAGGCCAACAAATAAAAGAACCCTAACAGTTCGAGAGTTGCTTGAGCATCAGGCCGGTCTTATACCTGATATCCCTACCTTCGACAAGATCAAGGCCGGAGACTATAGGTCGGATTCTTCAGCAGCATACCCCACAAAAGTTAATGACGGCTACTACCTTCGTAAAAACTATTTCGAAGATGTAATGTGGCCTGCCATGTTAAACTCAGCCCTAAAAACACGTGGGCAGTATGTTTACAGTGATGTAGGGATGTGCTTTTTGCAACAGATATTTGAGACAATCACAGCTACGCCTGAAAACGTTTACGTTCAGAAGCAATTTTATGATCCGCTTGGTATGCAAACGGCCGGCTTTTTACCATTAAATCGTTTTCCTGCAAGCCGTATCCCTCCAACTGAGGATGATAAGCGTGATCGGCGCACGCTTATAGACGGCTACGTTCATGATCCTACTGCGGCGCTAATGGGCGGTGTAGCAGGCCACGCCGGATTATTTGCAAGTGCTAATGACGTAGGTATTATTTATCAGATGATGCTAAACCGTGGTACTTACGGCGGTGTTCAGTATGTTAAACCCGAGACAGTTGATCTGTTTACTGCTAAACAGACCGATGTAAGTCGTAGAGGTCTTGGATTTGACAGGTGGGATCCTATTGCCGAAAGGCACTATCCATCTAAGTTGGCTTCGCCGCAAACTTACGGCCATACCGGTTTTACTGGCACCTGCGTTTGGGTAGATCCTAAAGTAAACCTGGTTTACATATTTTTATCTAACCGGGTGCATCCAAATGTTGGCAACAAACTGTCGAGCCTTAACATACGCCCAAGAATACAGGATGCTATCTACGACGCAATAGCTGCCGGGTTGTAACAGAACTTAAAGAGCTAGTCGTTGGTGCGTTTATTCTTAAGCCGATACCAGGCAAGATTAAATGCAATAACCGCATGATTAAGTACCGTAGGTAGCAAACCATAGTGTTTGCGCATAATGTCAAAACGTTCTTGCAGGCTTTGCCTGTGGCGAGCTTTAGACATACCACCTACCAGGTACTTGGCTACGTAACCTTCTACCTTAACAATTTTACGAGCTTTCTTAGCCGCGCCAATGATCCAGTCTATGTCGGCGCTTAGCTGGTATTTGCTATCGTATGGCGCAACAAGCGATCGCCGGATGTAGATGGCCTGATGGCTTACGCTCATTCCATATTTAAAGCTCCGCCAGGTGAAGTTCTCTGGTGCCTTATGCCGGCGTTGGCCAAGGCTGTTTCGCTCAGCATCCACCATTTCTGTTTCACCATAGTAGAGGTCTGCATCTTCTGACGTTCCGAAAACCCTTGCAACGGTGTCGTTCGCATAAAACTCATCGCCGGAGTTCATGAAAATTACATACTCACCAGTAGCCAGGTTAAGGCCTTTGTTCATGGCATCATAAATACCTTTGTCGGGTTCGCTTACCAGCTTTTTGATGCGGCTACTGTAGCTTTTGATAATCTCGAGTGTGCCATCGGTAGATTGTCCGTCTATAACTATGTATTCAATATTGGTGTAAGTTTGATTTACTACAGAGCGAATAGTGCGCTCAATGTCCCTGACATTGTTGTAGACAACAGTGATGACCGACAAGGTTGGGTTCATGCCATCTGCCTTTCAAGTAAAGAGTTGTAAAGTCCTATATATTGGCCCGCAACTTTACTATTGTTGAATTCCTGAAGCACCTTGGTTCTTGCTGCCTGTGCCATCAAGTGATGATCGCCGGAAAACAGTACCTGATGCACGCCTGCAGCAAGATCAGCCGCAGATTTGAACTCTGCCAGATAGCCGTTTATTTGATGATCTATCATATCCGGAATGCCACCTGTGTTAAATGCGCAAGCCGGTGTGCCACAAGACATCGCTTCCATAATGGTATTCGGCAGATTATCTTCTATGGAGGGCAGCAAGAAAACGTCGGCGAGGCTATATATCTCCGCCAAATCATCCGCCGAAGTAATAATGCTGAGCTGATGTACCTTAAAGGCAAGGCTTGTTACATCAAAGCGCTTGTTCTTACCGAAGATCACAATTTCAACATCCTGAGTGCCGGTATAAATATTTTTTAATGTTTGAAGTGCTTCAACCAGGTAGATTAAGCCTTTGCGTCTGTCAGCAATGTTAGCAGCCCCAAACAAGATTATCTTCTTGCCTGCATCTATATTCCACTTTTTACGTGCAGCATTTTTTTCTCTTGGTGAGAATACATCCGTATCAATAGGGTTTGGGATAGCTTGTATGCTGGCATTTTGTAGTAACGAACTCTCTTTGGCAACCTCTCCAAGCCAATTACTGCAGGTAACTACGCTAATGTTTTCGGCATTTATGAGCATGCGGTTCTTGCGTTGCCAGCCGGTATAGGATAGATCGTTTGGTTGAGGGTTACGCAAGAAATAACAATTGCCGCACTCGCGCTTAAAGTGGTCGCATGTACCGGCGTAATGGCACCCCCCGGTAAAAAGCCACATGTCGTGAAGCGTCCATACAACAGGTTTGTTCAGCCGGATAAGTTTCTTCAGATCGTTTGTTGACAGGAAACCGGAGTTTGTCCAATGAATGTGGAGGATATCAGCATCCTGAATCACTTTTTCCCGGCTAATATCGGTACCGGTGTTAGCAGTGGAGAACGCAAATCTAACGGTTCGGTCCCGCTCGTACAAAGCAATAAAAGGCAGCCGCTCTGCTAAGAAGTTGATGTTTGACCGAGCCTTGTCCCAGGCTGACCGCTCTGTGCTGTAAACAGCCGGGTTGTCGCGCTTTTTATGCTGCACTATAAGGGTGGCATCAACCTGCTGCTCACGTAGCGCTTTTAACAAGCGCATGCAAGCCTCCGCTGCGCCGCCGCCGGAATCTGCTGTGTTTATTAATGCAACCTTTATAGCCATGGTCAATTATCGGGCAAGTATACTGATACTAAATTAAAAATTTTACTTTTGAACACTTCACCCTAACAGGTGCCAAAAATTTGATTTAATATACAACGGCGCATGAACCCTTTTGCATATCTCTTCCAGGATTGGCAGGCCAACCGGGGCAATGTAAAGGCGCGTTTGGTGCTGTTTATGTTCCGGCTGGTAAATGGTATTAACCACTACATGCTGCTTAAGATCATCTTTTTTCCATACCTGATGTTCTATCGCTTTTTTGTGGAATGGAGCTTAGGAATAGAGTTGCCACGTAAGCTTCGCGCAGGTAGAAATTTAATTTTCTATCATGGGCAAGGATTGGTGGTAAATTACAAAACTATAATCGGGGAGGGCTGCACATTGCGAAACGGCGTAACTATAGGGAATAAGAAACTTGCTGACGGCACTTTAAGCAACTGTCCAAAAATAGGCAACAACGTAGACATAGGTGCTAACGCCTGCATAATAGGAGACATTACCATAGGCGATAATTGCAGCATAGGTGCTGGTGCTGTGGTAGTAAAAAGTATACCGGCGAACAGTGTAGCAGTAGGTAACCCGGCAAGGGTATTAGAAGATAAAACTACGGCTGTTGCCGGGTGAGCAGATAAATGGAGAATAACTTAACAGACAGAGCGTTTTGGAAAGCTTTTTGGGAGTCACGGATTGGGCTTATATTCAAGCTTAGACCTGATTATGTTTTTGGCGATATACTCGGCAAAATCATTAAAGATACCAACGCCAAAACTGCTGTGGAATTGGGTGGATTCCCCGGGTATTACGCCATTTACTTAAAAAAGTATAAAGGCTTAAATACCACATTGCTGGATTACTTTATCCATCGCGAGCTCATCAATAAGCTGCTATCTGCTAACGACCTTAAAGAAAATGATATTAACATCATAGAAGCGGACCTTTTTGCTTACAAGCCTGAAGAATTGTATGATATGGTGCTATCCTTTGGTTTAATAGAGCACTTTAACGATACTAAGTTTATAATTGGTGAGCACCTCAAGTTTTTGAAACCCGGCGGTACGTTGTTTATCACGCTGCCTAACTTTAAAAGTGTTAACGGCTGGGTTCAGCGTAAGTTCGACAAAGAAAATTACGACAAACACAACATTAACAGCATGGACCTTGCCCTGCTAAAAACCAGCTGCGAAGCGCTTGGATTGAAAAACGTAGAAGCTTATTACCATGGTAAGTTCAGCGTATGGCTGGAGAATAAATCTGTACAAAACAGCTTTACAAAGACAATTGTAAAGACGATATGGTTGGCCGGTAAAGCAGTTACCAGGCTGGTACCGGTAGATAGCAAGGCACTCTCGCCTTACATCGTTGTAAAAGCTACTAAATAAAAAACGCCCCCAGTGTTAGCTGTTGGCGTCGGGTTTATAATTAACTAAACTGAAAGACTTACTTTTTAACCGGTTTCTTACTGGTAATTAAAACAACGCCATTTAAACCCTTTGCGCCATATTTTATGATGGCAGATTTATCTCTTATCACTGAGATGCTTTCAATTGTGTTTGGGTTTATGTTGCCCAGTCCGTATACTTCTTTGCCGTCAAGTATATAAACCGGGTCGTTTGCTCCTCTGAGGCCAAAGGTGATTTGCTGCTTTGCTGTGGTATCTTTGCTTTCAAGAGTATACTTGTTCGGCGTGGTATTACCCTGTAACTGCACCTGCGGTGATTCATTTTCGACGGTTAAACTAAAAAGGATAGGTATAGTGTATTGTACCTGTACGGTTCTTCCGTTTTGTATGCCCGGGCGCCATCTAGGCATAGCATTAATCAGACGTACAGCTTCTTCATCGGCACCGTAGCCAATGCCGCGCAATACCTTCGCATTAAATATCTTGCCATCTTTGCCTACTACGAAAGAAGTGATTACTCGCCCCTGAATGTTGTTTTTACGTGCTTCTGCCGGATAATGTATATTGCTGCGGATGTAGTTGAACAAGGCAGCCTGTCCGCCCGGGAAAGTAGGTTGCTCTTCAACAGCGGTAAATACCTCGTTATCCGGAGCAGGGTCTATCTTGATCTCGTCTACCGTTGCTGATGTTTTTACCGGTGTTTTTTCTTCCGCCAAGCTAAAGCTGATGGGTACTGCGTATTGTACACGTACTTTCTTTCCGTTTTGGGTTCCAGGTGTCCACTTCGGTGAGTTTTTTAGGGCTTTTACAGCCTCCTCGTCAGTGCCGTACCCAACGCCGCGTACCACTTTAACATCTGTAAGGCTACCATCTTTTTCAACTATAAAAGATAGAATAACACGGCCTTGTATGTTCAGCTCGCGTGCTTTTTTAGGATACTTTACAACCCGTGCCAGGTATGCACCAAAAGCTGCATCACCGCCGGGGAAACCTGGCTGCTGTTCTACCTGCAGATATATCTGTCCATTATTTAAAGTATCAGCAATTGCTGCCGCTTTGGTTTCTTGTATCAGCTGTGCCAGGTCGGCGTCCCTTAACTGTTTTTTAAACGCGTCCTCAGGCTGGCCTTCTGCAGGTATCAGCATATCTGCAGGGCGGTTAAATACCCATTCGGCTTTGTTATTTATGCTGCTTACAGCTCTGCTGTTGCTTATGGTTGCTGATGATAGTACCAGCATTAGTATAAACAACGGGGCAGACATGCCGTATTTTAGCAATTTAATACGTGCCGATCTGTCCTTTTGCAGCATTAAGATGCGCTCCCTTAATAAACTTTTACTAAAAAAAGGGTTTACCAGGCTGTGCGCCGGTGTACTAAATGTTTGGCTCAGCAGCAGCATGGCATAATCAGCTTTGTTTGTGCCGGCTATAATGGCCTGTCTGTCGGCAATGTATTCGTGTATATGCTTTATGGCGAAACGGTACAGATACACTACCGGATTAAACCAATTAATGATCATTACCGCCTCTATAATAAGTACATCTGCAGAGTGCCACTGTTTTGCATGTACTTCCTCATGTGCTAGTATAACGTCACTGCCTTCGGCATCTTCGTCTACATTAATTTTGTTAAAAAAGGAATAAGGTACAGTTGGGCTGGCCTGTTTTATAATGCGCCTTAGTAGTATAAACTGCCACATCAAGCGCAAGGCCAGCAGCACCACTCCGCCAACATACAACATTACAAAAAGCTGCCCCATCGTGTATGGGCTATCCTTAATGGGTGCAAGTGCAGTAATATTTATGTCGGCGGTACCGTAAACTGCATATTGCACTTTTTGAGTAATAAAGAGGTCTTTTATCCAGTCTGACTGTATCATCGGGATAAAAAATGATAACAACGCTGCGCCTACCAGGTAAATGCGGTTGAGTTGAAAGAAAGTTTCGCGCCGCAGCAGCAGCGCGTAAAAGCTATAGAACAGTACAAGGTAAATGTTTACCAATAACAGGTAATTCCACCAGCTCATAACTACTTGTCTTTAAGTTTCTCAATTAATTTCATTATTTCATCTGCTTCTTTCAGGTCTATCTTTTCTTTTTTCACGAAGAATGATAACATGCGATTGACCGAGTTGTCAAAGTAGCCTGTAAGCAGTTTATCAGCAGCAAAAGTTTTATATTGTTCTTTACTGATGATTGGGTGATATTCATGGCTTTTACCATAGGCCGTATGGCCTACAAAGCCCTTAGTTTCAAGTATCCTGATAATGGTAGATACGGTATTGTACGCTGGTTTCGGCTCGGGTAAAATGTCTAGCACATCTTTAACAAACCCTTTTTTTAACTGCCAAAGCACCTGCATTATCTGTTCTTCGGCACGGGTTAACTCTTTGATTTCCATAATTGATCTTGCAACTTACTTAAGTAATAAACGAATGTAAAACTTTAAACGGAAAAATTAAACTAAATGTTTAGTTTTTTATTAAGTAAACTTTTATTTGCATGTTTGGTTGTTACCGCACAACCTTTTATAAATGGAGATTACTTTTCACGGCGCTGCCAGGAACGTTACCGGCAGCAAACACCTGTTGCGACTTGAGGACGGCACTACAATTTTGTTGGATTGCGGAATGTTCCAGGGACTGGGCGAGCAAACGGAAGACATGAACGAGCATTTTGGATTTAACCCCACCAAAGTGGATTACCTGATACTGTCGCACGCCCATATAGACCATTGCGGATTGATCCCAAGGCTGGTCAAAGAAGGTTTTGAAGGCCAAATATTTTGCACAGCACCAACCATGGACCTTACGCGGATACTGCTTATGGATTCTGCCAAAATTCAAATGCAGGATGTGGAGTACAGCAACAAGCATCGCGAGCGTAAAGGCCAGCCGCCATTAGATCCACTTTATACCGAAGAAGATGCGATAGCCGCAATGCGCCTCTTTAAGATTGTTGATTATCATGAAGAATATGAAATTACTCCGCGTGTCCGCTTTAAGTTTACAGATGCGGGCCACGTTTTAGGCAGTGCGGCGGTACACATAACCGTACTGGAAAATGCTAAGGAAACACAGATTACCTTCAGCGGTGATGTTGGCCGCTATGGCGACTTGCTGCTGAAAAGTCCGCAAACCTTTGCACAGGCAGATTATATCTTGCTGGAGTCAACCTACGGGGACAGCCTGCATAAGGATATTGGGCCTATCGAGGACGCGTTGTTGGAAGTGATTAAGCAAACCTGTGAGATTAAAAAAGGCAAAGTAATTATCCCGGCCTTTAGTGTTGGCCGTACACAGGAATTGTTATACGCGTTGAATTCACTTGAACTTAGGGGCGTGCTGCCGGACGTAGCTTATTATGTAGATAGTCCATTGTCAGAAAAAGCTACCCAGGTGTTAAAAGATCATCCGGAAGTTTATAATGAAGAAGTTGAAGAAGTTTTGAAGGTTGACGATGATCCGTTTGGTTTTAAAGGATTGCGGTTTGTGCAGAGCACTCAGGAGTCAATCGCATTGAATGACGATGCACGACCTTGCGTGATCATCTCGTCATCAGGTATGGCCGAAGCAGGAAGAGTAAAGCATCACATCAAGAACAATATAGGTAACGTGAAGAATACTATATTGATGGTTGGTTATGCCGAGCCGAACTCCTTAGGCGGCAAGCTGGCCCGTGGCGAAAAAGAGGTCTATATTTTTGGCGACCAATACACAGTTAATGCGGATGTGCAGTCCATAAAAAGCATGAGTGCTCATGGCGATTATGAAGACTTGCTGCATTTTCTGTCTTGCCAGGACCCGGCACAGGTAAAGAAACTGTTTTTGGTACATGGTGAATACGATGTACAGCAGCATTTTGCCGAAAAACTAAAGGAAAAAGGTTTTAAGAACGTAGAGATACCCTATCAGCATGAGAAAGTAGTGCTTGAATAAGGTTTAGCCCAGGACTTCTTCCAACACTTCGTGTGAGCGGATGTTTCCAAAGCCTTCTATATGAATAGCGTAATATTCCAGTAGTTTATTAATCAGGTACCTGCGCTCATCATTACTGAGCTTTATATCTTTTATCCGGCTAAAGCCGCTTTGCAGCAGGTTTTGGAAGTTGCGCGTATGTGGAGGTGATAGATAAGATAAACTTTCGGGACGATAGTTGGTAAACACGCCATCCTTCATGTCAAAATACATTGCATCTGCTGATTGTGTACTACGCGGGTAAAAACCAAGGAAGCGCGTTAGCTGTACCAGAAATACAAGATGAAAGTTGGCGATTCCGGTTGCGGCGTGATCCAGCCATTCTATAGCGTTAAAAATGAAGTCGAAGATATTTTCGTCGGGTGTTTGCTGTTTAACGGCTTTGTATAACACCTCGTTCAGGAACATGGCCAGGCTGCTCTTTACAATATCATACGGGATACTAACCAATACCGGCAGGTTTTTCAACTCGGATATTCGCTGAATGCTTCCTGCTGCTTTGTGATAAACTACCATATCTACCAGGTGCAAAGGCTGCAGCATGTTGCGGCTTATTTTAGCTTTAGGTTTCCTGGCACCGTTGATGATGTATGATTGCAGGCCAAACTTCTCTGTAAATATCTGCACTACCACGCTGCTTTCGCTGTAGTCGGTGGTTTTAAAAACTATGCCGCGCGTTTTATGCAGCATAGCCAAAAAGCAATAATAATTTTGGCAGATAGATGATGAGGCCGGTTATGAGCGCAAAAAAAGCAACAATCAGTACCGCGGCGGCACTGATGTCTTTAACATGGCCGGCTAGTACGTTGTAGCCAGGAGAAACAAGGTCGGTAAGCGTTTCTATTCCGGTGTTAAGCAGTTCAGTAAGGAGCACCATAGCAATGCACAGCAGTATCCAGTTCCATTCAGCAGCGCTGATGTGCAGCCAGAAACCCATTGCAATTGCAATTATAGCAGCAAACACATGTACCCGGAAGTTTATCTGCGTAGCAAATGCATACCGCAACCCTTTAAAGGCGAAAGTAAAACCAAGCAGGAACTTTTTCATGGGCGAGCTGTCACACAAATTTGCATAAAATATCAGCTAAAATCACCTGCCCGCCCTAAGTTGAGCAATCAGCAGCATAACAAAGCTAACACACCCTGCCAAACCAAAGCCGCCTGAAGCCCCACGAATTATTTGGAATACAAGCGGATTTTTTGGAGCGGGTACCAGAAGTACAACAGCAAAAAGCCCAATGGATATGCCAAGCAGTAAAATGGTGCGCGTTACCTGATTTTTCATTGCCGTAAATATACGTATTAGCAATAGGCATCATTGCCTAAAATTCTTACGTTTGCTTGTATACTTACACCATAATATGGATCTTAAACTAACCGGTAAGGTAGCTCTTGTGCTGGCAGCCAGCAAAGGTCTTGGTAAAGCAATTGCACAAACGTTGGCGGCGGAAGGTGCAAAGGTGATCATCGGCTCACGGGACAAAACTGAGCTGGATAAGGTAGCCGCAGAGATTTCCGCATTAACCAGGAACAAGATTGTGGCTATTGCTGTGGATGTATCCAAATCGGACGAATTAAGCGCTTTTATTGCGAAAGCTGCCGAAACTTACGGGCACATAGACATACTGGTGAACAACGCCGGAGGACCTCCTTTTGACAAGTTTGAGAACTTTGACGATGGAGCATGGCAGAAAGCATTTGACCTGAACCTGTTGAGCGTAGCGCGCACCAGCAAGGCAGTTTTGCCGTACATGAAGCCTACTGGCGGCGGGCGCATTATCAATATCATCAGTGGATCGGTGAAGGCGGTGCTGGCCAACTCAGTGCTTTCTACTGCGATGCGGATGGGGGTTGTAGGTATGGCAAAAATGATGGCCGACGAATTTGGGCCTTATAACATCACGGTAAACAACGTAGCACCGGGACTCATACTAACTGACCGTATAAAGCACACCTTACCTAAAGATGTGGATACAGAAACTGCAATGAAGGAAAAAGCAAAGGCCATTCCGCTGGGCAGAATTGGTGATCCTACAGAGTTAGCTGCTCTGGTAACTTTCCTGGCATCTCAACAGGCAAGTTACATTAGCGGCCAAACGATACAGGTAGATGGTGGTGCAAGCCGCGCCATTTACTAGGCCGCGAGGCGTTCCTGTTTTTCTTTGCGCAATTTAATGCCATAAGTGATCACACCCAGGAACGATCCAAAACCAAGACCGCCTGAGAAGCCCTGCAGGAAATTTGCAGGCTCTCCATTTCCGAAGGATAGCGTGTACGTTGATAATATGAACACGATAACCGATGCTATAGCAGCTATTAATGCAATGTAAAACCGGGTTGTTGTTGTCATACATTAAAGCTAGGAACAATACATGTTAAAAGCAAGGCTATTTCACTATCGACTTATCTCTTATAGCCTTAAACTCAGATCCTTTTTTCCAGCCGGGGAAAGTGTTTTCGCCTGCAAGCTTTACGCCTATGGCGTACATAACATCGGCAGCCTGAGCCATGCCATCGGTGTTCATCTCTTCGGTATATTCATCTGATGGTTGATGATACCGGTTCTCATTATAGTCCTTCTCTTTATCCTTTCCGAAGTTCTCGCCCTTGTCAGCAGAGGCTACGCCTGTGTGCATATCCAATGCGGGTACGCCAACCTTTGCAAAGTTAAAATGGTCCGAGCGGTAGTAGCTGCCCGAGCCGGGTGTAGCATCGCCGGTAACTGTCCAGTCATTTTGTTTGGCTATGGCTTCTACATAGTCGTCAAGATCGTTCTGTCCCTTACCGGTGATGGAAAGGTCGGTGGTTTCGCCAAAGGCTGATAAAGCATCAATGTTCAGATTGGCAACTGTCTTGTTCAATGGGTAAACCGGGTGTGTGCCGTAGTATTCGGAGCCGAGTAAGCCCTGCTCTTCCGCCGTAACCGCCAGGAACACAATGGAGCGTTTTGGCTTTTCTTTAGCCTGCACAAACTTTTTAGCTACACCCAATATGGCTGCTACGCCGCTTGCGTTATCAATAGCTCCATTATAAATGCTGTCGCCTTTTGCATCGGGTTTGCCAACACCAAAGTGGTCCCAATGGGCACTGTAAAGTATGTATTCGTTTGGTGTGGTGCTGCCTTTAAGCGTAGCTATTACGTTGTGAGATAATGAATACTTTAGCTTGTTCTTAATAGAAACCGATATATTGCTGTTCAGCGGAACGGCTTTAAAGTCTTTTCTGCGTGCATAATCGCGCATATCTTCACTGATACCCGCTCCTGCGAGCAGCTTTTTGGCTACGTCCTCCGTTATCCAGCCTTCTACCTGGCAGCGGTTCATGTGCTTGTCGGCTTGCTGGAGGTACAATTTAGCTCCGGTATTACTATTCCCGATTACCGAGAACGGGTAGCTTGCCGGCTCGGTCTGGTGTACGATAATTACACCTGCTGCCCCTTGCCTGGCTGCTTCCTCATACTTGTAAGTCCAGCGGCCGTAGTAGGTCATGGTATCGCCTTTAAACAGGCGCTCTTTTGCTTTAAAGCCGGGATCATTTACCAGTACCACTACGGTTTTGCCTTTTACATCAAGGCCTTTGTAGTCATTCCAGTTGTACTCCGGTGCTACTACACCAAAGCCGGCAAATACAAGCGGCGAGTTCTTTAGGTCAACGGTCGCCATCTCCCGGCGGGTGGTTGCTACAAAGTCGATGCCCGATCTCAGTCCTGTAAGGTTTGCCTTGCCGCTCACCTGAAAGGTGGGGGCTGCCGCAGGCGTAACTTCTACCATAGGAACATCCTGGTAGTAGCTGCCGTTATTGCCGGGCTCTAAACCAAGCTTCTTAAACTCAGAAGATATGTAAGCTATTGTCTTGTCCTCACCTTTTGTAAATGGCTTGCGGCCCAGTAGCGAATCATTGGCCAATACGGCGATGTGGTGTTTTATATCGGCAGCAAGCGCCGTGTCTGCCACGTGTTTTGTCGCGGCTTGCTTTTTATCGTTACTGTTGCAACTAACTGATAAAGCAGCAAACAGGGCAATTACAGGTAAGGCGTTTAGTTTCATAGGACTGATGAAGGTTGTATAGTTCAAATATAGTCATGAGAATGCTTATATAAAGCACTCCGTAGTGTAACAACTGTAACACGATAGGGTGTTACAGTTGTTACACTTAAATTAGGTTGTAAATTGATAAGTAGTTATATTACAATTACTTATGAAATATAGATGTTGCAACATGTTACAGTTTTTGATACCATGTTACAGTTTTTGAGAGGTGATACAGTGTGATGATATACCGATCAGGCTTAATTGCCGGTCAAAAATTAGGCATTATGATCAAAGCAATTTCCGGTCTGACCCGCTCCGGCGTTTATTGCCAGTCTGCCACTTGCCATTTTCAAATCACCCAAATTCAGCGGCTTTTCTAACTTTTTCACATAAAAATCAGTATTTTTGCAACCTTTAAAAATCGAGGCGAACATATTGATGTACAAGGAATATAAGCAGTTAAACCTGTCGCAAACAGGCAAGGATATACTTGACTTCTGGCAGCAGAACAACATATTTGAAAAGAGCATAAACAGCAGGCCGGCAAGCAAGCCGTATACCTTTTACGAGGGCCCTCCAAGCGCCAATGGCATGCCGGGCATTCACCACGTAATGGCACGCTCTATTAAAGATATTTTTTGCCGTTACAAAACGCTAAAGGGCTACCAGGTAAAACGCAAAGGCGGCTGGGATACCCATGGCCTGCCTATTGAACTTGCTGTAGAAAAATCGCTCGGCATTACTAAAGACGATATTGGTAAAAAGATAAGCGTAAAGGATTATAACGATGCCTGCCGCAAAGAGGTAATGCGTTATACCGACGTATGGAACGACCTTACCGAAAAAATGGGTTATTGGGTAGACCTGCAAAACCCATACGTAACTTACGAGAACGAATATATTGAGACGCTGTGGTGGATATTGCAGCAACTGTATAAAAAAGGCTGGCTGTACAAAGGCTACACCGTGCAGCCTTATTCACCAAAATCCGGCACGGGCCTAAGCTCACACGAGCTTAACCAGCCGGGGACCTACAAAATGGTGAAAGATACAACCATTACTGCCCAGTTTAAGGTACGGGATGAAGAAAAACATTTACTCCCGTTTGATACAGATGATGTAAGGCAGATTATACAAAGCACTGACGTTTTTATTCTTGCTTGGACTACAACTCCTTGGACGCTTCCCTCCAATTGTGCATTAGCCGTAGGCGAAAATATTGGATATCGTTATGTTTTATCCAAAAATAAGTATACTGGTAAAAGGGGTTTATTTATTCTTGCAGATGACTTACTGCCAAAATACTTTCCTCTTAAAGATAGGATTTTGTTAAACGAATGGGGAACAGAAAAGGAAGTTAATACTCCAGGTGCTTTTACCCCTTTAGATGATTTAACAGGCAGCCAGTTATTAGGCATACACTACTACCAATTGATGCCGTATGTAACCAACGAGGACCTGGAGAAGAATGCTTTTCGTGTAATACCGGCAGATTTTGTTACCACGGATGACGGTACCGGCATTGTGCACACCGCATCTGTTTTTGGCGCGGATGACTTTAGGGCATGTAAGGAAAACAACGTGCCTTCGGTAATGGTGAAAGACGAGACCGGCAAGGATGTACCGCTTGTAGATAAGCAGGGCCGGTTTGTTACGGAAGTTACAGATTACGCCGGCCGATACGTTAAAGAAGAATATTATACCAGCGAAGAACGTGCTGCTGCCGACTTTAAGCCTACTGATGTACTCATCTCTATAAAGCTTAAGGAAGAGAACAAAGCGTTCAACGTGCAAAAATATGAACACAGCTACCCGCACTCGTGGCGCAGCGATGAGCCGATCTTATACTATCCGCTGGATAGCTGGTTTATCCGCACTACTGCTGTTAAGGACAAGATGGTGGAGCTGAACAAAACCATTAACTGGAAACCGGAGAGCACAGGCACAGGCCGTTTTGGCAACTGGCTAGAAAACCTGGTAGACTGGAACCTTTCCCGTTCACGCTATTGGGGTACCCCGCTGCCGATATGGCGCGAGGAGAATGGTGGCGAAGAAAAATGCATTGGCTCTATTGCGGAGCTTAACGCTGAAATTGAAAAATCGATAACCGCCGGCTTTATGCCCGCAGGCTTTAAGCTGGAAGATATGCACCGCCCTTATGTGGACGATGTTATCCTTACTTCATCAAACGGTAACAAGATGTTCCGCGAGCCGGACCTGATAGACGTTTGGTTTGATAGCGGCGCCATGCCGTACGCGCAGTGGCACTATCCGTTCGAGAACAAGGACGAATTTAAAAATGCTTACCCGGCAGACTTTATTGCCGAAGGTGTTGACCAAACCCGTGGCTGGTTCTTTACCCTGCATGCTATAGCTGTAATGCTGAGCGAAGCAAGCGAAGAGGTGAAAGAAGTAAATGCTGCTGTAGGTAATGGCGGCATAGCGTTTAAGAACGTGATAAGCAATGGCCTGGTGCTGGATAAGAACGGCAACAAGATGAGCAAACGCCTCGGTAACGGGGTAGATCCGTTTGCAACCATTGAGCAGTATGGGCCTGATGCCGCCCGCTGGTACATGATAAGCAATGCCGCACCATGGGACAACCTTAAATTTAATATAGAAGGACTGGACGAGGTACGCCGCAAGTTCTTCGGTACGCTTTATAATACTTATTCGTTCTTTACACTGTACGCCAATATTGATAAATTTAATTACAGCGAGGCGGAAATAGACTTTAACGACCGGCCGGAGATTGACCGCTGGATCATCTCTTTGCTAAACACATTAAGCAAGGAAGTGGATGCTTTCTGCGCGGATTTTGAGCCGACGAAAGCCGCACGTGCTGTACAGGAATTTGTAGACGCGCACCTGAGCAACTGGTATGTTCGCCTGAGCCGCCGCCGTTTCTGGAGGTCAGACAATTCCGAAGATAAGCTTTCTGCCTACCAAACCCTGTATACTTGCCTGATCACCATCAGCAAACTGATGGCTCCTATAGCCCCGTTCTTTGCTGATCGCTTATACCGTGACCTGAACGAGGTAACGCGCAAGGAAGAGTTTGAATCGGTACACCTGGCTTACTTCCCTGAATATAATGCCGCACAGGTTGATACCGCTTTAGAAGAGCGTATGCAGCTGGCACAGGATGTATCATCGCTGGTGCTTTCTCTACGTAAAAAGGTGAGCATACCGGTACGCCGGCCGCTAAGTAAAATATTGCTGCCGATACTGGATAAGACCTTTAAAGAGCAGGTAGAAAAGGTGAAGGACCTTATCCTGTCTGAAACCAACATTAAGGATATTGAATACATTACCGACACAGCCGGTTTTGTTAAAAAGAAGATAAAGCCAAACTTTAAGGCGCTGGGCGCTAAAGTGGGTAAGGACATGAAAGACGTTGCCGCTGCCATTAACGCGTTTGAACAGGCAGATATAAGTCAACTGGAAACAGATGGTACCATTGCCGTACTGGATAACAAGTACCAGATAGCACTTACAGATGTAGAAATCATAGCTGAGGATGTACCGGGTTGGCAAGTTGCTAACTTGGGAAAACTAACCGTGGCTTTAGATGTTACGATAACCGAAGAATTAGAGCAGGAGGGTATAGCACGCGAGTTGGTTAACAGGATACAGAACTTGCGCAAAGACAAAGGATTTGAAGTGACCGACAGGATAAATGTAAAGGTGAATTGCCCGGGCAATATCTGGAAAGCGCTGGAAAACAATTTATCTTATATTTGCGCCGAAATTTTAGCTGACAGCGTAGTGCTTGATACTGAGCTGCATGAAGGCGACAAAGCAGAGATAGACGGAATTGAACTAATAATATCTATAGAAAAAGTTAAATGAAAGAAGAATCAACAAAAACAAGATATTCTGACTCAGAGTTGAAGGAATTTAAAGACCTGCTGTTAGAAAAATTGCGCAGCTCTAAAGAAGAGCTGAACGCATTGGCTACATCGCTTAGCTCGCCTAACGCGAACGGTACTGATGACACTGCCGGTACTTACAAAACACTGGAAGACGGCTCCGCTACTTTAGAGAAAGAGCAAATAAACCAGTTAGCTGCCCGCCAGAAAAAGTTTATTGAACAGCTTGAAGCTGCTTTGGTACGTATAGAGAATAAAACGTACGGTATTTGCCGCGAAACAGGCAAGCTTATTCCTAAAGAGCGCTTGCGTGCGGTACCGCACACCACGCTTACTATGGAAGCAAAATTAAAGCAATAAATGAAGGCTGCTTATACGAAACCCTTCCTTACTGCCGCGTTGATTGTACTGCTCGACCAGATCATTAAGATCTGGGTGCGGAAGAACATGTTCCTTGGCGAGGAGATACACTTCCTTGGCAACCGTGGTATGCTGCGCTACATCGAAAACAATGGCATGGCATTTGGCATGGAACTGGGCGGTGAATTTGGAAAGCTTGCCCTTACTTTGTTTCGTATAGTAGCAGTTTGCGGGATAGGTTACGGCCTGGTATATTTGATTCAGCACAAGTACCACCGGGGGCTTATTATGATGGTGGCCCTTATTTTAGCCGGAGCGGTAGGTAACATTATCGACTCGACCTTGTACGGCGTAATTTATCACTACGCGCCGTTGTTTCATGGCCGTGTGGTAGATATGTTTTACTTCCCGCTGCTCACCGGCAATTTCCCGGCGTGGGTGCCTGTATGGGGTGGAGAAGATTTTATATTCTTCCGGCCGATATTTAACCTTGCCGATTCGGCAATATCGGTAGGGGTTGTCCTTATCTTATTTAATCAGAAACGGTATTTTAAGCAACCCGAACCGGAGGAAAGCCAACCCCACAGCGAAATGGTGGAAGACTAACACAACTATATAAAGGCCGCGTAAGCGGCCTTTCTTGTTTTAAGTGCCGCCTTGCAAAGCACGCTTAATGTGTTTTGCGTATATTAGTGCATCTACATTAAAAATGATCAACTATGAAAAAAGCTTTAATGGCCATAGTGCTGCTATCCGTCTTCTTCGGATGTAAGAAGAGCGATAATCCCGGAGGCGTTACGCTGGTTGGTAAATGGCACCTAATTGCCGACACGGTACAAACTTATACAGCCGGTGCTTTGGTAAAAACGGAAACAGGTAGCAACACCAAAGCAGGCTATAGCGATCTGCAGTTCTACCGTACCGGCGAGTTTGATATATACAATACTGAAACATATGCCAACAAGCCAACCTATACGTCGTCAGAAAGCTCGCTTACGCTCTCTTACCCGGCATCTGAAGCAGGCGCACCCGCCCGGACGCAGAACGTTACGATAAAGGCCCTTACCGAAACCCGGCTATTGCTTTATTACCCGCCCGTAAGTACCAATGGCCAGGCAATTACATTTGATTTTGTTAAATTAAACTAAGCACCAATATGAAAAAGTTTCTTTTGTTAGTAGCTGTAATAGGCTGTGTGAATATCGCCGCCGCACAGGACAAACCTCATTTATATAACCCCGCGGCAGATGCAAAGGCAGACATAGCCGCAGCAGTAAAACGCGCATCGGCAACGCACAAGAACGTGCTGCTGCAAATTGGTGGTAACTGGTGTGTGTGGTGCATACGCTTTAACGACTTGGTTACCAAGAACGACACGCTGAACAACTATCTTACAAAGAACTACGAAGTAGTACACGTGAACTATAGCCCGGAGAACAAGAACGAAAAGCTGCTTGCCGAACTGGGCTACCCGCAACGGTTTGGCTTTCCGGTGTTCATTGTATTGGATGGGAAGGGTAACCGCCTGCATACTCAAAACTCATCGTACCTGGAAGAAGGCAAAGGCCATAGCAAAGCTAAAGTATTGGAGTTCCTGGAAAGCTGGTCACCTTCGGCGCTAGATCCTAAGAATTACGTGGAGAAAGCGAAGTAGGGATAATACAAGGTCGGATATTCTTTAGCTACATGCTGCGTTTGCTGCTGTCGTATTTGAGGCGGCAATGCTGCAAAATAAAGAGGGTTACCGTTCATCACGGTACCCTCTTTTTATCTTACGGACTTTCCGATCTTGGACTTCCGAGCTTATTCTACCACGCTTACACGCAGCATATTTGTTTTACCTTGTTTAGAGATAGGCACAGCAGCGGTGTTAATTACCACATCGCCTGTACGGATAAGGTTCTCTGTTTTCAAAATCTGGTTTACATCATTTATGGTATCGTCGGTGCTCTCCAGTTTATCGTAGAAGAACGCACGTACACCCCATACCAGGCTTAGCGCGTTAAGCAACTGCCTGTTAGATGTAAAGATATAAGTACCGGCTTTAGGGCGGTAGCTAGATATTTCGAATGCGGTGTAACCAGATGTGGTCATAGACACAATGCCGCTGGCTTTTGTATGTTCGGCCAGGTATACGGCAGAACCACAAAGGTTATCGCTCAGGAAATTAGGTGAGGTAGGATCAAGGTTCTCTGCTTTAGAAGCGTTGAACGGATAACCCAGGTCTTCTACGTTGCGAACGATCTTGGCCATTGTCTCAATAACAATCACCGGGAACTCACCAACGGAGGTCTCACCGCTTAGCATTACCGCGTCAGCACCATCCAGTACCGAGTTGGCAACGTCGTTCACTTCCGCACGTGTAGGGCGCGGTGTAGTGATCATTGATTCCAGCATCTGTGTAGCTACAATTACGGGTTTGGCAGCATCGCGGCATTTACGGGCAATCATCTTTTGCAGCAATGGTACTTCTTCAAGCGGCATTTCCACACCAAGGTCGCCACGGGCAATCATTACACCGTCGGTAGCTTCTATAATAGCGTCTATATTATCTATCGCTTCAGGCTTTTCTACTTTGGCAATTACGCGGGCAGATTTACCGCTTTCGCGAATGATGCGTTTAAGATCTATAATGTCCTGGCCGGTACGTACAAAAGAAAGGCCTATCCAATCCAGGTCCCACTCTAAAGCATACTTAAGGTTATAAAGGTCTTCTTCGGTAAGGCTCGGGATAGATACTTTAGTGTTCGGCAGGTTAACACCTTTACGTGATGTTAATATACCACCGTGTACAACCTCGCAAATAACAGTATCCAGGCGATTGGTTTCAACCACTTTCAGCTGCAGCTTTCCATCATCTAAAAGGATGATCTCGTTTGCCTGTACGTCTTGAGGGAAGGTTTCGTAAGTAATGTATATCTGGCTGTCATCACCTATACACTCCTTAGTGGTAATGTTTATACGTGTGCCGTTTATTAAATGTATACCGCCATCTTTTACTAAACCTATGCGGATCTTAGGTCCCTGCAAATCGGCAAGGATACCCACATTGGTCTTGTATTCGCTGTTAATTTCGCGAATGATATCTACAACTTTCTTGTGGTCTTCTGGTTTGCCATGCGAAAAATTAAGGCGGCAAACGTTAAGGCCGGCCCTGATCATAGAAAGTAAAACGTCTTTCTTGGCTGATGCAGGCCCCATGGTAGCAACAATCTTGGTGCGGTTATAATAATAATTCATACTGTCGGGTTTAAACTGGGCTGTGTGCAGTAGTGTATTCTTGACACATCTAAATTTCCGCTAAAATAAAAGATTTTCGCGTGATTTTACTTTTTTCGGGTCAATCTTTACAGCTGCAACAACTTCGGGTATTTTATTTAGGGACGAAATTATGGTTTCGAGGTCACTTTCATCAATATAATTTTTAATAATCATAAAATAGTCTGCCTCGCGCATTTCGGGTACCAAATACCCTTCGTACCCTTTGTTGGCAATAAATATGAAATCTGTCTCGGTATTTTCCCAGCTGTACAGGTAATTGGAAAACAGCACGGGCGACTGATTAGCCCCTATTTCCAACTCAAGATCCTCTACCTTCACGAAGTTAAAGTTAAGGCTCTTATTAATAAGGTAGCAAATGCGGTAGTCTTTTAAGGACGTAGTTAACGCGATAAGCACAAAATCAAAATCGATCTCAAACTTTAAATTTTTCCTGCTCAAAATCATTACTTTTACGGCGTTAAATTACCAATTGAAACCTTTGCTGTAAAATATTGTTCACGTAATTATGCGAAGTTTTTTAGGTTTGATATTTAACATAATTTATTTTTCTTTGCACTGAAAATTTATTAATCATTAAAAATTAAGACTATGTCTGATATCGCTTCAAGAGTAAAAGCTATTATCGTGGAAAAACTGGGTGTTGACGAAAGTGAAGTTACCCCGGAAGCTTCATTCACCAACGATCTTGGTGCCGACTCTTTAGACACCGTGGAATTGATCATGGAGTTTGAAAAAGAATTTAACGTTGCAATTCCTGACGATCAGGCTGAAACTATCGGTACTGTAGGCCAGGCTGTTGCTTACCTTGAAAAAAACGTTAAATAAGCTCCTCTTAAAACTATTAAATGGAGTTTAAAAGAGTTGTTGTAACCGGGCTTGGAGCGCTTACTCCGATTGGTAATTCTGTAGCAGAATACTGGGACGGACTAATCAATGGGGTAAGCGGCGCTGCCTATATCAAGAGTTTTGACGTAGAAAAGTTCAAAACCAAATTCGCCTGCGAAGTAAAGAATTTTGACGCGGAAGGTTTTCTGGGCCGTAAAGAGGCCCGTAAGCTGGATCCGTTTGTTCAGTATGCTTTATTTTCGACAGAAGAAGCCGTTAAGGATGCCGGATTAGATTTTGAGAAACTGGATACCAGCCGTATAGGCGTTATCTGGGGATCGGGCATCGGCGGTTTAAAAACGTTTTTAGATGAGGTGGTAAACTTTGCCAAAGGTGATGGCACTCCTAAGTTTAACCCCTTCTTTATTCCTAAGATGATAGCTGATATTGCTCCAGGGCATATCTCTATTAAATACGGTTTACGCGGCCCCAACTTCACTACGGTTTCTGCTTGCGCATCATCAAATAACTCGCTTATTGATGCTTTTAATTATCTGCGTTTAGGCAAGGCGAACATGTTTATTACCGGTGGTTCTGAAGCGATAATCAACGAAGCCGGTATTGGCGGGTTTAATGCTATGCATGCCTTGTCTACCCGTAACGATGATCCGGCTACTGCGTCACGTCCGTTCGATCTTGATCGTGATGGGTTTGTTGCAGGTGAAGGCGCAGGAACCATAATACTGGAAGAACTGGAGCATGCTAAAGCGCGCGGTGCAAAGATTTATGCCGAAATGGTAGGTGGCGGTATGAGTGCCGATGCGTATCACATGACGGCTCCTCACCCGGAGGGTCTTGGTGCATCGCTGGTAATGAAAGCTGCTTTAGAAGACGCCGGTTTAACTCCTGCTGACATTGATTATGTGAATGTACACGGTACATCTACACCAATTGGCGACCCTCAGGAAGTAAAGGCAATAACTGATGCTTTTGGAGACGAGATCTACCGTATAAATATTAGCTCTACTAAATCAATGACCGGTCACCTGCTTGGTGCTGCCGGTGCTGTTGAGGCAATTGCATCTATATTAGCGTTAAAGCACGATATCATTCCGCCAACCATCAATCACTTTACTGATGATCCGGCGTTTGATCCAAAAATTAACTTCACGTTCAACAAAGCGCAAAAGCGTGTTGTAAACGTGGCGCAAAGCAATGGCTTTGGTTTTGGCGGACACAATGCTTCTGTTATATTTAAGAAATACCAGGAATAACCTTTTTGGATGCCACTTAGCCGCTTTTACAAGCTTTATTTTTCGCCCAACAGAAAATATGTTAAGGTTTTAAAGAATTTGCTCGGTTTCGTGCCGGGCAATTTGTCTTTATACCGGTTAGCATTCAGGCATAAATCTGTAGCGCAGAACATAAAAAAAGGGGTTAAGAATAGCAACGAACGGCTGGAATTCCTGGGCGATGCTGTGCTGGGCAGCGTTGTGGCTGAAGTGCTGTTTAAGCTTTACCCATACGAAGATGAGGGCTTTTTAACCGAACTGCGGTCTAAAATTGTAAGCCGTAACAACCTTAACGCACTTGGCAAAAAGCTTGGCTTTGATAAACTGATTGATTTCGACCCCAAAATATTAAACTCCGGCAGGCAGGGTTCACTGCTTGGCGACGCTTTCGAGGCGCTTATTGGCGCGGTATACCTCGATAAGGGGTACGACTTTACCAAGAATTTCCTCATCAACCACATCATCAAATCTCACATTGATATTCATAAGCTGGAGCAGACTGAAACCAACTTCAAAAGCAAGTTAATTGAGTGGTGCCAGCGTCATGGTAAAGACATCAGCTTTGATGTAATAACCAACCAGGAAGGCGAGAGTGCTAAGCTATTTACTATACAAGCTATTATAGATGGCGAGGTACTTGGTTCGGGTAAAGAGTTCAGCAAGAAGAACGCCGAAAAACTGGCTGCCGAAAAAGCTTGCGCCGCACTGGGTATATAGCGTTAAGCCCCCTAAAAACGAACCTCCGTTAATAATTTATGGTTTTTTGATCTTGATGGGTCCTGGTCCGCCAAGTGATGCCGGTGCATTTATCTTAGGTAATTCCGGCGCGCGATTGCCATTCTTTTTGAAGTAGGTGTAGTTACTTTGAATATGCTTCATCAGGTCATACTCGGCCCAAATTTTAAGGTCTTCATAGGAGGGTTTCCAGTACTCCATAAACCTTTGCACTTCTGTGCTGTCCGTCATGCCGGTAACGCGTTTCACAATTGTTCGGTTGTATCGCCTATCTACCTCACTTAGCTCCAATTCTTTCTTTGCAAACTGGGCGAAATGCTTGGCGCGGTTAGGCGTTTTGCCAAACAGCTCGTATACCCCCGTAATGGGATTTGTAAGGAAAGATAACGCAGGGGGCTTGCCATTGTAAAACGTGCCTTGTTTGCGGTAGCTGCCCATTACTTCGGCAAGTTCCTGCCGTTTGGTTTGTCCTACCACGCGCACTTCGCCAAGCTTTAATTCAGGCTGCATATATACCACCATGGCGTAGCCGTTATATGCCTGCCTTTGTGGTGTGTAATCTGTTTTGCTGAATTCGAGCGAATCACCTGCACTTGCTTTTATCATGAAGTTGCCGGCTTCATCGCTCATTCTAATCTCGTGATTGTTAAGATTAGTGACTAATACGTTTCCCATACGGGTATTAGATATTTTACGGTAGGTAACACCTGTTGCCTGTTGCGCGGCAACATTTGCAGTAAATAGGGTTAGCAGCAATAAAAGAGGCAAGAGGCACTTTACAGGCATAATGTTGAACTGCAAATTTACTGTATAATAACGAGTTGAAATGTGAAAATATGTTAAAGTAAATCTGTCACTTACATCTTATAGGTTAGCCGTTGGTTGGTTTAGGACTCATGTTTAGCCCTTATGATAGCTAACCTCTAATCAACTAAATTACTATCTTTGCACATGATAAAATCCATGACAGGGTACGGAATTGCCACCTCCGACTCGGGCCGTGCAAAATACACTGTAGAGATAAAATCTCTTAACAGCAAATTTCTTGAGCTGTCGTTACGGCTTCCCAAAATGTTTTCCGAAAAAGAGTTTCAGCTCCGTACTGATTGCAGCAAGCAAATAGAGCGCGGCAAGGTAAACCTTTCTATAAACGTAGAACAGGCGAATGAGACAGCCAAAGCAGCCGGCATAGATCGGGACCTGCTTAAAAATTACTATCAGCAATTAAAAGCGGTAAGCGAGGAGCTGAACGAGAACGGAGGAAACCTGCTGCAGTTGGCTTTAAGCCTGCCGGAAGTAGTGAGATACGAGGAAGATACCGTATCTGATGAGGAATGGAAACTGGTTGAAAAGACCTTTAAACAGGCCATGGATGCTTTTCAGCAGTTCAGAAGCGATGAAGGCAATGAACTGGAGCAAGATATAAAGTACCGCATAGGTGTTATTCTAAAGAACCTGGAGCTTGTGGAGGTTGAAGAGCCTAAACGGGTACCAGTGATACGTGAGCGGCTTAATCAGTTCCTGAGTGAAGCAGTAGGTGCAGAAAACATAGACAAGAACCGCTTTGAGCAGGAATTAATATACTACATAGATAAGCTGGATATAACTGAAGAAAAGATAAGGCTTAAAACCCATTGCGAGTATTTTTTAGAAACGCTGAAAAACGCCGATGCAAATGGTAAAAAGCTCGGCTTTATATCGCAGGAAATAGGGCGGGAGATAAACACCCTGGGCTCAAAAGCAAATGATGCCAATATGCAAAAGCTGGTGGTTGGCATGAAAGAGGAACTGGAAAAGATAAAAGAACAACTGCTTAACGTGCTGTAGCGCTTGTGGCTGATAACCATACATTATGAACCCCGAAGGTAAACTTGTTATATTCTCTGCCCCATCAGGCGCCGGCAAAACCACAATAGTTCATCACCTGCTTGGCAAAATGCCCGAGCTGGAGTTCTCCATATCGGCAACAACCCGCCCCGCGCGTGGCGATGAACAAACCGGTAAGGATTATTACTTCATCAGTAAAGAGGAATTCTTGCACCGCATTGCCAAAAAGCAGTTTGTTGAGTTTGAAGAGGTGTATAGCGGCACTTTTTATGGTACCCTGCGCACCGAGATAGAGCGTATTTGGGCAACAGGCAAAACTGTGATATTTGACATAGACGTAGAGGGCGGCATGCACTTAAAGCGTAAATACGGCGAGCAGGCGTTGGCTATATTTGTACAGCCGCCATCACTGGGAGTTTTAATAGAGCGCCTCACCGGCCGTGGTACAGACAGCGCTGAAAAACTACAGGAACGCTTTGCCAAAGCAGAAAAGGAGCTAAACTACGCGCCGCAATTTGATGTTATCCTGAAAAATTACGATCTTGACACGGCTTGTGCGGAAGCGGAGAAGCTGGTGAAAGATTTTATAAAATCCCCAACATTTTAAGGGGAGTTTTGCACTTAGAGTTAGGCTTACTAATAACATTATTCCCCCTTTAGGGGGCTAGGGGGCATGAAAATAGGCTTACTGTTCGGTTCGTTCAATCCAATACATGTAGGGCATTTAATTATTGCCAACTACATGGCCAATTATACCGCGCTTGATAAAGTGTGGCTGGTGGTGTCGCCTCAAAATCCGTTGAAGAAATATGGCGATCTGATTAACGCCTATGACAGGCTGGAGATGGCCAAGCTGGCAACGGAAAACGCTACTAACATTTCCGTAAGCGATGTGGAGATGAAGCTCCCGCAGCCATCTTATACAATTGATACGCTAGCGTTTCTGAAGGAAAAATACCCTGAGCACGAGTTTGCACTTATCATGGGATCAGACAACCTGGCAACCCTGCACAAGTGGAAGAACTACAAGCTCATCCTGCGCGATCACCAAATATTTGTTTATCCACGTCCCGGTTACGAAAATGCTGAATTTGCATCGCATCCATCTGTGACCATTACCATGACGCCGCAGATGGAGATATCTGCTACGTTCATTCGTAAATCCATTGCCGAAAAAAAGAACGTGCAATATTTTGTACCCGAATCTGTACTGCGGTTTATAGAGAGTAAAAGCTTGTACAAAATAGGCTAAAAGCAGAAAGTCTAAAGCAAAAAGCCTTTAAATACGCTGCTCTAGATTTCATCTTTAGTTTCGACGCTTACCTAGCCACTTTGCGAGTGCTTTTAGCTTTAGTCTTTTTGCTTTCAGCTAACAATCACTTTCAGCCTTAGTCTCTCTGCTTTCGGCTTTTACCTTTCCCCTTCATCTCCTATCTTTGCATTGTGAGCGAGAAAACCATTTTAAAACTACACCTGCCTACCGACCCGCTTTGGGTGAAGAACGTTGTAGAAAGCAATATTGAAGAACTGCTTACAGATCATGCCTTTTGCGAGCAGAAAGCAGCGAGTAATGCCATAACCCTCATTGTACAAAATCCTAATCTTGGCGAGCTGGTACAAGAAATGGCGATGCTGGTACAGGAAGAAATGGACCACTTTAAACGCGTGCACGACATTATACTGGAACGTGGCTTTACACTTGGCCGCGAGCGTAAGGACAACTATGTGAATGAACTGCGCAAGTTCATCATTATTGGCGGTGGCCGTGAGGCGCAGCTAATAGACCGTTTACTTTTCTCGGCAATGATAGAGGCCAGGAGCTGCGAACGCTTCAAAGTGCTTTCAGAAAACATAAATGACGAAGCGCTGGCCGAGTTTTATCATGAGCTGATGGTGAGCGAGGCCACACATTATTCTATGTTCATCAGGCTGGCTAAAAAGTATGCCGTAGAGATAGATGTAGATAAGCGCTGGAAGGAGTTCTTAGAGTACGAAGCAAGCGTGATACAAAACTACGGTAAGAGCGAAACCATCCACGGGTAAGTATCAATTGGTGCTTAGCGCTTGTGATCTGCAAGCAATTTAACCACCCGCTCCGTCTGGAATAAAGCCTACAACGTTTTTAAGATAGTTGTTCATCATTTCTATATCAACAACATCATTCATGTAGCTGATGTACATATCCGGCCTAACAATAATTGCCTTCCGCTGGCCGGGACCGATCTCAAAAGCATCCAGCACATGGCGGTTCTTGCCGGATGGCGGCAGGTGGAAAAAGTTTAATGTGCCCGCATACCGGAGAGTTATCCATTTAGCCAGCGTAAAAAGATAATCCTCTTTAATAGCGCCAACCGTGATGAGTGTAAAACCAGGTTTACTGCACCACGTGTGGATATCCGTCATGGCTTGTTTTTTCTCATCATATATCTCCAGGAATGGGAGGCGGTCACCTGCTTTAATTTTGGTAAGCTTACCCAGGTGAATGTTAAGTTTGCTGTCGCGATAGTTGATGCCCAATTGTGATACCTGATTGAAAAAGGTAGTTTTAAGCTTATCGTGGCTGCCAACAAACTTCAATATTCGTGGTGCTATATACTTCTTGAACAAGTTGTTTGCCCAACTTTGCGACGTTACTACGTTGAAAACACGATCTGTACTGTTAAGCAGATCCCGGGCCACAGGCATCCGCTCATCGGCATAGCTGTTTAAAATACTCACGTTCAGTTTTCCGTTTAATACCCCTGCCAGTTTCCATGCCAGGTTGTAAGCATCCTGCAGGCCGGTGTTCATGCCCTGTCCGCCAACAGGGGAGTGTATGTGCGCTGCGTCACCGATAAGAAAGGACCGACCGCTGCGGAATTTGTCGGCCATGCGGTGATGCAGTTTGTAGCTGGTGAACCAGTTTACTTGCAAAATATTAACCGGAGATCCGGTTACCTGTTGTAAGTGGGGTAGAACGTCATCTATTTGGAGGCTTTCCCGCTCGCTAAGGTCTGCCGGTATATTGCCAACTACCCTGTACTCGCCTGCTTCCGGCATCAGGAAAAAGCCGGCAAACCCTTTAGATGACAAAAAAAGATGTACAAAGTCGTCCTGAAATCCTTCGGCCAGTTTAACATCTGCCAGGTAGAACTTATGCTGGTACGTATCGCCATTGAAGGTTATACCGGCAGACTTACGTACAATGCTGTGCGCGCCATCTGCACCAATCAGCCAGTTGCAGGTTACTATCTGTTCTTGTCCGTTGTTCAGCAAAGTCACCTCGGTGTTATCAGCATTGTGCACAATACTTTGCAGGGTAGTGTTCCAGTATACTGGGCAACAGTTTAGGGTAAGGTAGTCCAGCAGTACGCGTTCGTTTTTGCTTTGCGGGTACATAAACACATACGGAAACGGCGTTAAACCTACGCCTGCTTTGCTCAGCGATAGTTCGGCCGCCGGTTTGCCCCAGATGTGTATAGCTGCTCCTGCGGCTGGTTTACCTTCGCTGACTACCCGATCTGCAAGGCCCATTTGCCGGTATATTTCCATAGAGCGGGCCTGTACCGCCAAAGCCTTGGACTGGTTGGTTGGCCCTTGTTTGGCATCAACAATAACCGGGATGATGCCATAACGCAGCAGCTGCGCCGCCATCATCAATCCTGATGGACCGGCGCCTATTATCAGCACGCTGGCATTTGCGGGTAGGGTCATGCAATTATTTATCCATGAAAGAGCAGGAAGATAGCCGGACGCTTACGTAAGTCGGGCACTTCTTTTTTCCAGGCAGCAATGGTTTTTGTTTTGATGAATTCGGTAGCTGCTGTAATATCACAGGCGATACACAATTTTGTTTGCGGCTTGCAGGTTTTCAGCACATCATCCAGCATGCTGTCGTTACGGAAAGGTGTCTCAATAAACAACTGCGTTTGCTTGGCTTTTTCTGTAGCGCTTTCCAGCTCTTTGATCTTTTGATTGCGGTCAGTTTTATTTATGGGCAAATAACCGTGAAAGGTAAAGCTTTGTCCGTTAAAGCCCGATGCCATCAGCGCTAGCAAAATAGAGCTTGGCCCAACCAGCGGTACTACGGTAATGCC
The DNA here is from genome assembly GCF_003432065.1 of Mucilaginibacter terrenus. Taxonomy (NCBI): domain Bacteria; kingdom Pseudomonadati; phylum Bacteroidota; class Sphingobacteriia; order Sphingobacteriales; family Sphingobacteriaceae; genus Mucilaginibacter; species Mucilaginibacter terrenus. Next base: position 172,152 of record NZ_QWDE01000004.1, on the reverse strand, counting down.
CTTGCGGTGTGCTTCAGCAACTATATCGGCGCCAGGGTCGGCTATGCCGGGACAGCCTGCCTCACTCATCAGGCCCACATCTGTGCCTGCCAGCAGGCCTTTAAACAGCTCTGCCATGTTAGGGCTTTCACGGTGGTGTTTGCCATAGTCGTGAATGATCAGTTCGCTCTGCGGCGTTTTAAGCCCGGCTTCCTTTAAAAAACGCCTTGCTGTTTTTTCGTTCTCAACAATATACTCTTTAATGCTGTTAATCGTATTAACAAGATAGGGCGTGAATGACTTAGCCGCGGCATCATCGGCAAGTGGTACAGGTATTAAAAAAAGCGTTCCGTAACTCATTATGCAAATTGACGTTTTTTATTTAATTTAAGCTATCACTAAATTGATTTAAGTATGGCATCACTAGGCATAAATTGGTTTATAGAGGGCCGGATAGATTTTGAGCATAAGAAATACATCCTGCTGGATTACCTGCAAGAAATAAACCGGCATTTTGATAAGAGCCGCTTATACCCCAACCTGAGCGATCTTATTTTTCACTACAACAACTTACTAGATTTCAAGAACAATAAATCGGCCCTGCAGCAGGCGTTCCCTCAACGTCTCACTAAAGCAGATATAGAGGCGGTGAAACTCACCTATAAGAAGATTGTGGAAGATGATGAATCTATGAAAGAAATAGAAAGCATCATCTACTACGCGTTGGGTAAGATTAACCCGGCGATACAAACTGGCAAGGAGATCTACGATTTTGTGGAAAGCCGCCTGAACATTGACCCGGTGGGTGTGGTGCCATTGCTGCCTTACCACGGCTACTTTTCTTTACGAAACGGCAATCTTACCACCAATTACGTATACGAGTACCAGGTAAGTATTTTTGAGAATAAGGATGATAAATTCAGGGGAATAAATGTGCAATTTGTAGAAACTTACGAGCAGAGCATCAGCCATACACCCGAAGCGGTAAAGCTTGACCTGATCCGCCGCCGCAGGCACCTGCCTAACCCGGCATTATATCATGTAAGCAGCGACATTACTTTCCCGCTAGAGCAAACCTTGTTGCCGGTTGCAAAGCGGAGTTTGATAAAGTATATATCCAGCGCGGCTTAGTAAAGGGACTTAGAAGGTTGGTCGACTGTTTCGCTTCTGTTTGTTTCGCTTTAGGGCTTTAAAGACAATAGAATTTTTAAGCCATGTAAGATCAAGTGTTTACCTTTTTTAGCTAAAGTTTTTGTAGTGTTTTGGGTTGTTTCGCTTCGTTTTGGTAAAGCTTGGTAAACAGCTACTTAGGTAAAAATACTGTTTCGGGTGTTTCGCTTTACACAACCGAAACAGTACTTATATTATAGGCTTAGCTTAGCTTTTGCAAAGCAGCTTTAACCCTTGGCAATAAAGCCTCAATATCCTGCAGAGTACTTGCACCCACAGATGCTCTGAACCAGGCAACATCTTCACCTGTACCAAAAGCTGAAAACGGTACGAACGCTGCACCGGCTTCTTTGATAAGGTAGAAGTTTACATCTGCTGAATTGTTCAGAACAGTGCCATGCGGTGTGGTTTTACCGATGCAGTCAACTTTGATGGTAAGATAAATGGCACCCATAGGCTCAATGGAGTCAACGTTTAAACCTTCGGCCTTCATTTGCTGAAAACCCTGGTGCAGTGTGTTTAAGCTCGCCTGTATGTTGGACTTTAGCTGCTCCAGATAGGTGTCTACTGATGCTTCGTCTTTCAGGTATTCCGCCATAGCTACCTGTTCGGCTTTAGGTGCCCAGGCACCCATGTGACCTACAATAGCTTTCATATTATTGATGATAGCTGCAGGGCCAAATCCCCAGCCAACACGTACACCGGTAGCTGCAAAGCATTTAGAACCGCCGTCAACAAAAACAGTATAATCCTTAAGTTCCGGGCGGAGTGTTACCGGGTTGTAATGCTCGTGCTCACCAAACGTTAGCTGAGAGTATATCTGATCGTACAGTAAATACAATGGTTTTTGATCTGCTGAACGGCTTTTGTTTTCTTCAATCACCAGATCACAAATTTCCTCCAGGTCTTTCCTGCTGAACATGGTACCCGTTGGGTTTAACGGCGAGCAAAGTGCGAGCAGTGTAGCACCTTTTAAGTGCGGCCTTAACTCTTCTGCGGTAGGCATGAAGTTGTTTTCGGCACGTGTTTCTACAATGATGGGTTCGGCGCCGGTAAGATCACAATAGTGGTTATTGTTCCATGATGGTGCCGGGAAAACCACCCAGTCACCGGGATCAACCAATGCTAAATATGCCGAATAGATGAGTGGCCTTGAACCACCTGAGATTAGTATTTGGTTGGCAGCATACTCCAGGCACATACGGCTTTTTAGAAAGCCGAAAACGCTTTCGCGCAGGTTCAAGATGCCATCTGCAGGAGGGTAGTTGGTTTGGTTTTGATTATAGGCATTAACAATACCATCCTTTAGTTCGGCAGGAATAGGGTAGATATTGGAGTCAAAATCACCTATAGTTAGGTTAGCAATGTTCTGGCCCTGTTTTTTGAGTTCGTTTATCTCGCCTGCTATCTTTATGATCTCTGAGCCGCTTAAATTCTGCGCCAATATGGATACTTTCATCTGTAGAAATTTAGAGGGGCAAATATAGTATTTAGAATTAAGAGGCAGCCCATTAACAAAAAAGCCGGCATGAATTAACATGACGGCTTTAAAATATTTTGCATCCTGATTTCTAGGAGACGTAAGCTTTTCGCAGGCGTATGATCCGCATCCAGTGCATCATTTTCATTACTGGATATACCGGGTCTATCTCGAACCATTTAGCACCGAAGTTTGCGTTGTTCGGGCGCTTATGGTGATTATTCTGGAACAACTCGCCGAGCATTAAAAAGTCAAAAGGTGTTGTGTTTTTTGATTTGTCGTTATTATCAAAGTTTGCATAGCCATACTTGTGACCACACCAGTTTACAACCGCTCCGTGAATTGGACCCATCAATAAATGGATAGGCAGCAAAAGGAACATCCACCATTCAGTAGCAAATTGGACGTAAAAGGCGATGTACAAACCACCGAATATTAAACGTGATATAACCGAAGATCCTACATAGTCCAGAAATTTCCATTCCGGATAATTTCCTTTGAAGCGTTCCTCAGGGTCTTTCAGTCTTTTTTCATGCATTTTGTAGCTGATTGCTGTATACCACATCATCTGGAAAACATCCTTAAAAAAATGCGGTGAGTGCGGGTCTTTTTCGGTGTCACTATAAGCGTGGTGCTCTCTGTGCATAATTGCATAGGCACGTGGGTTCAAAAATGAGGACCCCTGGAAAACATAAGTCATTACATAAAAGGTGCGCTCGAAGAACTTATTAGTAGTGAACATTTTATGCGAGGCATACCTGTGCAGGAAAAATGTTTGAAAGAACAACGAGAAGAACCAGTGGCAAAGGAAAAAAATCAGTATGATCACAGTATGGGTATTTGGTAGTAGTTATTTATAATGATTACAAATATAACGATAAAAGCGGCGCAGTAGTTTCATAAACTTCAATTCTAATAAATAAAAAAGCCGCTCCGTATTAGGAGCGGCTTTTATTTATTAGATCAGAGCTGATTATACCTGTGCGTCGCGAAGTGCCTTAATGGTATCATGACCTTCGTTAATCAATTGTTGCTGTTGTGCAAGCAAGTGGCTGTGCTCTGGTAGTAAGCCGTTGTTTTCTGTTAATGCATCACGGTATGCTTTTTTGATAGCATCCTCGCCGCGTTCGCATTCTTCAAGAATTGATTTACGATCATGGCCGCTGAAAGTAGCTTTCACGTCCAACCAGGTACGGTGGATTGTACCAGTTACTGAGTTACCGGTTTCCAGTTCGCCACCAATTTGGCCAACTGCCTGGCTAAGCTCCTGTACAAAACGGCGGCTATCACCTGCAAAGCTTTCAAATACGGTTTTCAGATCGGCATCGCCTTCACCCAGGTCTTTAGACGCGCGGGTAAAGCCATCTACACGGTCATTATTAATCTCTATAAGGTCATTTAGTACTTCAACTGATTTTTCTGTAGTTTCCATGGTAGTTTATGTTGTTTGATGATTGTTATGCAACCACCATGCCATAATTAATTTGGAGTTAAATTAATTAAGAAAAACTTACTCCCGCAAGCTTTTACAAAGTGCAAACTCAAGTTAGAGCTTAACCAAAATAAGTGGTGCTGCGCGGCTTTAAAATGGGTTATCAGGAATGACCAGCAGTCCGATTTTGTTCAAAAGTGTTCAGCTTTTTTTGTTTCGAACGTATTTTGAACGCTTTATGAACACTTGTTAGCGGTAACCGAAAAACTGTGTAAACAGCATCAATATGCTTGTTTTTGGCCGATAATCTATACAGGATGCTTTAAAAACCACACCATTTCACAACGCTAAATGAAAATAAATTTGCAACCAATAGGGTAAGTTACAGGTGTAAAATCAATCTGCTGGAAACAAAAAACGGACGCCCGATAATGGCGTCCGTTTGATATTATATTGCTCGAGTTACGGCCTGCCGGGACGACCCGGGCGCTGGCCTTGCGACTGTTGTTGTTGCTGGCGCTGCTGCTCCTGTTGCTGGCGCTGTTGCTCTTGCTGCTGTTGCCTCTGCTGCTCTTGTTGCTGGCGCTGCTGATCCTGTTGTTGACGCTGTTGCTCTTGCTGCTGGCGTTGTTGATCTTGTTGTTGCCTTTGTTGCTCCTGCTGCTGGCGTTGCTGGTCACGCTGTTGTTGCATCTGCTGGCGTTGCTGCTCTTGTTGCTGCCTTTGCTGCTCGCGCTGTTGTTGCATCTGCTGCCTTTGCTGTTCCTGTTGTTGCTGGCGGGCTTGGTCTTGCTGCTGGCGTTGTACCTGCTGCTGTTGCATTTGGTCGCGCTGTTGTTGCATCTGCTGCCTTTGCTGTTCGCGTTGTTGCTGCATTTGCTGGCGTTGTTGATCCTGTTGCTGGCCTTGCTGCCCCTGCTGCTGGCGTTGTTGTTGGCGCTGCTGCTGCCATTGTTGCCTTTGCTGTTGTTGCTGCTGGCGTTGTTCGTCCGTTACCTGTCCACCCTGTTGCTGGCGTTGTTGCTGCCATTGCTGGCGCTGCTGCTCGCGCGCTTGTTGCTGTTGCTGGCGCTGCTGGTCGGTTTGTTGGCCTGGCTGTCCCTGCTGGCCCTGCTGCTGGCGTTGTTGTTCGCGCTGCTGCCGCCATTGTTGTGTTTGCTGTTGCTGCTGCTGGCGCTGTTCATCTGTAAGCTGGCCGCCTTGTTGCTGGCGTTGCTGCTGCCATTGTTGGCGCTGTTGCTCACGAGCCTGTTGTTGCTGTTGGCGCTGCTGGTCTGTTTGCTGGTTGTTCGTATTGTCGCCCGGGCGGCTGTTGCGGTATGTGCCCCCTTGCTGGCCGTTACCGTTGTTCATGCCGGGGCGGTTTATGTTGCCCGGGCTAGCCATTCCCCTGCGATCATTATTGATCCTGACATACCTGCTGTCCGGGTTGTTAGACCGTGCGTCGTTTGCCAGCCTTTGTGCGTTCTGGCCCTGTGTTACGGCTCCGAAGCGGCCGTCGTTCCGGCCAATACGCTGACCCGGATTCTGCTGGCGGTAAGCTGCTCCGTCCACTACTCGTGTTGGGCGTGCATTGCCGTTGGTGCGGATGTTAGGCCGGTAAAAATTAACCGAATTGTTGTTAATAACAGTACTGCCAGGGCGGTTAACGTTGGTTACATTGTACATACGTACCGGCCTGTTGGTGCGGCGTTGTATATCCTCACGGCGCGGCCCGCTAAAGAACTGACGGTTATTGTACCTGTAGGTGTCATGTATATAGCTGGAGCGTGCGTATATGGTACGTACCCTGGTATAAGGCACACAGTAGTTGTATACGTTAGGGGAGTTAATGTACGCGTACGGTGCAAACGACCAGTAATTGTCTGGTATATAATAGTTACTGCTATAAGCCAGATCAAAGCTTACCTGTGGTGTAAGCGGTGCCCATCCATAGTAGCCCTCGCTTTCGCGCCAGTCTACCCAGGCAGGTGCCCATTCGTTACCCGGTATCCATTCCCAGCCGTAATAGTCGTCATAGGTCCAGCGGCCGTAGTGGAACGCTGCCCAGCCCCAGTCATAGTCAGACACCCAGGTGTTACCATATTCGGTATACACCCAATGCCCGTTTGTTGCATACGGCCGAAAGTCCTGGTCTACATCAGGTACCCAAACATCGCCATACCTGGCATCATTAACCCATGTGCCGTAGGGCGATAGCTCATCGTAAAATTCCTGGTTAGATATATATCCGTTATTTTGGGTTTGGTATTCATCGTCCTGCGCCATGGTAACCGCAGGCGAGCAGGAAGAGAGCGCTAACGCTACAATGCCAAGTCCCAGTAATTTATTTAAGTATTTCATAATAGTATCTCGATAATAGAAGGTTTACAACATTAGGACTTAACTAACCTTAAAACGTTTAAACAATAAATAGTTTTCGGCCTTATTATCAGGAAGAAACAAACACCGGGTAAATTTTAAGATATTTCCCTGTCATCCGTATTTAAATTGAATATTTTTGCAAGCATAAATCTGATATCATGAGTACTGTAAACATTCCGCGCCTTGATCTGAACACCTACATCAACGGCTCTGCCGAAGAAAAGAAACAATTTTCTGATGCTATTGGCAAAGCCTTTAATGAAACCGGCTTTGTTACCATCACCAACCATGGCTTAAGCAAAGAGCTGATCGATAAATTGTACGAGCAGGTTAAAGCGTTATTTGCCTTACCCGAGGAAACTAAATTGCAGTATGAAGTACCAGAACTGGCAGGACAGCGCGGCTATACCGGTAAAAACAAAGAGACCGCTAAGGGCTTTAAAGTGCCTGATTTGAAAGAGTTTTGGCAGATAGGCCAGTTTTTGCCCGATGATGCTCCTGAAAAGGCAAGCTACCCGGATAATATGCAGGTGAAAGAATTACCTGATTTTAATACGATTACCGAAGAGGTTTATAAAAAGCTGGAAGCAGCAGGCAAGCACCTGTTGCGTGCTATTGCGGTGTACCTGGGTTTAAGCGAGAATTACTTTGATGATAAGGTGGAGCACGGCAACTCGATATTGCGTACGCTGCACTACTTCCCAATAACAGATCCGGATAGCCTGCCCGATGATGCCGTACGCGCCGGAGCGCACGAGGATATAAACCTCATAACCTTATTGATAGGTGCAAGTGCCGACGGGCTGGAGCTGCTTACCCGCGATAATACCTGGTTTCCGGTTACTGCCTTTGGCGAGGACTTGGTAGTGAACGTTGGCGATATGCTGCAAAGGCTCACTAACAACAAGCTAAAATCTACCACGCACAGGGTGGTGAACCCGCCACGCGAGCAGATGAAGAATTCGAGATTTTCTGTTCCGTTTTTCCTGCACCCAAAATCAGGTATGGACCTTACCTGCCTACCGTCGACAATTGATGCCAACCACCCAAAAATGTACGAAGATATTACTGCCGGCGAATACCTTGACGAGCGCCTGAGGGAGATAGGATTAAAGAAGTAAAAACAATATGATATTTGTAAGCCGGCCTACCAGCCGGCTTTTTTTATGAACATACTTTTACGGAGCAGCTATGTTCAGTAAAGTATTTGGCAGGTAAACCCCTAGAAATACTTGTCCAGTGTGAGCCCGTAGGTGAAGTTGAGGTTATCACTCCGCGTAATGTTCATTTTATTATAGTTGAGCGATGTGGTCAGGCTTATCCATTTACGCAGCTTAATGCCCAGCGTAGTGGTGGACCGTATGATGTAATCGTCGCCATTGGACAGTGAGCTTTGCAGGAAACTGCTTTCATCAAAGGTGAGCAAGTCTTTAAGCTGTAGGTGAAACTGCAGCCGGAGCGAATTGCGGTAAGTGTGGTAGATCAGGTCTGCAAGCAAATTGCTTTTATCGTACAGGATACCGTCGCTTAGGTTAAGATAGAGGTCTTTCTTGTCTATAATCTTATAGGCAATACCTGCCCCTGCTAAAAACTGGTTGTTAATGCCTAACGAGTAGCTTGTATTATAGTTAACCAGCCCCCAGTAGTAGAAATGCGGAAAGGTTTTGTACAGGTCGAAGTTTAAGGACGAAGAGAAATCGTTGTTGGTAAGCTCCCTGTTTTGTTTGCCATAAATCCAGGTGCTGCTTGAGTTTAAGACGATGCTTTTCTTTTTTACGCCGAAACCAAAGGAATTATTAAGCAGGTAGGCTCTGTCGTTATTGGTTTTGTTGATAGAACCTGTAGAAGCCAGAATAGCGTGATAGTAGGTGGAATCGTTGAATTGGGCATAAACCGCAGGGCACCAAAAAATGAACAGAGCCATTATCAACACCTTACTTGCCCGGCCCCTGCATACGTCTGCTTTAGTCATATAAGGGGTAACGCACGTTTATCGTGTCTGTTTGTAAACATCCTAAATGTACATTGGGCCGTATACCGTTAACGGCCTTAAATAATAAACCCGGGTTGCCGCAATGCAGCCCGGGTTTATAGGATGATGAGTGTTCCCGAACGATTAACTTTGAAAATACGTTCCGTTTTCCAAGTCTTCTAACAATGATACATGGGTAGGCTCCCAACCCAATGTATGTTTTGTTTTCTGGAACGAAGTAGGGTTGTCAATAGCAACAAAGTGTGCTATCCAGTCGAAATGCGCCGCGGCTTCTTCGGGTGTTTGCGATACCGCAGGCACGTTAAGGTGTTTGCTTATAACCTCCGCTATTTCACGCATGGGTACACCTTCTTCAGCAGCACCATGATATATTGCATTGGCAGCGCCTTTTTCCAGCGCCAGCCGGTATAAACGGGCAGCATCAAGGCGGTGCACAGCCGGCCAGCGGTTAGCGCCCTCGTTAACATAGGCTACAATACCTTTTTCCCTGGCAATATTAATAAGCGTAGGTACAAATCCGTGGTCGCCATCGCCGTGTACAGATGGCGACAAGCGCACTACTGATACGTTTACGCCGCGTGCCGCTACTACCGCGGCAGCTTCATCAGAAGCAAGGCGCGGGATGATGTCAGAAGTAACCGCCGGCTTGCTGTCTTCCGTAGCAATACCGTTGCCTGCTACTAAAGCGGTACCTGATGTAACAATAAGTGGGCGTTGTGAACCCTCTAATACCGAGCCCATGGCAATGATGATGTGGCGGTCGGCCTCGCAATTGGCCTTGTACTTAGAAAAATCGTGATTGAAAGCGGTGTGGATAACGCCATCGCATTGTGCTGCCCCTTGTTTTAGGCTTTCCAGGTCATCGATGTCTCCCCGGTGCGCATCTGCGCCCGCTGCAATAAGCGCCTGTGCAGAGGCATCTGAACGGGCAAGGCCAAGTACCTGGTGCCCTGCCGCTATAAGTTCCTGAACAACGGCTGAGCCTACAAAGCCCGAAGCGCCGGTTACAAATACTCGCATGTTTAATGTTTTTAGTTTAACAGATAAATTACCATGCAAAGGTGCGCTATGGCAGGTGCTATAGCGAGGACATTTGTCACCGTTTTAAATTACCGTTTAACTTGCGCGTTGCGGACGCGGCTTAAGGTTTCGCGCGATAAACCAAGGTAACTTGCTACCATATGGAGAGGTACGCGTGCAAATACGCCGGGGTGGGTACTGATGAATTCGTCGTATTTTTCTTCGGCAGATGAACTGATGGCACTGAAGATACGCTGCCTGCTGATACTAAGGCTGGCCGATTTAACTTTTTCTGAAAAGAGCTTGAGCTCTGGCATTACAGATAAAAACTCGTCAAAATCCTTTTTGGTCCACAGCAAAATACGGCTGTCTTCCAGCGCATCTACAATATAGTTTGATGGCGTTCGGTTTTCATAGCTTTCCGGATCGGTGGTCCAGTGGTTCTCGGGTGAAAACTGTATGATGTATTCCGTACCGTCCTCTTTGGTGCGATAGGTACGCAGTAGCCCTTTAATTACAAGTATCTTATAGCGGCAGATCTCGCCTTTACCCAGGATGATTTCCTTTTTACGCACAATGCGTTCCGTTGCACGGGAATACAAAAGCTCCAGCTCACTTTCAGAAAGCTCGGCATGGGTTTTCATGTACGATAGAAATTCATCAAACATCATGTCAAAAATACAGGCTTTTAGCTGCTCTTTTTAAACAATCTGGTAAGAAAGTTCCCCTCATCGCTTTTTTTCTCCCGCGGCGGACCAATCAGGAAACCAATATCATTTAATGGCTCGCAGTTGTCGCAAACGATCTTGAAGATGCCCAATAAAGGCACGGCTACCACCATGCCGGCTATCCCCCAAACTTCCTCGCCGACGACAATTATGAGAATGGTAAAGACGGGATTAATGTTGAGCCTGTCGCCCACCACTAACGGTTCCAGTATATAGGTCTGCAACAGCTGTACGCACCCATAGGTGATGAGAATGCCAGCAATAGTGCCGGAATCGCCACCCTGTGCAAGTGACATTAACACCGTAATGGATGTGCCTGTAACGTTACCGGCAAACGGAACCAGCTCCAGTATACCGCATAAAATAGCAAAGAAAATGGCATTCTTCACGCCAACAATAGAAAAGCCGATGCCGTACATTACCCACAACATCACAATCATGAGGCCCAAGCCGCCAAGGTAACTTTGTGTAACCGAGCTTGCATTTTGCAGTACATCTTTTGCGGTTTCGCGGTTACTGCGGCTTAGCAGGCGCAGTATAAACGCTTTAAAATGAGCACGGAAGTAAATGAACAAAAAGGTATAAACCAGCACCAGTATCGCATCGATCAGTATACCGGCGAATGAACCTACAAGGGTAGTAATAAGCCCGGTTACACGTTCCATACCGCCACCCTGCTGCTCTTTTATCATCTTTTGCTGCTCGGCTTTGGATATGCCGAAGCTGTTTTGAATGTAGCTTTTTACCCCTTCAATAAGAGATGCAACCCGTTTCTCAATTTTAGAGAGGTCCTGCAACAGGTCACTCAACTGTGTTTCCAGCAGGAAAATCACGCCGCTGATCAGCAAAAGCAGGCAGATAACACTTAAAAGAGAGGCTATACCATTATTAACACCCCGGCGCTGCAGCCAATGGCAAACAGGCAGCAGCAGCATAGCCAGTATGGCACCAAATGTTAGCGGTATAAATACCGGCGCCCCCAAGTACAGTATCCCAAAAACCAATACAAAGAGCAGTAGAATGCGGAGCGTTTGGTTAAAGTTGTTTACGGTAGTCAAAGTACTGGCAAATAAGTGTGGGATGAAATGAATAACACCTTAATCCTGCGCGCGCAGGCTGCAAGATTAAGGTGTGAATATGATCGGGCTGTTAGCCCAGAATCCTTTTTTTAATGTAATCTACGGCTGAGTCCGGAAGGTCGTTACCAGCGGTTTGCACCAATGTGCCGTCTTGCTGTAAGGTAAGCTCGGCGGTGATGTTGTCGTCTATACAAACGTTAAACTTGTCTTGTTCCTTTACTACGGTGCACGACAACTCGCGACCGGAATAGTGTATCATAAACTCGTATTTACCGTCTTTTTCTGCAGGAGCGGTGTCTTTTTCGTCAATCATAGGTTTGGTATTTTAGTTATAACACCAAATGTGCCTTCATGTTTTTAAACAAAAAAAGAGAAAACCGGGAGGTCTTCTCTTTTATGCTTTTTACTGATCTTATTATTAAATCATAAAGAACGTTAGGTTTATAACTGGTTTAATAATATTACAAATATAATGTCTATAGGATTACAGGGTTAACACTATTTGTTAACAAAGCTCACGTATTTAACATTTGCTCAATTTTTTTTGATGTATTTGCTTCTGAGTTGTTGTAAAAGGCGTATACCGCGCTGCAGTAAAGAACCCTTTCGGTTCTTAAGAAAGTATTTGATAGCGTTATAAGCCGGTATATTTTCCTGAATAATATCCGGAAAATATTTAACGGGCTGCTTAGCTATTTGTACCGTGTAGGTACTTTCTATGTTGGAATGTGTGCCGCTGCCATCGTGCCCGATGTTGTGCACCAGCGAATGTGAAGGATTTAGGGTAAGCCCGCCTTTTAAAAACACGGAAGCATACCACCGTATAGCCCACGAGTTGTTTTTGCCTGCTTTAAAATCTTCCATTTGTCTCCAGAAGTTCATACTGTGCTCAATAGAAAACTGGTTGATCTTTTCTTTATCAAACTGCCGCATCAGTTTATCTACATCCGGTTCAAAGTTGTCCCAGGCGCGTTTCCAGGTGGCCCAGCCCCAGCTAAATGCAGCACGAAAGAAAAAGGTCTCAGGCAGGGTTTTATCCGGAAGGTTAAACATATATGCGCCAATGTGCATCACCTTGTCTTCATTTACATAACGATCAAGCGCATCGTTAAAGAACTGCAGCGTATATGGTGAGGAAAGCAGGTCGTCTTCATACACTATTACTTTGCCATAATCATTTACCAAGTGTGTTACTCCGCTGATGATAGAATTTGCCAGCCCAAGGTTTTGCGGCCGCTCTATTACTTTAACAGATTTAAACCCGGTAGTTTGGGCAGCAATTTCACGTACCTGCTGTACGCTGGCGTTATCTGCATCTGTCTTTGGCCCGTCGCAGAAAATGAACAACCGGGATTCATCTGCCAACAGGTTTTTTTGTAAATAGCTTATTGTCCGCCGGGTGTGTTCCGGGCGGTTGTAAACAAATAGCGCTATAGGGGCAAGGGTCGACAATTAACAAAGATGTGGATAGTTCGAACTAAAATATATTTGCCTGTTTACCTGTTTTGCTGCAAAGCACTGTGTAGGCATTGGCGTAACGCTCGGTAGCTTTTTCGCCGCCAAGCTTACTCAGGGTGCCTTTCACTGCAAATTCCGCAGCAATTTTGAGGTCGGTTACAAGGCTTTTTGATTTCTTTTGGTTGATGTAAGTATTAAACTTAGTTACCTCCGGTTCAATCATCGAAGTAAGATCTTTTTCCACTTCGTACCCTTCTGTTTTAAGCAGGTACCGCAGTGAGGTTGGTGTATATACATTAATGTGCCCATAAGCCAGGAAATGGTTTATACGCTTATCTACACCAGGTTTATAATCCAGCGGAATTTCTATAACGAAGTTTTTAGCCACGCGTTTAAGCTCCCTTAGTAGCAGGCGCTCGTGTTCTACGTGTTCTAATACATGGGAGAGGATGATGAGATCAAAACTGTCATCTTCAAACGGGAGATGATAACCATCAAATTCCTGTACGGATGCAAGCCCTTTTATATCTCTTGCTTGTATATGCGCTACACCGCTTGCTGATATTTCTACAGCATGGTACTCCGGGGCAAAGTTTGCGTCGGCAAGATATTTTAGTATACTGCCGTCACCTGCACCAACTTCCAGCACCTTTTTAAACGTTTTACCAGCACAAACCTCAATAATATGCTGAGCCTTGTATTTGGCACCCAGCATGCGCCAGGCTTCGTCATGTTTTTGATAGAATTCGTCGTATGCGGTTTTTACGTTACCGCTTAATTTGTCATCAGCCATAATTATATATCAAGGCAGTTTTCAGCTTTGTAGAATATGGATGTGGATTTACGATAGAACAAACCAGGCGAAATACCGCTGAAGGAGAGTTCCCGGTAGCCGGCCGCTCTTAAGAAATCACCGCCTTCTTTATAAATACTGCGTTCCGAGTCGTCCAGTACCACTACACCATCGGGGTTAAGTGCCGCCAGCGATTGCTTACAGCAATTTACCCTATCGCGACCATCAACTATAATAATGTCAAATTTTTTATTAAGCGTTAAGGGCATGCGGCAATACTCACCATCTTTTTGCAACGCTGAAAAGATGATCTCCGAATTTTTGGTTCGCTTTGGTGAGTTTTTTATCTTGTTGTACCATTCTTTGTCGTGCTCTACCGAAACAACGTCGCCGGCAAGCCGCGCATAAAAGTAAGTGGAGTTGCCAGAGCCAAATTCAAAAACCGATAGCTTCTTGTTTAGCCTGCCTTCTATAAAATCGATGAAGGAGTAAGTTACCCATGGAATAGGACGGCCTTCCCCATCTACCGGAGATTTGCTGTCGAAAGCTTTGAACCAGCCTATCTGAGCCAGGTAGCCCTTGTTACCAAATGATAGCAACGAACGCAAATGCGACGGCTTGGACAGTACTTTTATTAATGACGAAAATGTGCTCAACGGTTTGTTAGTTTTTGAAAAAGTGAAATTAAAAATAATGATCGTAACATCATTACTCCCTGCTGCCTTGTTTTTGGGATAAGTATAATAAAAAACGTAGCCACACCATAAGCTATAAGCGTAGCGTAAGCTGCGCCAATAATGCCATATGCGGGTATAAGAAAGATATTTAATACGATATTAACCACAGCCCCGATACCGGTGCGAAGCATAGAAAGTTTAAAATAACCTTCGGCAATTAAATATTGCCCGCTTGCGCTTCCCAGGAAAACGAATACACCAGCCCATACATGTACTGATAGCACAGGCGCTCCGGGCCAATAAGCCGGCTTATACAGCAGGTGGAAGATCAGGTTAGAACCCAGACTCATTACCAGTGCTATGCCTACGCTAAGTACAATCATCAGATCATACATGTTCTGGAGGCGTTTATGATAGCGCTCCGGATCTGTTTTGCGGGCATGTATCAGGGCAGGGAACACAGAAGATACTATTGCCACCGGAATAAAGTACCAGTTCTCACTTAAAGCAGCGGCGTTTACATAAACGCCTAGTTCACTCGCTTTGGTAAACATGGGTATCATTACCTGGTCTATTTTCATGTATATAGTTACCAGGATGGCCGAGAATGCGAGCGGCCACGAATGTTTAAGCAAGTAGCCCGTGATGCGCTTATCGTATCGCCATTCGCTGATGCTGTTGCCATTTCTTTTATATAGCACCAGGTAGCCTAATGCCAATAATGCGGTATCAAACAACAGCGACCAGATAAACCAGATCAGTGACAGCTTAAGTACGATGAACACAAGCTTGATTAAAGCGGAAATAATATTTCCGGATACCTGCACATACATAATGTTTTTTCCCTGCACCCGGGACTGGAAAAAGCTGTCGACAATGTTTACGGACTGCACTGCCGAGGAACAGGCAACTATTAATACATAGGTAAGCGGAGTTTCCAGCGGCTTAGCTAAGGATAGCAGTAGGTAAACAACATACACCAGCGGCAGGGTTAATATACCGGCTGTAAGCCGCATCCAAAAAGCTGTGCCTAACAGGGTGTTTTTACGTTCAGGATGGTTCAGCAGTTCGCGGGTGATGAAACCGTCGAGTCCAAGGGCGGCAATAGCCATTGTAAAGGTTACAATAGCCATAGGGTAATTTAAGATGCCAAACTGTTCAGTACTTAAATACCTGGACAGCAACACGCTGTTGATTAGAAACTTGACCACCATGCTGCCCACCCTGGCAATCAGCAGCCAACCTGTATTCTTAAAATACTTTTCTAAAGCTTGCTGATCAAAACCGGGAATGCTTGGTATGCGCATGGTAGCTGGCAAAGATAGTAATTAGGGGGCATTGATTAGTGTACAGAGGCTGGGTGGTTTTGCAAACACCGGGTACAAAAAAGGCATCCGTAAAACGAATGCCTTTTATATTTAAGTAAGATCCAATTACTGGCTCTGGAACTTTTTAGCGTTTATTTTACGCTCGTTCTCGTTAAGGTATATCTTACGCATACGGATGCTTTGCGGGGTTACCTCAATGTATTCATCTGCCTGGATGTACTCCATTGATTCTTCAAGCGAGAATTTGATAGCAGGTGCTATACGTACGTTGGTATCGCTACCTGATGCGCGCATGTTGGTTAACTGCTTGCCTTTAGTAAGGTTGATAACCAAATCGTTATCACGAATATGCTCGCCAAGTACCTGTCCTTCGTAGATATCTACACCCGGATCGATAAAGAAACGGCCGCGATCCTGTAATTTGTCAATTGCAAAAGCAGTGGTTTTGCCGGTATCCATAGAAACCAGTACACCATTTAAGCGGCCCGGGATCTGGCCTTTCCAAGGCTCATATGCTTTAAAGCGGTGAGCCATAATTGCCTCGCCACCAGTGGCAGTAAGTACGTTGTTACGTAAACCGATAATACCACGTGCAGGGATATCAAACTCTAAGTGCTGTAAATCGCCTTTTGGTTCCATTACAAGCAGGTCGCCTTTACGCTGTGTAACCAGCTCAATAACCTTACCTGCAACATCGCCCGGTACGTCAACAATCAGTGTTTCAACCGGCTCGCATTTTACACCATTTATTTCTTTGATGATAACCTGCGGCTGGCCAACCTGTAACTCGTATCCTTCGCGACGCATGGTCTCGATCAATACTGACAAGTGAAGAATACCGCGACCGTACACCAGGTAAGAATCAGGAGATTCGGTCTCAACTATCTTCAGTGCCAGGTTCTTCTCCATCTCTTTGTACAAACGATCGCGCAGGTGGCGTGATGTTACAAACTTGCCCTCTTTACCAAAGAAAGGTGAGGTGTTGATAGTGAAGAGCATGTTCATGGTAGGCTCGTCAATTTTAATTACCTCTAATTGCTCAGGGTTTTCAAAATCAGCAATGGTATCACCAATGTCAAAGCCATCTATACCTACAACAGCGCAAATATCACCGGCACTTACCGATGTAGCTTTAACTTTACCCAAGCCTTCGAAAGTGTAAAGTTCTTTAATACGTGATTTTTGGATAGTTCCATCGCGTTTTACTAAAGATACCGGCTGGTTTTCTTTGATAACACCGCGGGCAACACGGCCAATTGCGATACGACCTACGAAAGATGAATAATCTAACGAGGTGATCTGCATTTGCAAAGTACCTTCATTGATAGGCGCTGGTGGGATGTTCGCTAAAATTGCATCCATCAACGGGAAAATATCTTCCGTTGGTTTTTTATAATCGGTGCTCATCCAGCCTTGTTTAGACGAACCGTAGATAACCGGGAAATCCAGCTGCTCTTCGGTAGCTTCAAGGTTGAAGAAAAGTTCAAATATCTGTTCGTAAACTTCTTCAGGGCGGCAGTTTTCTTTATCTACTTTGTTTACAACCACAATAGGTTTCAAGCCAAGTGCCAGAGCTTTTTGGGTAACAAAGCGGGTTTGAGGCATAGCGCCTTCAAATGCATCGCAAAGTAATAGTACGCCATCCGCCATTTTTAACACACGCTCAACCTCACCGCCAAAGTCGGCGTGACCAGGGGTATCAATAATGTTGATCTTAACGTCTTTGTACTTAACTGATACGTTTTTAGATACGATAGTGATACCACGCTCACGTTCAAGGTCGTTGTTGTCAAGTATCAATTCACCAGTTTCCTGGCCATCGCGAAAGATCTCGCAGCTGTGTAAAATTTTGTCAACCAAAGTGGTTTTACCGTGGTCAACGTGTGCGATGATCGCAATATTTCTTATTTTTTGCATAAAATGCGGACTCTAAATTTTGCGCAAAGGTACGGTTATTAACTGGGATTAAAAAACGCCAACTGGTTTTTACAATTGTTTGATGGAGAGTTAATTCCAACTTAATGTATCCGCTACCTTGCGGTTATATCAGCTTTTGTAGATTTAAGCCGGTTTTCCATTAAAACCCTCTAAACCATGGCCTGTGTACCAATGGTGAAAAAGCCCAGGGAATAGAGCTCAGGATTACTAATAATCCGATGCTGAACCAAATGGCCTGCGTGCGAAACTTTTCAAGATCTTTAGCCTTACGTTTAGCTTTAGATGAGCCTATAGTGATGAGTGTAATGGCAATAAACATCATGGTGACATGCTCCATACCAAAAAATCGTACATCGCGCATCCGAACTGCCGTGCCGAAGTTGTGTATAAAATAAGTGGTAATAGGGCTAACCACATACAGCCACAGGCCAACAACAAATTGTATATGGGAAATGGTTGCTGTTGTATGCCTCACCTTATCTTCAAAGCGGGAGTACTTTTTTTTGCCAAGCCAGCCATAATAAGAACGGTAAATAGCAAAAAGCAAACTAGCCAGCACCAGCCAGCGGACAAGCGAGTGAAGAGGAAGAATTAGGTTGTACATGTAAGCTTAAAGACGAACAGACAAAGAAAACATTTTAAAGCAGAAAAGATAATTTCCCGCTTATGTCTATCTATTTTCCAAACGCCCAGCACAGGAACTTCGGCATAGCTTTTCCCCAGGTTTCTGTATCGTGTTTACCGCCTACTACTTCCAGGTACTGTATGTCTGCAGGCCGGGTATAACCTTTTTTTTCGAGCTCTATAATAATGTCAATAGTATCATCTATCGAATCAATAATGCCGTTTTTGTTCCGGTCGGCAGTTTCGTCTCTGGTACCCGTTTGCAGCCAGAACTTTAATTCAGGTTTGCCCTCAGTAGCTTTAATAACGCTGTGCATCAAACGGTCGTCAGCAGTATAACCTTTTGCCAGGTCCTTACTCCGCCACCAGAAGGACGCAGAAAAAGCACCTACTTTATCAAAAAGATCCGGGTTATTCCAGGCAACGTCAAACGCGGTTAACCCGCCGAGGGAGCATCCCGCGAAAGCGGTGCTTTCAAAATGTTCTATGCCGGTCTCCTGGTATATCCCCGGCAAAAGTTCGTTAACAACAAATTGAGTGTACAGGTCGGCCTTATCGCCGCGGTTTTTATAATCTGGTCTACCTGCTATGCCGTATTCCTGCAGGCGATCTTCACCTGCATGTATAGCAACCACAAGTACCGGACGTAAACAATTGCGCTCATACAGGTTTTCCATGGTGTCCACCAGTTTTAAGTTGCCCAGTTCCTGCCCGTCGTTTAATAATAACAGGTGCATAGGCTCCATTACACCCTCGTCAGATGGCAGCAACAGGGTGCAGGTGACATCGCGCCCGAGTACGTCAGAGTTTATTATTAATTCCTGTGTGGTAATAGTCATTTTAGTAGTTGTACTGTATAGGTACATATAGTTTAACAATTAAGGGGCACAAAGGTAAGCGTACTTTTCATTAAAATGTGAAGGCACAATTATTTGGCATGATATTGACATTTACTCACTATCCTGCTATCTTACCATCTTAATAGAAATACTTTGACAGAGCAATATCACCGCTGGCATTCACCTAATTTAAATCTGGATATGGAAATGCTGGTATTTGGCGACCGGGGTTATCCTTTGATCCTCTTTCCTACTACCAAAGGCCGTTTTTATCAGAACAAAGATCAGGGCCTGATAGACAGCGTTGCCTGGTTTATTAACGAGGGGCTGGTGAAAATATATTGCCCCGATACCATTGATGACCGCAGCTGGTATGATAAAGGCATCCATCCGGCAGACCGCGCCCGCAATTACGCGTGGTATGATAAAATGCTTACCGATGAGCTGATCCCCTGGGCGCAGCATGAAACAGGTGTTGGCAGGGTAGCTGTAGCAGGATGCAGCTTTGGCGGTTATCATGCGGCAAACTTTGCCTTTAAGCACCCGGAAAAAGTAGCGCACCTGTTCACCATGGGTGGCGCATTTGACATTAAAATGTTTACGGATGGCTACCATGACGAGAATGTATACTATAACAATCCGGTAGATTTTGTCCCAGGGAGCAATAACGAGTGGCTGTGGCGCATGAATATCATTCTCGGTACATCAGACTATGATATCTGTAAAGATTACAACATCAATATGTCAAACATTCTGCGCGAAAAGAACATTAATCATTGGTTGGACATTCGACCGTTTGCTATGCACGATTGGCCAATCTGGAAGGAGATGTTTCCACACTATTTATCAACCATAAAATAATTGAGAGTTAAAATATTACGAACGAACAACGACAACTACTTAACCATACTACCATGAAAAAAATAGGCATATTGTTTGGGCAGGAGAACTCCTTTCCGCAGGCTTTTGTAGATAGAATTAACGAGAAGGCGGAAAAAAACATTTCGGCAGAGTTTGTTCGTATTGACAAAATGATACAGGGTGAGTCACTGGGCTACTCGGTTATTGTGGACCGTATTTCGCAGGATGTACCTTTTTACCGGGCTTCTTTAAAAAACGCTGCAATAAGCGGCACTGCGGTTATTAACAACCCTTTTTGGTGGAGCGCCGATGAGAAGTTTTTTAATAACGCGCTTGCAGTTAAGTTGGGTGTGCCGGTGCCCAAAACTGTGTTGTTGCCTTCAAAGGATCATCCCGATGGCACAACTGACCGTTCTTTTCGCAACCTGGCTTTTCCTTTAGATTGGGATGCTATATTTGATTATGTTGGATTTCCCGCTTACATGAAACCATTTGATGGTGGAGGCTGGCGCGACGTATATAAGATAAGCGATAAAGAAGATCTTTGGGAAAAATTTGCCCAAACCAAACAACTGGTAATGCTGCTGCAGGAGGAGATCATATTTGATGACTATTTCCGCTGCTATTGCATAGGTGGTAAGCATGTACGTATTATGCAGTACGAACCCCGTAACCCGCACCATCTGCGTTACGAGCACGGCAAAGCACCGGCTGAGAAAAAGATGCTGGACACCATTACAGATTATGTTTTAAAGTTGAACCAGTACCTGGGATATGATTTTAACACGGTAGAATTTGCCGTACGTGACGGTATACCATATGCTATTGATTTTTGTAACCCCGCGCCGGATGCAGAAGTAACCAGCGTTGGACAGGATAATTTTGAATGGGTGGTAGAAACCGCCGCCGATTATGCCATCGAGCGTGCAAAAACACAAAAAGAAAACCAGGATAACCTTACGTGGGGAGAGTTTGTAAGATCTGGCACAACTGGTAAACCACTGATAGCTGCTGCTAAATCAAAGGCTTCTAAAATAAAGGATGTAACAGTAAGCACAGTAGATCACCCGATAGAAGAAGAACCAAAGTTGAGGCCTAAGAAAGCAAAAGCGGCCGCTGAGCCTAAAGCTAAAAAGCCTGGAGCAAAGAAATAAATGCAACCTAACCACTAACCAATTATGAACGAGTTCACCCTAGGTGTTGAAGAAGAATTCATGGTGATAGACCCTGTAACCAGGGAGCTAAAGTCGCACGAACAAAAGATTGTTGATAGCGCGCAAAAGATCCATGAAGACCAGGTAAAAGCCGAAATGCACCAGGCAGTGGTAGAGGTGGGCACCCACATTTGCCGCAATACCGCCGAAGCACGTGCCGAGGTGACAAAGCTTAGGGGTACCGTGGCTCAGCTTGCAGGAGATCTTGGGTTGCGCATAGGTGCTGCTGGTACGCACCCCTTCTCGCACTGGCAGCATCAGTTGATAACAGATCACCCAAGGTATTTCGAAATCGTAGACGAATTACAGGAAGCGGCACGGTCTAACCTCATCTTCGGCTTGCATGTGCATGTAGGCATACAGTCGCGCGATATGGCGATACACATCGCCAACCAGGCAAGGTATTTTCTGCCGCATGTGTATGCATTGTCAACTAACTCACCGTTTTGGGAGGGCAGGAATACCGGTTATAAATCATTCCGTACAAAGGTTTTTGATAAGTTTCCACGCACCGGCATACCTGATTACTTTGCCAGTATTGAAGATTACGACAACTATATTAAGCTGCTGGTAAAAACCAATTGTATAGACAATGCGAAAAAGATATGGTGGGACCTGCGCGTGCACCCGTTCTTTGAGACGATTGAGTTCCGCATTTGCGACTGCCCAATGCTGGTGGATGAAACAATGGTTTTTGTAGCGTTGTTCCAGGCAATTTGCGCCAAGCTGTACAAGCTTCGTCAGCAAAATATGAAGTTTATCACTTACAATCGTGCACTTATTAACGAGAATAAGTGGCGTGCAGCCCGGTATGGTATAGACGGCAAAATGATTGATTTTGGCAAAGAGCTTGAAGTGAACACACGTGCATTGATACTGGAACTACTGGATTTTATAGACGATGTAGTTGATGACCTGGGTTGCCGGGAAGACCTGCAATATATACACAAAATTTTAGAGCACGGTACAGGAGCCGACAGGCAACTAGCTGTTTACAATCAAAATAATAACTTTGCAGATGTAGTGGATTACATTACATCACAAACTTTAAAAGGAGTATAGCCGGGCATTTGCTTAAGGGTAATACAGAGATAAATAATGAACACAGATAAACCGGAAATAAGGATCGCCATACTTGACTTGTACGATGGTATTGCAAACGAGGGGATGCGTGGTTTCCGTAATATACTGGAGCGCTATAAGGCAGAGCATGGCCTTAATTTAACCTACGAAGTATTTGATGTACGCCGCAAAGCACAGGTGCCGGGCGTGAACTTTGATGCATATATTTCCAGTGGCGGCCCAGGTAGCCCATTGGACAGTGAAGGCAGCGAATGGGAGAAGAAGTACTTTCGGTTGATTGATAAACTTGAAGATCATAACTTAAGTAACAGGACGGATAAGAAGCACGTTTTCTTTGTTTGCCATTCTTTTCAGCTGATGTGCCGCAAATACAAACTTGGAGAAATAAACATGCGCAAGTCGCCGTCTTTTGGGATATTGCCTGTACACTTTACAGCCGGGGCACAGCATGAGCAGGTATTTGAAGGATTGCCAGACCCGTTTTACACGGTAGACTCGCGCAGTTGGCAGGTAATCAACTCTGATTATAAACGTTTTGATGATTTGGGCATGAAGCTATTGGCATTGGAGAAGGAACGCCCGTATGTAGACCTTCCGCGTGCGATGATGGCCATACGCTTTACGCCTGAGTTCTTTGCAACACAGTTTCACCCGGAAGCAGATCCTGTTGGCATCAAAAGCATGCTGTTGCGTGAAGACAAAAAAGACGAGGTGATAAACGAGCACGGCGAAGCCAAGTATAAAGAGATGCTGGAGCGATTGGATGACCCTGACAAAATTGCACTTACCCAAAAAACAATCATTCCGAACTTTTTGAATGAAGCGATACTGGGAGTAGAAAGAGTAGTTTAAAGCCGCGCTGTGCTATTATTCAGCATCATTAATTGGATTTTATAAATAGCTACCATTATGAACCCATTGCTGAGAAAAGCCTTCAATGAGAACTTTACCGAAGATAAGTACGCAGAGTTCCTTTTGTCTCTTAATGCCGGCTTGCAGAAACCTATAGAATTTCGAATTGCCGAGTCGCCGGTGTTTCTTACTGATGACTTTCGTGATAAGCTGATCCAGGCAGGAGAGGAGATCATCGACACCATATTGCAGCCTGGGTTTAAAGAACTTACCGACAGGGCTATTCCTGAAAAGTGGAAGGTAGCAAACGAGAGGGGGCATCCGCACTTTATAGCACTGGATTTTGGCATCTGCAAAGACGAAGCAGGAAATGTTGTTCCTAAGCTGATCGAATTACAAGGCTTCCCGTCGCTGTATGGCTTCCAGGTACACCTTGCAGAAAACTACAGGCACACGTTTAATATTCACGGTAACCAAACCATCTTCTTTAACGGATTAGACAAGGCATCGTACTTGCAGCTGTTAAAAGAAACCATCCTCGGTCCTTACAGCCCGGAGGAGGTAGTGCTAATGGATGTGAATGCTCACAATCAAAAAACCGCTGTCGATTTTTACGTAACTCAAAAATATTTAGGAACACCGATAGTTGCTCTTGAAGAACTGATACAGGAAGGTGATCAGCTTTTTTATATGATGGGTGAGGAGAAAAAACGCATTCGCCGCATCTACAATAGGTTGATATTCGACGAAATAGATAACGATCCTGAAATTTTCAATAAAGCGCCGGATATCCGGCAGCCGCTGGATGTAGAGTGGATAACTCACCCCAACTGGTTCTACCGCATAAGTAAGTTTACAATGCCTTTTCTTAAAGGTGATTATGTGCCCAAAACTCAGTTCTTGCATGAAGTTAAGGAGCTGCCTGAAGACCTGCACAACTATGTGTTAAAGCCGCTCTTTAGTTTCGCCGGCCAGGGCGTGATCATAGATATAATGGATGGCGACATTGAAAATATTACAGATCCGGAAAACTGGATATTGCAGGAAAAGGTAAGCTATGAGCCGGTGGTGGAGTCGCCTGACGGGGGCGTTAAGGTGGAGGTTCGCCTGCTTTACCTTTGGCCTGATAAAGACGAAAAGCCTACTCTCGCCATCAACCTGGCGCGTTTAAGCCGCGGCAAGATGATTGGTGTGCGTTATAACAAAAATTTTGATTGGGTAGGCGGCACAACTGCATTCATGCATAAATAATAGTATACTTTTTTAACGCTAGTTGCGTATATATAAAAGTATTAATTTTGCACCGATGAATATACAGGCCATCATTATAGTAGTATTATTTGCAGCAGCTGTATTTTACGTTGGCCGTATGGTTTACAAGCAGCTGTTTACCAAAAAAAGCTGTGGCAGCAACTGTAAATGTGGCGTCGATTTTTCAAACGTTCAGCCGCACAAGCAGTAATATAATAAGTGCATTGTTTTTGTCTTTGCAGTATCCTATCGTTATAAGAAGTTTTCATGTCCAATAAACAGGTCTTTCAGGCTGATCATCCCGGCAGGTGGAACCGGTTTAAATGGATCAGCCGGTTCTTTATTGTCGTAATTATTGTGGGCGGCATAGCTGCGGCCATAACTATTACTTCTACCGAGTATCCGCTGCTCCCCAACCTTGACCCTGTCCCCAAAAAAATTTCTAAAGAGGACCTCGATGCACTTAAAAAATCTAAGCGCTATAAAGATTTTAAAGTCGAGAAAGCTGTTATAGAAGAACTGGCGCGTGCCCGCCGGCACCATCAGCTTAAGCACCCTAATAATGCAAATCGCCTAAACGTTGCTTTTTACCGTCCGTGGGAGCCGCAGGCTTATAACTCCCTGCAGCAATACCTCAAACATCTGGACATGGTAGTTACAGAGGGTTTCGGCTTTAGTCAGCATGCAGATACTTTAAAAACCCAGCTGGATACCGGCCTCATCAACCTTAATAAACGTTGGAAGAAGCAGGTTTTGGTTACGCTATCCAATTATGATAACGTTAAGGGCGGTTATGACGTAGATGAAGTAGAGCATATTTTTGGCAGTAAACCGCTGCGCACCGCTTTTATAGATAGCCTGGTAAGTAAACTTAAGCACTATAAGTTCAACGGAATAAACGTAGATCTTGACGATGTAAAAGATCGTAATGGAAAGAACTATATAGCTTTCCAGAAGGAATTATATGCCACTATGCACGCTAATGGCCTGCTGGTTACCCAGAATGTTGTTCCGGAAGACGAAGCTTATGATCTTAAACGTTTGCAGCACGTAAACGACTATCTTTTTGTGATGGCAATAGACCAGCACTATGATGGTAGTAACGCCGGGGAGGTGAGCAACCAGCATTGGGTGGAAGAAATACTCGACGAAGTTTGCAACCAAATACCTAGTGAAAAAGTAATACTAACATTTGCCGGAGGCGGGTACGATTGGCCTGAAAACAGCATTGGCGTATCAGCAGGCTATCAACAAGCAATAAGTACAGCTCACGAGAAAAAGAAAACTGTTGTGTTTGATCCGGTATCGGCCAACCTGCACTTTAGCTACCTGGGTAACGATGGGTTCAACCACACTATTTATTTTGCCGACGCAGCAACAAACTTTAACATCATCCGCATGGCGGACGATTGGGCCACCGGCGGTGTAGCGCTTTGGAGGCTTGGTGCAGAAGACCCACGCTTATGGACGTTCTTCCAAAAGAACCTTTCTGTTGACTCGTTAAAGAAGACCGGGGTAGACATAAGGCACCTGACAACCGTTGGCTTAAATGATAAGATAGATTATGCAGGGGAAGGCGGCGAGGTGCTCGACTTAATAACAGTGCCGCGTGCGGGAGAGATTCGCGTGAAGATGGACCCCAACAATTTTGTAATTACTGGTCAGGATTACATTAAGCTTCCTACCAAGTATGTGATACGCCGGTACGGGCAAAAAAGGGGGAAAGTTGTACTGACTTTTGATGACGGCCCCGACCCGGAATTTACGCCGCGTATATTGGACATCCTTAAAAAGGAAAAAGTGCCGGCCTCATTCTTTGTGGTTGGGTCAATGGCCGAGAAAAATATTCCGCTGCTTAAACGAATCTATGACGAAGGTTATGAGATAGGTAACCACACGTTCTTCCACCCGGATATATCTACAATCAGCCTGGATAGGGTAATTTTGGAATTGAATGCCACCCGCAAACTTATTGAGTCGGTAACGGGGCGCAGCACCATACTGTTTCGGCCCCCATTCAACGCGGATGCCGAGCCTCAGACGCTTGCAGAAGTAATACCCGTGGCCGAGAGTCGCAAGCAAAGCTATATCACCATTGGAGAGTCCATAGATCCCTGGGATTGGCAGCCTGGTGTAACAGCAGATAGCATTGTTGCGCGTACCATAAGGCAAAAGGATAATGGATCGATGATATTGCTGCATGATGCAGGTGGCGATACACGCGAGGAAACCGTAAAGGCATTGCCGGAGATCATCCACTACTTTAAGAGCCATGGTTACCAGTTTACAACCATTGCGGATGTGCTGGATAAGACGAAGGATGACCTGATGCCGCCACCAACTTCTGACGATAAAACTTTTTGGGGTAGATTTTATGACGTAGTTATTGTTGGATTTTTCCTGGGTAACAAGTTTATTTTTTACCTATTCCTTTCTGCAATATTCCTTGCTATCGGGCGCATAGTTCTTATTGGGATACTTGCGGTAAGGCAGTTTTTCGAAGATAAAAAGCAAACACCTGAACCTGTAACGTTGCCACCTGTAAGTATTATTGTTCCCGCTTACAACGAGGAGGTTACCGCTACTGCTACCATTGACAGCCTCCTAAAGCTGGAGTACCCTAATTTCGAGATCATATTTGTAGACGACGGCTCAAAGGATCGTACTTACCAGGTAGTAAAAGACGCGTATGCCGATCACCCCTTAGTAAAAGTACTTACCAAGCCAAACGGCGGAAAAGCATCGGCACTTAATTTTGGTATATCGCACGCGCAGAGTGATTTTGTAGTTTGTATTGATGCTGACACCCAACTGCGAAGCGATGCCATTTACCAACTGATGATCTATTTTACCGATGAGGAAATAGGTGCTGTTGCAGGTACGGTGAAAGTGGCTAATGAGACAAACATCATCACGCGCTGGCAATCTATAGAGTACATAACCGCGCAAAATATGGATCGTCGCGCATTTGATTTAATTAACAGCATTACGGTTGTGCCGGGTGCGATAGGGGCGTTCCGTAAATCTGCCATCTTCAGGGCAGGCGGTTTCACCTACGATACTTTGGCGGAGGATTGCGATTTAACGATGCGTATTCTTAAGCAAGGCTATATTGTAAGAAACAGTGCCGAGGCTGTGGCTTATACCGAAGCTCCAGAAACAATACACATGCTGCTGAAACAACGCTTTCGTTGGAGCTTTGGCGTGATGCAAAGTTTTTGGAAGAACAAGGATGCGCTGTTCAACAAAAAGTATAACTTTTTTGGGATGGTAGGGATGCCAAATATTCTCATCTTCCAGATCATACTTCCGCTGTTCTCACCACTGGCAGATCTAATGATGATATTCGGCTTGTTAGGCGATAAACCCTGGAAGATACTTACCTATTACCTGGTGTTTGTTTTGGTGGATATGCTGGTAGCTGTTGTTGCCTTTAAAATGGAAAAAGAGAGCTATAAAAAGCTTATCTACATTATACCTCAGCGTTTCCTCTGGAGGCAGCTTATGTACTACATCCTGTTTAAATCTATCCGCAAGGCGCTCAAAGGAGAACTTAGCAGTTGGGGTGTATTAAAACGTACCGGTAATGTAACCATATCCAAGCAGGCCCTGGTAGGCGACGAACCACCCGAGTAGTGGGCTTGCGTACAGTTTATATAAGTTAAACCATTATAACAAAGCGGCGTTATTCAATTAATTGCCGCTTTTTTATTGATTTTGTTAACTTGCAATCAATAAACCCGGAAAGAATAATGAAGAGATTATTATTGATAGTAGCACTACTATCGCCTGTTATTGTATTAGCACAAAAAACAATGCCCAAAACTTTTGATCTTGTAGTTGGAGCTTACACAAAAGGCAGCAGCAAAGGTATAGCTGTTTATCGCTTTTATGCCGAGACGGGTCGCGTTGCATACCTGAGTCAGATTGATGGCGTAAGCAACCCCTCGTACTTATGCATATCCAGCAACAATAAATTTGTATACGCCGTAAACGAAAATGATGAGGGAGAGGTGAGTGCCTTTTCATTCGAACCAAAAACAGGCGCGTTAAAGTTTATTAATAAAGTGTCTACTTTAGGCGGTGCGCCATGTTATGTGTCTATTGATAAAGCTCAAAAGAGTTTGTTCGTGGCTAATTACAGCGGTGGTAACATTGCAGTACTGCCATTAAATGAAGATGGTTCTATTGCACCTGCTGTACAAACCATTCGCGACCCGGGGCATGGGCCCAATGCTGCTCGCCAGGAGAAAGCGCATGTACACACCGCTGTGTTATCCCCCGACGAAAAGTACGTTTTTTACACAGACCTTGGCACCGACAAAATTAATGTTACGAAGTACAAAGCAAAGAAAGATAATCCGCTTACTCCCGCAAAACCGGCATTTTACAGCATAGCACCTGGTGGCGGCCCAAGGCATATCGATTTTTCTGCAGACAAAAAGCACCTTTACCTAATACAGGAAATGGGCAGCGCTGTAACGGTGTTTGACTATGATAATGGTAAGCTTACCCAAAAACAAACCGTAACGCTTTTACCCGACGGCTTCACCGGTTCTACAGGTGCAGCAGACATACATGTTTCTCCGGACGGGCGTTTCCTCTATGCTTCTAACCGTGGTGACGCAAATGATATTACCGTTTTCTCTATTAACCAGGAGAATGGCGAACTTACGTTTATTGACCGTAAGCCAAGTGGTGGTAAAAGCCCGCGGAATTTTGTTATTGACCCAACCGGCAGCTTCCTGCTGGTAGCTAATCAAAACAGCGACAATGTATTTGTTTACAGGATAGACAAGAACACAGGAAAGCTGATGCAGGCTGTATCCAGATTGGATATTGGCAGCCCGGTTTGCCTTAAGTTTGCTCCAGCTCAGTAACCATTACAATGATAAAAAAACAAGAAAGCCCTCATCGAACGACGAGGGCTTTCTTGTTAAATGAAGTTTATAAAGTATCTTATTGTTTGGTAAAGGTGTAAACAACATAACCGGTACCGCTGCCCACCGCAACTGGTGAAGTTAAGGTCATGCCGGTATCGCTTACAGAAGAGATATTTAAACGGTATCCTTCAGCTACGTTCTTAGCTTTATCACCTTCATAAAGCTTTTTGAATTGAAACTGTGTGCCGGTGCTGCCACCGTTGTAAACAGACCAGAAGATGGTTTGTGACTGCCCATTAGTGAGGGTATATAGTCCGTTACCACTATTGGTAAGTTTCCAGGTACTGCCGATGAATGCTGCTGGTGCTGCCTGATCAAACACGTTTTGTACAGCGTTTGGAACCAAGCCATCATAACTTACGTTTGTCAGCGTCCATGTGCCAACAAATTTACCACGGGATACGCTTGCAGATGTTGAACCATCGGCAGTAGTGCTCTTAGTGCTGGAGCATGCAGTAAATACCAAAGCTATAGCTAAAATGGCAAGGGATGAGGATAATATCTTTTTCATGATTGTTGTATGTTTTTGTTCTGCTATTAACATACTTCATGCCAAAAGGTTGCAAACTATTTATGCCTGCTGTTTGCTAAGCGCAATAATCTCCTCGTAGTAGCTCTCATAAATTGGCATTATATTGCTTAATTCAAACGTTTTTGCACGGGCCAGCGCATTTTCTTTGAATTGCGCTAAACGGGCATCATCCTCTAAAATGTAGATCGCCTTTTCGGCCATTCCCTGTACGTCACCAATGTCTTTCAGGAAACCGGTAACACCATCCACGTTCAATTCTGGCAAGCCGCCTGTGTTTGTGCTTATTACCGGCACTTTGCAAGCCATAGCTTCCAGTGCCGCCAAACCAAAGCTTTCTGATTTAGATGGCATCAGGAAGAGGTCTGCAACTGAAAGTATTTCTTCGATAGCGTCTTGCTTACCGAGGAAACGTACATGCTCATTAATGCCCAGATCGCGGCTTAGCTGCTCACAAAGCGAGCGTTCGCCGCCATCACCAACCATCAATAGCTTGGAAGGAATGGTTTTTACCACTTCGGCAAATATCTTCACGACGTCCTCGGTGCGTTTTACCTTACGGAAGTTAGAGGTATGCACCAGCACACGTTCTCCGTTTGGTGCAATGGCTTTCTTAAAGTGATCCTTAGGTTTAAGGCTAAACCTATTGAGGTCGATAAAGTTAGGGATCACTTTTATGTCCTTTTCTATATCGAAATATTTGTAAGTATCGTCTCGTAAATGCGCTGATACTGCAGTTACACCGTCAGATTTATTAATGGAAAATGTTACCACCGGTTTGTAGGTGCGATCTTGCCCTACGAGAGTGATATCCGTACCGTGCAGCGTTGTTATTACGGGAATGGTAATACCGTAGGTAAGCAGGATCTGCTTGGCCATAAACGCTGCAGATGCGTGTGGGATGGCATAATGTACATGCAGTACATCCAGCTGTTCAAAGCGTACTACATCAACCAGTCGGCTGGCTAATGCAAGTTCATAAGGCGGAAAGTCAAACAGCGGGTAATTACTTACGGCAACCTCGTGGTAGAACAGGTTCTCTGAAAAAAGATCAAGACGAGCCGGCTGATTATAAGTGACAAAATGAACCTGGTGACCCCTGTCGGCAAGGGCCTTACCTAATTCCGTGGCTACTACCCCGCTACCGCCAAATGTGGGGTAACATACAATTCCGATCTTCATTTATGCTGATACGATTTAAGCTGAAAATGATCTTTCGCGACACACTGCGCAATTGATTAACAGCGTGCAAGTTTAACAGCATTTTATGATAAATGTGTTAGCGCTTTGTAAAGATTATATGGGGAAAGGAACGGAGCTTAAACTATGCTATACCGGCAACCCAGTTCACAATAGAAGCGTCCAGTATGTTATTTATAGCATCCAGTGCAGCCTTGCTCTTTGATACCCGTTCAACATCTTTTTTATAAAAGAAATGGTTAACGCCAAGTACCTTTAACAAACCATCTATTTGGGTGTGCTCGTGACTTTTATAACAGCAGATTTTTATATTACGGTAAAACGGATTTGAGCTAAGTCGGCGCAGCACATTCTCGAGGTTAGCACCCATATGATCATGATCAAAAAGGATTACATCGGGTTTAAACTCGTAAATACAAGGGAAAATTGTGCCCGGAGCAGAGACCTGCCGTACGGTATTGTAACCGGATAGTTGCTTTTCGGGAAATGCTTTTGGTGCAACCAATAGCACTCTTTTAGAACGCGTACGGATCATGCTCAAATCAATTAAGGTATTGTAAAGGTAAAAGGTACTTTTTACAATGTCAAGCCTGATTTTCAGTTAGTAATACAACCACTTAAACACCGCTAGCCTAATGTTGCGGTGTAGCGTGACCTGTAGGATTTACATTGCCTTTACTGCTCGAGTCTTTACGGCTGGAGTCCTGTGCCGAATTGCTGGTGTCGGGCTTAGCGCCTGAATTTAAAGAATCATTACCACTGCCAAGCGTTGCATTATTCCTTTTAGGATCGCAGGCAGCGAAAGTTAGGGCTATGAGGGTAGTTATTGCAAATGCTTTGAGGGTCTTCATGGTATTAATTTAAAGTTCATAATATTAACCCATGTATTTTAATCTTGTTTTAAAAATAAAAAGCAGGGCTTTTAGCCCTGCTTTTTAATGTATTTAGTTGATATTACTTGATCTCGAATACGGCGTTTATCTGGAAGCTAAGCTTTATTTTCTTAAAGTCTACGTCAGATTCTGGAGCTGCTGCATCGGCCATTGATGCTTTAGCCATGTACATAACGTTGCGCGGACTAGGGAAACTGCTGTTGTCGTTTTCTACAATGTTCAGTGCACTGCCAAGTTTATCGCCTAAGCCGTTCACTAGGAATGCAGCCTTATCACGCGCGGCAAGCAATGCTTTGAGTTTCAAGTCATTTTTAACTGTATTGATCTTAGAATAATCGTAGCTATCAATATTGGTGTACTGGATACCCTTTGCATCAACCTTGCTTAATATTTGATCGAACTTGTTCAAATCGCGGAACTTGATGCCATAAGTTTTGCTGGCCAAAAAGTCGGGATTCTTCTTTTTTTCAGTAGCGTAATTCCATGAAGATAAGCTGTTTATGGTGAAATCTTCTTTTGCTATGCCAGCTTCAGCAACCGCTTTTTCCAGCTGATTTTCAAGTTGTGATATGGTCACTTTCTTCTTGCCATCCAGGTACTCTTTAAGTGAGATGGATACATTAATAATGTCTGGGGTAACCTCCTGCTCGGCTATGCCGGTAACCTCTATTTTACGGCGCAGATCTACCGTTTGGGCAAATGTTGTTGCGGTTGATGCGATGAGCGCGGCTAGTACAATTAACTTTTTCATGTGAGTGTCTTTAATTACTTTGTAGATGAGTTTACGCTGCTAAGGTTTAATATGTAACAGCGATGAAACATTTAGATGTAAACTCAAACTGCCATCAAGTGTTTTTTAGACGCAAAATATTGGTCGCTGGTACTTTGCTTTAAAGTTAACCATAGGGGCAAATGCGTGGACAAAAACCTGCAAAAACCACATTTTTGTGCAGTCGAAAGTTGTTGCTAGGCGCGTCTGTATAAAACAAGCTAAATTGTGCACGCTTTTGCAGGTAACCCCTAATAAGGTACCTGTTTTTTGCATACGGAATGGGTGATTATGCCGGCCTTTGGTTGTAGTTGTCACCTCCTCGGTTGGCACGAGTTTCATAATGCGGGCTGGTATTTTGTACTTGTTGTTTGGTGTTCCTTAGCTCGGCGCGGCGGTTGCGCATAAGGCGCTGGCGACGGCGTTTCAGTACGTACCGGGAACTCCAATGATCGAACGTGCCGGTGACGGCTAATATGCCACCGACGACAAAACCGGCGATCATAAGAATGATGAATATATGGAGCGCGTTTGACAGCAGATCTTTCATAGTAAATTATTAAGTGTATAGGCTATGGCAATAGCCATGCCTATTTTCCTTCTTAAAACTTCTCTTTGTTTTAATTTACTCTTCCGCTTACCATATTACGCTAAAACCTACGTAGGTATTTCGCCGCTACCAGCTCACCATAAGGCACATCTGCAGTTTCTGATAAACTGAACCATGGCGAACCATTTTGCAGTACTTGTATGTTTTGCGCAGGCATAAAACTCTGTGCCAACATAAACATCTTCTGATGCGATGCATTCTCTGCAACATCAACCACAATAAAGCAGTGCCCCGGCGAGCCGCCGTGTATGAAGATATCACCGGGCTGCAGCGCTGCTGTATTCTGAACAGCTTTTAGTTCCTTCTCCAGGGATATAGTGCCGGCGTAGCTAAATACCAGGGTTAGGTAACGCATAAAGCTGCCGTAGCTGTAATCTTTGCCCGTTTTTAACCCAGCGCTCACTGCTGTACCGGTAGCCATCTGCATAATGTACAAAGTCGCATTTAAAGCCGCTGGTGAAGTTAAAGGCAATTGCCTTGTAATTGTTTTGTTTGTACAGGTACTCTGCACGCAGGCGTATAACGGCGTCTGCGCATTGCTGCAGGTCCTGTGTGCCGATGCTTAAGTCTACCACCGCCGCGGTATAAGCGTCTGTGCGGACAGTTGCACCCTTGTATGTTTTGGTTTGCGTGCCGGCGGGTTTAAGCGGTAACGATTGCAGGTAAGCGCCAAAGCTACCCGCAGGAGCTGCAACCCTGTGGTAACCTGCAGGTGGGTTAAAACGGGTGCTGATTACGTCGGCTGGTTTAAAAGCCGTGTTAATAAGCAGCAGAAGTATTAAGGCAAGGTGTTTCATTTAGTGATTGCGCTTTTAAGTTGGGTGTAAGGATTGAAGGGCGCGGGTATATCATCGGCTAATTTAAAGGCCGAAAAGTGCAGGTGCGTGGGCGAGCGTTTTTGGTAGGCGTTAAAACCTGTGCGACCCACCTCTGCTATTTTCTGGCCTTCCTGTACATTATCACCAGGCTTAACAAATATTTGCCGGTTGTGCGCATAGTAGGTGAAGAATCCTTCTGGATGATAGATCCAGATGTACCTGCCACCCCGCATATTGCCCTGTGCATCCCACTGGTTGGTACATGCAACAACAATCCCCGCTTTAACTGCTAATACGTTTACAGGCTTGAGCATGTGGTCATCCATACAGTCCTGGTTTTTGTCGCTGATGAAAATGTCATGTGCGGGGTGTGCACCATGTTTGTTGCCATCAAGATAACGGAAGCCTTTGTCGGAGTAGCCGTTGCCGTTGGTGCCGCCTACTGCCTTGTAGCTGTAGCCTTCAAGAGGAAATGCCCAGTTGGCGCCATTGCCGCTGCCGGTGGATGCCGATTGTTTTAAAAGAAAAGCTTTAAACTCCTTAAATTTCTTTTGTGCATCTGCTTTGGTAACCTTACCCTTTAATACCTGGTTGTTAAATGTGTTGAATTTATCATAAACAGTACTGTCGGCTTGCGCAAGTGCAGCGTCAGCAATAAACAAAAAGACAATAAAGGCTAAAAGCTTTTTCATAAACAGATGATGTAAGGTAGGTAAAAAGCAGAATATATACGCCTTAAAGCAAGACCAAGCACGTATTACGTCTCGTGCTTGTAGTAGTCGAAACACACCCCTGCCCCTCTCAAGAGGGGATAAGATGCATTCAGGATCTTTGGAATTATAATAATATCATTCCGCCCAAACCCGCTCTTCTTCCCTTATACGTACTGTAAGCATAACAGCATTCAGAAGGGTAAATATTATAGCGGTGAGGTATAGGCCGAAAACCATAGGAATGACGATGATCTCGCAGATCACAATAAAGTAATTGGGGTGCTTAAAGTATTTATATGGGCCTTTTTTTATGAATATAGAATTAGGTATGCGCAGGATTTTGGTGTTCCAGTATTTGCCCAGGGAGGAAAGCGCCCATATTTTAAGTGAAATAAGCAACAGGAATAAGATCAGGAAAACAAGGCTGAAGCTGCCGCCCCAACTAAAGTACTCCACAATCATGGAGATAATGAAGCA
Organism: Mucilaginibacter terrenus; assembly: GCF_003432065.1. Taxonomy (NCBI): domain Bacteria; kingdom Pseudomonadati; phylum Bacteroidota; class Sphingobacteriia; order Sphingobacteriales; family Sphingobacteriaceae; genus Mucilaginibacter; species Mucilaginibacter terrenus. The sequence goes on along the minus strand of NZ_QWDE01000004.1, from coordinate 137,037 downwards.
CGTATGCAGCGCAACAATAAACGGGTAATGGCCTTGCCCGTATTCGACAGCCCCCTGGCTGCGTGCCCAGGCTTCATTGCGTTTCGCAACAACCAACTCCAGCAGGCGTTGGGCGATTACGAAAACAATAAAGATGATAAAAGCCATATTTAATTGTTCTTCATTTCCAGTAATACCATTTCGCTGCTAAAGCCAGGCCCCATAGCCAGCATCAGGCCATAACCATCCTCAAAACCATCGGTTATAAATTTATCCAGCACGTACAAAACAGTAACGCTGCTCATATTACCGTTTTCGTTCATCACCTGGCGGGTGTTCTTCAAAAAGTCGCCTTCTGCCTGCAAAGTGTCCTCATAAGCGTCAAGTACTTTTTTGCCGCCAGGGTGAAAAATAAAGTTCTTAATATCCTTCAGCTCCAGGTTTTGTTTGGCCAAAAACGCGTCGATATCTCCCCGAATGTTTTGGTGAATAAATGTAGGAATATCTTTACTGAAAAGTACCTTAAAGCCGGTGTCTTTAAAGTCCCAGCCCATTACTTCAAGTGAGTCATAGTACAACTTACTGCTGGACGCTACGGGCTTTACGCCTGTATTGTTGGTGTGGTTGTCGCCTTTAAGAATAACAGCTGCAACCCCATCGCTAAATAAGCTGCTGCCGATAAAGTTGCTCTTGCTGTAGTCGTTGTTGATCAGCGTGAGCGAACACAGCTCCACCGCTACCAGCAGCACTATCGCATCCGGATTGGCTTTGGCCAGTGTATTGGCTTTGGCCATGCCGCTCACGCCACCGCCGCAGCCCAGGCCCCAAACCGGTATACGGTTGATGTGCGGATCGAGCCGCATTTTATTGATAATGAGCGCATCTATACTTGGTGTTGCCAAGCCGGTGGTCGAAACAAAAACCAGGTCGGTAATTTCCTCGTTGTTGATGCCCGCTTTTGCAACGCATTCCTCAATTGCCTGAATACTGTACTCCAAAGCATTGCTGATGTAGTCGTCATTACGCTGCTCAAAGGTGTTGGGTTCTGCGTAGTAGCTGATGGGCTTGCAGAAGTTACGGGTGACAATCTCCGTATTGTCGAAGGCCGGCATCAGCCTGTCTACCTGCGGAAAGTTTGGCGCAAATAAAGCCCGTGCCTGCGCTTTAACTTCAGCCTGTGGTACTTTATAAGGGAGGGCAATACCCGATACGGATGCAATAGATGGCATAAACTGGATTAATGGCAGTGTAACCTGCGTTAGAAACTATAATACGGTAACAGCTGAAATTGTTTGTGATTGCCAGGTGTTGGTCACCAATAATTTACACAGCTACAATGCCGTAATTACGCATTAATGAAGCAGACGGTTGCCGATAGGCAATTAAAACATCAGCCGGTTATCCGCAAGCTATATTTTTCCAACAGCCCGGGCAGCCCGTGGACAGAAAAGCGCGCGTTTTTAACTACATTATCATCCGGGTCGATAGTGAAGTTGTAGGACGTACGCAGGTCGGCGTTCCTGAGGATGGTTTGGCTAAACGCCGCACGATGAAGGTCGCAGTTGACAAACTTGGCGTCTGTAAGGTCAGTATCCGAAAAGTCGGCTTCGCGCAGAGAGCAGTCCGTAAAGTTGGCTTTTTTATTCTTCTTTCGGTGAAAAACAGCATGATCCAGCACGCATCCTTCAAAATTAACAGCAAACAGGAAATCGAGACCTTTACTAAAGTTTACCTCATTTAACCGGCAGTTCTTGAACACAGCGTTCTGCAGACCTGAATTCCCAATATCGGCTTGTGTCAGGTCGCACTCTTCAAATACACAGTCGATGAAAATGAAACCGTTAAGGTAAGCCTTAGGCCATAAGCAAGCTTTGAAAGTGCAGTTCTCGTAAGTGCCGGCTGCTTTCAGGTCTGCTACAGCCAGGCTGGTAAAGGTTTTATCTTCGATGGTGTTTGCCATGTGGCGAAGATAAGGAGGAAGCGTTAATCCAGATGTTGAGCTTTTTGAAAAAACTACATATTCCTCCGGTATTGCCCGCCAACTTCGTACAAAGCGTGGCTAATTTGACCAAGGCTACAATACTTGCATACTTCCATCAGTTCGGCAAATATGTTTTCGCCTGCAATTGCTGTTTGCTGTAAACGTTTTAGCAGTTCGCCTGCTTTGGCTGCATTCCGCTGCTGAAAAGCGTCCAGGTTTTTAATCTGCGCCTGCTTCTCTTCTTCGGTAGCGCGGATCACTTCGGCAGGGATGATAGTAGGTGAGCCTTTTTGATTTAAAAAAGTATTTACGCCAACTATAGGGTACTCGCCGGTATGCTTAAGGGTTTCGTAATAGAGCGATTCCTCTTGTATTTTGCTGCGCTGGTACATGGTCTCCATAGCGCCAAGCACGCCGCCACGGTCGTTAATGGCTTTAAATTCTGTAAGTACAGCCTGCTCTACCAGGTCGGTCAGTTCCTCTATGATGAACGATCCCTGGATGGGGTTTTCATTTTTAGCAAGGCCCAATTCCCTATTGATGATGAGCTGTATAGCCATAGCCCGTCGTACCGACTCTTCGGTAGGGGTGGTGATCGCCTCATCATAAGCATTGGTGTGCAGCGAGTTGCAATTATCGTAAATAGCATAGAGCGCTTGCAAGGTGGTGCGAATGTCGTTAAAGTCTATCTCCTGCGCGTGCAGCGAGCGTCCGCTGGTTTGGATATGGTACTTGAGTTTTTGAGAGCGCTCGTTCCCTTTGTATTTGTTTTTAATCGCTTTGGCCCAAATGCGGCGTGCTACCCGGCCGATCACTGAATACTCCGGGTCGATACCATTGCTGAAGAAGAACGATAGGTTTGGCGCAAAATCATCTATACGCATACCGCGGCTTAAGTAGTACTCCACATAAGTAAAGCCATTGCTTAAAGTAAATGCCAGTTGTGTTATGGGGTTGGCGCCGGCTTCTGCAATGTGATAGCCCGATATGGAGACCGAATAGAAGTTGCGTATTTTATTGCGGATGAAGTATTGCTGCATATCGCCCATCATCCGCAAAGCAAATTCTGTAGAGAATATGCAGGTGTTTTGTGCCTGGTCCTCTTTAAGGATATCTGCCTGTACGGTACCCCTTACTTTGGAAATAGCGGATGCCTTAATTTTTTCGTATACCTCGGCAGGCAGCACCTCGTCGCCGGTAATGCCAAGCAGCATTAATCCAAGGCCATTGTTGGCACCTTGTAATCCTCCTGCCGAACCGGCAATTTTAGCAAAGGTTTCTTCAAAATTTGCGTAAGCAGGCCGTTGCTTGCCCTTATCATCGTACTGTCCTTTCAATTTAGCCTCAACCAAATGCTCCAGTTTGTTCTTGCGGATGTACAGCTCGCACTGCTGGTCAATAGCGGCGTTCATGAAAAAGCCCAGCAGCATAGGTGCAGGCCCGTTTATGGTCATGCTTACCGATGTGGACGGATTACAAAGATCAAACCCGGAATAAAGTTTTTTAGCATCGTCCAATGTGGCAATACTCACTCCCGAATTGCCGATTTTACCATATATATCAGGCCGGATGTGCGGGTCTTCGCCGTAAAGGGTTACCGAGTCAAAGGCCGTGGATAGGCGCTGCGCCGGCTGTCCCATAGAAACATAATGGAAGCGCTTGTTGGTCCTCTCTGGCCCGCCTTCGCCGGCAAACATTCGCGTAGGGTCTTCACCCTCCTGCTTAAGCGGGAAAACGCCTGCCGCAAACGGGAACTCGCCGGGCACATTTTCTGTAAGCAGCCAGCGCAGCACATCGCCCCAGGCCTCGTATTTTGGCAGCGCAATCTTGGAGATCTGTAATCCTGCGAGTGAAGTATACTTCAATGACTGCCTAAACTCCTTGTCGCGCACTTTATATACAAATTCATCGCCTTTGTAGCGGTTAACTTTACCAGGCCACTCCTTTAACAAACGTTTGCAATCCGGGTGCAGGTGGCTCTCCAGGTGGGTGTAAGCATCTTGTAGAGATTCCCCGGTAGTATTTTCTCCCTGATAAACGCCCGGCGTGTGTTTTTCTAATACCTCCATGGCACCTTTAACCTGGAACATCTGCTGGGCTATACGGCATTGCTCATTTACCCATTCTGTATATGCAGCGCTGCTTTCCGCTATCTCAGCAAGGTAGCGTACCCGGTCAGGCGGAATGATGTATATCTTTTCAGATTCGCCTTCAGTGGCGAATAATGTTGTATTTTCTTTTATTAAACTAACGCCGGTTTTCTCCTGTACTTTCCGCATGATGGCGGCAAAGAGGGTGTTCATACCCGGATCGTTAAACTGCGAAGCCATAGTGCCGTATACCGGCAGGTCGTCGTCCTTAGCATCAAACAGCTGGTGGTTGCGTTTGTACTGCTTTCGAACATCTCTCAGCGCGTCCAGCGCACCACGTTTATCAAATTTATTGAGTGCTACCAGATCGGCAAAGTCCAGCATGTCTATTTTCTCCAACTGGGTAGCCGCGCCAAATTCAGGTGTCATCACGTAAAGCGAAACATCGCAGTAATCAGTGATCATCGTGTCCGACTGTCCAATACCGGAAGTTTCCACAATCACCATGTCATAGCCAGCCTGCCTGCAAATGTCGATTGCCTCCTGTACATGCTTGCTCAAGGCCAGGTTTGCCTGCCGTGTAGCCAACGAACGCATGTATACCCTTGAACTGTTAATGGCGTTCATCCTGATGCGGTCGCCAAGGAGGGCGCCGCCGGTCTTGCGTTTACTGGGGTCTACAGAAATAATAGCAAGCGTCTTATCCGTTTGCATCAGGTATCTGCGTACAAACTCATCTACCAGCGACGATTTTCCCGAACCGCCAGTGCCGGTAATGCCCAGCACTGGTGGACTAAGTGTAGTGTTGTGAGTAATGGGTGGTTGTGCACTGCCCAGTTCCGCTGCAGTTATGCTGCGCGCGATAGAAACAGCATTATTCGCCTCGTCCTGTGCGGATAGGGTTGGGGTGAGGTAATCACATTCCTGCATCATGTGGTTTATCATACCCTGCAGGCCCATGTGTCGGCCGTCATCCGGTGTGTAAATGCGGGTAATGCCATAACTGTGCAGTTCCTGTATCTCGTCAGGCAGGAACACGCCACCACCACCGCCAAAAATTTTTATGCGTGCTGCCCCACGCTCGTTGAGCAGATCGCGCATGTATTTAAAGTATTCTAAATGCCCGCCCTGGTAACTTGTAAGCGCAATACCCTGTACATCTTCCTGCATGGCGCAGGTAACCACCTCTTCCACGCTGCGGTTGTGCCCAAGGTGTATCACCTCGGCACCGGTGCTTTGCAGTATGCGGCGCATAATGTTAATAGTAGCATCATGCCCGTCGAACAATGCGGCGGCGGTAACAAAACGTATTTTATGCGTGGGGTTATATGGTGGAATACTTTCCATGCAGGGCTATTGGTTAGGGGTGCAAATCTAAATAAATAAACTATGCATGCATAGTTATTGTTCGTGGTAAAAGGCTTATAATTTATGAGTTCTGGCTGCTGTTACTCCGCCTTGCGCACAAACATGCTCCTGTAGTATTTCCACCAGCCTAAGCCTAAGAGCAGATTGGGCACTATCAGGAAAACGCCCATCAGCCAGCCTTCAGGTGCAAGCAGGGTATGGAATAGCAGTACGTTAAGGCTTATCGGGAACAACACCACAGCAGCTATCGGCGCATACCGGTTAATGAGTAAGCTTAAACCGCCTAATACCTGTATGGTTTTTTGCATGGGGTAAAAGTAGCCTGCCGCCATTAACCCTGCTTTGAAGATACCCGCATTGCCCGGGTGCAAAGGTGGTTGGTAGGGTATAAAATGCAGAAAGTAGTCCAGCCCGAATACCAGGTACAAAAAGCCCAGCAGCAGGCGCGAGATAAGTATTGTGAGTTTCACGAAAATGCTTCTTTCTGTAAAGGTGAAAAAATACCCCACTGATTACTGCATTAACAAGCAAATTTTTACAACTATGATGATATAAAAGCTTGCATGTGTATATGAAGAAAATTATTCCTAATCTAGCTTAATATAACATGAAGCAATCCATTATCCATATTTCTCTTATTGTTAGAGACTACGACGAGGCAATAAGCTTCTATGTAAATAAACTGAACTTTAACTTAGTAGAGGATACACAGCTAAACAGCTTCAAACGGTGGGTGCTTGTTCAGCCGAAAGGTGGTGCAGGCTGTTGCCTGCTGCTGGCGAAAGCGACTAACAATCAGCAATTGGCCGCTGTTGGTAATCAAAGCGGTGGAAGGGTGTTCATGTTTCTGGAAACAGATGACTTTAATCGTGATTATAACAACATGCTGGCCAATAACATCACCTTTGTGCGGAAACCAGTAGTCGAAAGCTACGGAACGGTCGCGGTTTTTCAAGATCTGTATGGAAATCTATGGGACTTAATTCAGCGCTCAGCGTGACGACGTGTAACAATTAAAGATAATAAACTTACATGTTAAAAACTGTTGCCTCCTACTGCGATTATCGCAACATTGCAACGCTTGTTACTGCCGGACTATTTTTGCCGATTTTCCGCACACTACTATGAAGACGCGTATTAACATGCTTAACTACGGCAAACTTAACTACTCTTGTTATCAAGTTGAATTGCAAAAAATAGGGGTTGAATATATTATATTAGCGACATAAACCGATTAAGCGCATGTCCCTATCCTTACGAAACCTAATTGAGCAAAAAGTTGAAATCACTAGAAGCCAAACATCTAGACAAAAAGTTGAAAATACCTTAACAGAAGAAATAATAATTGGAATTTGTGCTCCGATAGGATCAATGAGGGAAGAAGTAATCCAATCATTGAAACACCAAATGAGCGACGCATATAATTATGAAGTTCAGGTTATTAAATTGAGTAATTTTATTTCTGAGTATAATAACATCGAGCTTATTGAAAAACCTGGTCAAACACGACAGTTTACTGAATTAATGAATAAAATAGAGGGTGGGGACCAGTTACGTAAAAAAACCAATAGTAATTCTTGTCTTGTTGAGTTTGCAATAATGCAAATATTGAATGAACGATTTGGAAGAGATGTCGTTAATACTGACCAAGATATAAATGAACTCATAATAGAGTTGAAAACGCGCCGCAAATGTTACATTATAGACTCGCTTAAAAACAAAGAAGAGCTTGATTTACTGAGAGCAGTATACGGTGGAATTTTCTATTGCATTAGCGTGTTTTCTCCTGATTTTGAAAAAAGAAATATATTGGCTCGAAAAAATCTTTCACATACAGAAATTGATAAACTGATATCAACCGATGAGTACGAAAATAACACACATGGTCAAAATGTAAGAAACACTTTCATAGAGGGAGATTTTTTTATAAGAGTGTCAGAAGCTAACAAGCATAATGTCAATACAAAACTTTCTAGATTTTTAAATATTATTTTTGAAAGTGAAATAGTCACTCCAGCACCTGATGAAATTGCGATGTATGAAGCCAAATCAGCTGCTGGTAATTCAGCTTGTCTGTCAAGGCAAGTTGGAGCATCTATAACCAATGACAAAGGAGAAATTATTTCTAGAGGGTGGAATGATGTTCCAAAGTTTGGTGGAAATCTTTATAAAGATGGCGATCAGGAAGACCATCGTTGCATAACTACAAAATTATGCAGTAATGATTTAAAGAAGGATGATTTGACTGAAGATATAGCAAAAAATATTCTTTCAAATACTACCCTGCATCAAATGCTTTTTGCTAGCAAAACCCAACTAGAGATAAGGGAAATAACCGAAACGTTGAAAAAGACCATCCGTTCTAATTCAAAGGTGAAAGATTTGATAGAATTTTCTCGTTCTGTGCATGCTGAGATGCATGCCATTATTATTGGGAGTCAGTTAGCCGGACGGAGAATGATAGGTGGAAAGTTATTTTGTACAACATATCCTTGTCATAATTGTGCTCGACATATAATTGTTGCAGGTATAAAGGAGATATTTTACATTGAACCATACAAAAAAAGTTTAGGAACAATTTTACATGAAGATGCGCTCACAGAAGACGAAAATAGCAATGAAAACAAAACGAAAATTTTGATGTTCGACGGAGTAGCGCCTAGACGTTACCTGGAATTTTTCACATTGAAAAGTCCAAGAAAGGGAATTGATGGAAAAGTAATTGTTATCGATAAAAAGAAAATATATCCTAAATCTAGATTAACTTTGCAGGCACTACCTACTTTAGAAATGCAATCAGTACATTCGTTAACAGAGTCAGGAATTTTATAATTCATACATCATGAAAAATAATGAGAACAATAATGGGAAGCAGCTGAAGCTGAATTTCCCTGCCAAAGCTGTAGAAAGTACTCGGTTTGATAATGGCAGAGTTGTGAATTTAAATCATTATTCCCTCAGAAAGTTTGCAACATTTATTGTGAAGAACTCGAAGAGTTTCTAATTACACTTCTATATCACTTTTACGGAAAACCTATATTATAATGTAGATGATAACGATTACCGCAATCGTTATCATCTATCAGTTTGAGCCGCTTCTCACTCTAATAGGTACCCGGCCAATCAAAATCCGTATCTTTGCATTAATGCAGCAGAACGATACCATAGCGCCAACCTGGGAGAAAGGTTACAACAACTACGGCCCTTGGCTTAAGGAGAAGTACCCCGGGCACAGGGTATTTAAGGTTATTGTGGATGGCGGCTTTACCTGCCCCAACCGCGATGGTAGCAAGGGCTATGGCGGCTGTACATACTGCAATGTAGATTCGTTTACGCCTTCTGTTAGCCGCAACGCGCCTACCGTTCGCCAGCAAGTGATTGAGGGTATGGAACGTGCCCGCCGGGGCAACAAAGCGGATAAGTTTATTATTTACTTTCAGCCCAATACCAACACCTACGCACCGGCACATTACCTTAAAATGCTGTACGACGAAGCACTTAGCTATGGCACTGAAGACATAGTAGGCCTGAGTGTTGGCACTCGTCCGGATTGTATAGATGCAGAAAAAATAGCTTTGCTCGAGAGCTATACCGATAGGTTCGATGTGGACCTGGAAATGGGTATGGAGAGCATTTATAACGATACGCTCGCCATGATAAACCGTGGCTGCACGCATGACGAACTGGTAAAAGCCCTGGCACTGGTAGAGAACAGCAAACTGGATGTTTGCGTTCACACCATTTTTGGATTGCCGGGCGAGTCGCGCGAAATGATGCTGGCCTATGCCAACGAGATAAACCGTTTTAAGCAGATAAAATTTGTAAAGTTCCACCACCTGCACATTGTAGAAGGCAGTGTGATGGGCGTAAAATATAAACGCGAACCTTTTAAGCTGTTCAGCCTGGAAGAGTACGCCGATTTCCTATGCGACCTGCTGCCGCTGGTACGTCCGGACATTATCATTCAACGCCTTTTTGGCCTTAGCGACCGTGAATTGCTCATTGCTCCAAACTGGGGTCTAAAAAAAAGTGAGATACAGTACTTTATAGACCAACGCATCTTGCAGCGTGGCGTGGTTCAAGGCAGCGGGTTATAGTTTACTCGCCCAACATGCTTCGCTGTCGACTCTCTCTCCGCCGCGTGCAAAAAGGGTTGTAAGCATTCACGCTGAAGCGGGCCGGCGCAATCATAGACATGCTTGGGGCGACCATTTTATTTGGAAATTGCTTTCTTCATCGCAATAATGTAGCCTCAAAATTAATACCTTGACACGGAACTTACAGACTATATATTCCTAATCATCATCAACTAAAATAACTAAATTTGTAGCCCATGCATTTGCAGCAGCTATCCTTTTTAAATTTCAAGAACTATACCGAAGCGGGCATTACACTAAGTGAAGGCGTTAACGCTTTTGTAGGTAACAATGGCGCAGGTAAAACCAACCTGCTGGATGCCGTGCATTATCTGTCGCTGTGTAAAAGTTATTTCAATCCAATTGATAGCCAACAGATTAAGCAGGGTGCTGACTTCTTTATGATTAACGGCGTATTTGTTAAAAACGGTCAAAAAGAAGTAGTTGCCTGCAGTATTAAGCGTAACCAAAAAAAGCAGTTCAAGCGCAACAAAAAGGACTACCAGCGGCTAGCGGATCATATTGGTCTATTGCCCCTGGTGATGGTTTCTCCTTACGATATCAGCATTATTATAGAAGGAAGCGAAGAGCGGCGTAAGTTTATAGATAATGTAATCTCTCAAACCGATAACCAATACCTGGATGAGCTGATCGCTTACAACCGTGTGCTGCTAAACCGCAATACCCTGTTGAAGCAAATTTCGGATACCGGCCGTTACGACCCCGACCTGATGGCTGTGCTTGATGAGCAGCTTGCTTTATCGGGCACGCGGATATTTGAAAAGCGACGTGGGTTTATGGAAGTGTTCACGCCTATATTTAACCAGCATTACAATTTTATAAGCGATGGCGCTGAAGAAGTGGAGCTTGTTTACGAATCGCAACTGCTGAAAGACAAGCTGGAAGTTCTGCTAAATAAAAACCTGGAGCGCGACAGGATACTAGAGCGTACCACGGCAGGTATTCATAAAGATGATTTGAGCTTTAACATACATACACTGCCGATGAAGAAGTTTGGGTCGCAAGGGCAGCAAAAATCCTTTTTAATTGCACTTAAACTGGCACAATACACCTTTTTAACACAAAAGAATGGGTTTAAGCCGTTGCTTTTACTTGATGATATTTTTGACAAGCTGGATGAAGGCCGTGTTACAAAATTAATGCAAATGGTGAGCAATAATGATTTTGGGCAGGTATTAATAACCGACACCAGCGTAGCTCGGGTGGAGGGTATTTTTAAGGCGATTGACGTTGAGGTGCAGTTATTTAAAGTAGCCGGAGGAAATATTGATGCGTAAAACAAACGACAAATCCATTAAAGAAGCTATTGAGCAGATGCTTAATGTTTACAAGCTGAAGCGCCGGTACGATGAAACAGGAATAACCACTTTATGGCCAAAGCTGGTTGGGAAAGCGGTTGCCAACCGTACAAAAGAAATTTATATACGTGATAAAAAGCTTTTTGTAAGAATGGAATCAAGCGTAATTAAAAACGAATTGGTTATGATGCGCACACAAATAATCGCCGGCATTAACGAGGAAGCCAAAACCCAATTGGTAGAGGAAATTATTTTTCTCTAACCTACCTGCGTCCTAATCGCAAGCGTGAAGATATGCCTTTCATGGCATCGTCCATTATACTTGAAAAGGCCAGCAGAAATATGCCCGGGAAAATGAAAGCGAACTGCGCTTCGGGGTGAAAGCGGTACACATCTAAAGCAAGTAATAAAAGCACAACTATTATAACAGAGTAAATTGTGTATCTAATTAGCAGCTTCATAATCTTAACTTTATCGGGTGGAAAATTGGGTAACTAAGTAAAGCTAGTAAACTTATTTACAAACCGCAAAGAACAGGGCATAAAAAATCCGGTTGCAACTTTTATTACAACCGGGCAGAGTATGTTGATTACTAGAACCTTTCGAATCCGTTAAAGAAAAAGTTGCCTTCTATTTCGGCATTTTCGTCAGAATCTGATCCGTGTACAGCATTTGCTTCTATTGATTTTGCAAACAGGTTACGTATAGTACCTTCATCAGCCTTAGTAGGGTCAGTAGCGCCAATAAGCGTACGGAAATCAGCTACAGCATTTTCTTTTTCGAGAATAGCAGCTACAATCGGGCCTGAAGTCATGAAGCTTACCAGATCATTAAAAAAGCCGCGTTCCTGGTGCACTGCGTAAAATTCGCCTGCTTTTTCTTTTGTAAGAGCGGTATATTTAAGGGCTATAATTTTAAAACCAGCTTTGGTTATCTTGTCTAAAATTGCGCCGATATGCCCGTTTGCAACAGCATCAGGCTTTATCATTGTAAATGTTCTGTTCGTTTTCATTTTGTATTTAAAAATTGGTGCAAAAGTAGGCTTTTACATCTGAAACATAAAGCTTTTACGCTTAAATAAGCCACTTGTATTTAATTAATTTATTTAGCTTTGCACCTCGTTTTATAATTGATGTTGGATTTAGCCTCGCTTAAAGAACTTTTAGCCCAGCCCCAAAAAATAGTTATCACCACCCATCATAAACCTGATGGAGATGCTATGGGTTCGTCATTAGGATTGTACAATTACCTGGTACAGCTTGGCCACCATGCGAAGGTTATTGCCCCTACCGATTACCCCGACTTTTTAAGTTGGATGCCCGGTAATGAAGAGGTGATCATCTATACGGAAAATACCGAAGAGGCAGCGTTACTGGTTGCCGAAGCTGCCATTATTTTTTGCCTTGACTTTAATCACCTTAGCCGCATCAATCAATTGGGCGAACTGGTGGGCGCAAGCAAAGCTTACAAGGTAATGATAGACCATCATCTGGAGCCGCAGGATTTTGATGATTACCGCTGCTGGAACATAAACGCATGTGCTACCGCACAACTGGTTTACGGGTTTATTATTAACGAGCTTGGCTATAAAGAGTACATCAACAAAGACGTTGCTAGTTGCCTTTATGCCGGCATTTTAACCGATTCGGCTTCGTTCAGGTTGCCCAACACCACTGCAGAGGTGCACCGCATAGTAGCCGACTTGATAGATGCAGGCGCGGTTAACTGGCGCATACACGATCTTATTTATAATAGCTCATCAGAAAACAGGTTGCGCTTCCTTGGCTACTGCTTGGCAAATAAGCTTGAAATATTACCTGAATACAATACTGCCATTATTTACGTTAGTAAAGCCGACATACAACAGTTTAACGTAAACACCGGCGATACAGAAGGTATTGTTAATTACGCGCTTTCTATTGCCAGCATAAGGCTTGCTGCTTTCATTGTGGAGCGGAAAGATATGGTAAAGCTTTCGCTGCGTTCTAAGGGAGAGTTTCCGGCTAATGAAATATGCAAGAAATACTTCAGCGGTGGCGGTCACCGCAACGCGTCGGGCGGGCAATCAAACAAAAGCCTTGACGAGGTCGTGGCAGAATTTAAATCGATACTACCAGAATATAAAAAACTATTAATACAGTAAACTTTAAAATGAGAAAAAACTTAGTGATTATAGCGCTTGCTGCCGCTGGCCTGGCAAGCTGTAAAGGCGGATTTAAGCAGGCCGAAGGCGGGTTGCTTTACGATATACATACCGATAAGTCGGGCACCAACATTAAAGCAGGCGACTTTTTAAACGTGAACCTGGTACTTAAAACAGAAGGTGATTCTGTTATCTACAGCACCTACGAGCAAGGCCGTCCATCTCCAAGCGTTATGCCGCCAAATTCTAAAAAAGGTGATATTGCCAGCGGTTTATTACTGCTGAGTGAAGGCGACAGCGCTACCTTCAAAATGAATATCGACTCGGTATTCAAAAAGGGCCAGCCAAAGCCACCAGGCTTAAAAGGCAAATACCTGGTGTATGATATTAAAGTAGAAAAGGTGATTCCTCGCGGCAGCCTTACTGATGTTGTTTTCCAGGGCAGAATATCTGAGTATATGAAAGGCCAGATTGAAGCAGTTAAGAAAGCTGAACCTGCCAGAATTAAAAAGTATGCAGATGACAACAAGCTTAAACTGCAAACTACAGCATCTGGTTTACAATACCAGATAGACAAGCCGGGATCAGGCCCTAACATTGTTGCCGGCGATACTGCCGTTGTAAATTACACAGGCAAATTGCTTAACGGGAAAATTTTTGATACCAGCGTTAAAGAAGATGCTGAGAAACAAGCTAAAGACAGCAAAATGCCGGTTGACCCGCGTCGCCAATACCAGCCAATCCGTATCCCGGTAGGTGAGGGCAAAGTTATTAAAGGCTGGGACGAAGGCTTGCAGCTGCTGAACAAGGGAGCAAAGGCTACTTTTATTATTCCGTCAGGTCTTGCTTTTGGCGAGCAGGGCGCTCCGCCGATGATTCCAGCGCTTGCGCCAATCACTTTCACGTTAGAAGTAGTGGATATTGTGAAAGCTAACCCTAATGCACCTAAAACAACTGCACCGCAGCCACCTGCGATGAGATAATTAAGAAATGATATACAGCCTCCTGCTTTGCGGGAGGCTTTTTTATGAGCGATAAGATGAAGAAGATTGTTTATACGCTGTTTATAGCAGCATTTGCAGGTAATGCGGCTAGCGCACAGGAGACCAAAACGCTGGCTGGTGGTGTACAATGCAAGATTGTAGCCAAAGGTACCGGAGAAAAAGTTAAGCTTAATGATGTGATTACTTTTAATGTTACCCAGCGTACTGATAAGGATTCGCTGCTGTTTAGCACTTATGCGCAGGGTAGTCCGGTAAAAGCGCAGGTGCAGGCATCACGGAACCCAAGCGACCTTATGGAAGTTTTTCAGCTACTGTCTGTACAGGATAGCGCGGTGGTTAAAGTACCGGTAGACAGTGTGTTTAAAGGGCATGAAACAGATATCCCTGCTTTCTTGAAAAAAGGCGGTTACATTAATTATACCGTTAAAATTGATAAGGTGCAAAGCCTTAATGATGCCATTGCAGAACGTAACACTGCCATGGCCAAATACAAAGCCGATGAACTAGCGGTTGGCGATGCGTATATAAAAGACCATAAGCTTGCAGTTACTCCTACAGCTTCCGGGCTTAAATATGTGGTAACTAAACATGGGGCAGGCATAAAGCCGCTAAGAGGCGACAGCGTTTACGTAAACTATGTAGGCCGTACCGCACGTGGTAAGGTGTTTGATACCAGCATCCAAACAGAGGCGAAAGCCGCAGGGATAGAAATGTCCGGCCGCCCATATGAACCGATAAAGTTTATAGTAGGTGCAGGTAACGTTATCCCCGGCTGGGACGAAGGTTTGCTGCTGCTGAACCAGGGTTCGAAAGCAACATTTGTTATCCCTTCAGACCTGGGTTATGGTGAGAAGGGGGCAGGGGAAGATATTAAACCTTTTAACACCCTTGTGTTTGATGTGGAACTTGTAAAGGTTATCCGTGCCAAGAAAGCGGTTGCAAATACTCCGAAGGGCGCTGCTAAAGCACCTGTAAGGAAACGACCTGCTGCTAAAAAGAAAAATTGACACTTAAAAGCCTTCCGCAAACGAAGGCTTTTTTATTTTTGCCCCATGGTGCTTACCGATACGCATACCCACCTGTATTACGAAACCGACGAGAGTAAACGTGCAGCTTTAATGCAGCGTTGTTTTGATGCCGGTGTAAGCAGGCTATTTCTGCCCAATGTAGATAGCGCTTCTATGCCGCTGATGGATGACCTGCTGAAAGCTTATCCGGATAATTGCTACGCGATGATAGGCCTGCACCCATGCTCAGTTAAAGAGAACTGGGAACATGAACTGCTGTTAATGCAGCCAGTAATACACAAGCACCAGGTATATGCCATAGGCGAGATAGGTATAGACCTTTATTGGGACAAAACCTTTTTGGATGAACAGATACAAGCTTTCCGCCTGCAGATAAAATGGGCCAAGCAACTTCGCCTGCCAATTGTAATACATTGCCGCGATGCTTTTAACGAGGTTTACGAAGTTTTGCAGCAGGAGAAGAACGAACTGCTGCGCGGCATATTTCATTGCTTTACAGGCTCACTGGAGCAGGCGCAAGAGATTACTGACCTTGGCTTTTACCTGGGCATAGGTGGCGTGGTAACTTATAAGAACGGCGGGTTAGACAAAGTGATACCGGAAATTGATTTAAAGCATATAGTTTTAGAAACTGATTCTCCGTATCTTACACCTGTTCCGTACCGCGGTAAACCTAACGAAAGCTCTTATTTAACGTACATAGCCCAGCGCGTAGCGGAACTTAAAAACACGACCATTGCCGACGTGGCACACATCACTACCGAAAACTCTGTTAAAGTTTTTGGCGTATAACCGTATTAACGATAAACCTGCGTAATGAGCCAAATACTCATCATATATACCGGCGGTACCATAGGTATGATGGCCGACCCGGTTACTAAAGTGCTGATCCCAATCAATTTTGAGCAGATAATGGACAACGTGCCCGAACTGGAGAAGCTTAATTGCAAAATTAAGGTACACTCGTTCGAGCAGATCATCGATTCCTCCAACATGAACCCTGAGGTATGGAGCGAACTTGCCGGGCTTATTGAAGCTAATTACGACAGTGTGGACGGCTTTGTTATCCTGCATGGGTCAGACACTATGGCTTTTACTGCTTCTGCGCTGAGCTTTATGCTGCAGAACCTGTCTAAACCGGTAGTTTTCACCGGGTCACAGCTGCCTATTAGTGCTATACGTACAGATGCTAAGGAAAACCTCATGACCGCCATTGAGATTGCCAAGTCGAAAAAGAACGAGCATGCCCGTGTGCCCGAGGTTTGTATCTACTTTGATTACAAGCTCTTCCGCGGTAACCGTGCGTTTAAATACAACTCCAGCAAGTTCGAGGCGTTCCGGTCGCCGAATTACCCTATACTAGCAGAATCAGGTGTGCACCTGCGTTTTAGCGCTAACGACATCCGCCAGCCGGGTGAGGGCCCGTTAAAGGTACACAGCAACCTGGTGAGCGACGTAGCCGTACTTAAGCTTTACCCCGGCATAAGCCCTAAAGTGGTAGAAACCATCCTTAATGCCGACGTGCGTGGTATTATTATGGAAACTTTTGGCGCAGGCAACACCACTACAGATCAATGGTTTATAGACCTGCTAAAGACCGCCATAGACAACGGCAAGGTAGTGCTGGACATCTCCCAATGTAAGGTGGGCACTGTAGAACTTGGCCGCTATGAAACCAGTAAGCAACTAAAAGATATTGGCGTAGCTAATGGGTACGACATGACCTACGAGGCCGCTGTTACTAAAATGATGTACCTCCTCGGCGAGATAGATGACCCCAAAGAGGTGAAACGCTGCTTGGAAATGGACCTCCGCGGCGAGCTCACCGAGTCGTAAGAAAGGTGTTCAAGTGTTCAGCGTTTTTTGTGCCGGTGGCAAATTGAACACTTTTTTGCCGAGGGTGCTCTGCGGGCAAAAAACGTTTAAATTAACGCTGAAGTGCAGTTTTTTGCAAAAAACCTGATGCGTAATCTTTAAAAATCACACAAATTTACCGGCTATTTTCAAATAAATTTGCAAGTAATAGGGTAAACCACAGGTTAAAACCGGCGTCAATTTTCCAATGTTTTTAATCGCTGATTTTGGCGCAGGCATGCAAATTTACACGCCAAACTGCCGCAGGTGATGGTCTATATGTTTGTAGGCAATTTGGCCGGCCTGTTCGGCGGTGAGCTTACCAAAGAACGGGTGAACAAAGCCCTGCCCGGGTGTTCGGCCCTGCTGTTGCAGCAGGGCTATCCAGCGCTGCTTCTCGGCCTCCGTGTCGCCCGTATCTTTAATCTTAAACGACGGTACAGTAGGCAGGCTCGGCTTCAACGGCTTGTCGCTTAACATATCCTTCAGCGCTATCCGGCCGAACAGCCTGCCCATGAACGATTGCTTATACACCGTTTGGCCCAGCACCATCTCTTCCCACATGCGGCAATGTTTCAGCATCTGGTAAACCGTCATTTTGCCCCATTTGGGCGTACTGTTGGTATTAAGTTGTTCTATGCGCAGGATCAGCGCAAGGCGGGCATCCTTATCAAGTGTAGTGTTCATAAATGGCTGGTATGCAGCAAATATACGTCGCTTTTTAATATTCAAAGGCGGCAATTGCGGCAGATGGAGAGGGCAATAGCGACATCGGGCCTGATGGCTAAGTTGCATGCTATCGTGTTGTCATTGTGAGCCTGTAAAACCACTAGCGAGGCGCACAGGTCTTCAACAAGCTCAGACTGACAGGAGCGAATGTTTGATGGTAGTGAAATGTCTTGGCGAGCCTGTCGAACCATTAGCAAAGCGTACAGGTCTTCGACAAGTTCGGACTAACAGATCAATCAAAACAACCGCTTATTTATCACCGCCATGAACCCGTCGCGGAACTTTTCGGATATGGGGATCTGTTTGCTGCCGGTGTGGATGTGGTTGTCCTGCACTTTGCTGAGCAATTGGGTGTTTACAATGTAGGAGTTATGTACACGCACAAAAGGGTGGGCCAGCTGGCTTTCAATGTCCTTTAGCCGGCGGTACACCAGCAATTCTTCGGCAGAGGTAACCAGGCGAACGTATTCCTTTTCGCCCTCAAAGTACAGTATGTCATTCAGCAATACGCGGCGCAGGGTTTTGCCTGTCTTTACAAAAAAGTGTCCTGCGTCGGGCTCCGCTGCAGTTGGCGATGGTATTGGCGCGGTAACAGGCAACTGAGCGAATGCGGCTTCTATCTTTTGGGTAGCTGCTACAAATCGTTTAAGGGTAATAGGTTTTAGCAGGTAGTCGATAGTTTGATAGGTGTAGCTTTCCGCGGCGTGTTCGGCATAGGCAGTAGTGAACACGATCTTTGTTTCGCGCGGCAGCAATGCGGCCAGTTCCATGCCGGTAAGGTGCGGCATGTTTATATCCAGGAACAGGAAGTCGACAGTGTTCTTCTTCAGGAAATCCATTGCTTCCAGCGCGTTGTAGCACTTGCCCAGCAGCTGCCACTGTGTAGTTTGTACTATCAGCATTTCCAGCAGGCTTACGGCATTTGGCTCGTCATCTATAATAAGGCACCTGAGGTTCATGCTGTAGGTATGTTTAAGCTGGCGGTATAAATGTCGGCATTTTTTTGGGTGATCAGTTCAAAGTCGGTGCCGTACAAAAGCGCCAGCCGCCTTCGCAGGTTGGCTATTCCGAAGCCGGATGCAGCGGTAAGGGCAGGCTGCTGTGGCAACGTGTTTTCGGCAGTAAAGGTAAGTCGCCCGTCGGCCTCCGTCAGCACCAGGCGAACCTGGTTTTGCGGGCTGCTCTTATCAATACCGTGCTTAAAAATGTTTTCTACAAAGGTCATGAGCAGCATAGGCGGGATAGCGAGGGCGGTATTGCAGTTTTTGGTAAAGCTGATATCTACCGGGTAACGAATGCGAATCTTTTCCAGCGCGATGTAGTTGTCGATGAATTGCACTTCGCTGGCGATGGAAACGAGTTGTTTGGGGCTCTCATCCACAAAGTAGCGCATAATGTCGCTGAGGCGTTCTATTAATGCAGCCGTGCGCGGCGCTTCTTTGTAGGCTTCGTAATAAATGTTGTTAAGCGTATTAAACAGGAAGTGAGGTTGCACCTGCGATTTCAGCAGGTTGAGCTCGGCATGGGTGCGCTGGGCTATAATCTCGTCCTGCTGCTTTTTAAGCGTAAAATAAGCCAGCGCAATGCGAAACACAAAGCTGAACAGGAAAATGACCACCCCGCCCGTTACCACACTGAAGATGATCTTTACCGTCAGCGGCTCGTGCTTCATGGCAAAAAAGCTGTTGTAAATGGTATAGATGACCAAGCCACGTATTACGCCAACCGCCACCAGGAAGAGTATAGCGGCAAAAACATAAGCCACTATATGCCCGCGCTGATACAGTTTAGGAAACAGCCAGCTGATGTTGCCGTAAACAATGATGGCGTAAAAACCGGTTGTCAGCAGGGAATAGGCAAAAGCTTGTACGGGGCTGTCGTTCTGCAGCAGCGTAAGCATAATTACAACCAAGAAGAAGACCCACGCCATCCACTGCATTTGTACGATGCTGAGCTTTCCGCCAAACCATTTCATGCCCTAAAGTACAAAGGATTTCTTACGGAGGCTGCCGGTTTAAACATCGCTGGCAAAATATTCAACCAATACCGCTTTCTGTTAAACGGATGCGCTATAGAGGCAATAAAAAGCGATTGTTGAAGCGGAGCGCCAATCTGCTAAATACTTACGGCCTGTGGTTGAAGTTTTTTTACCAGAGCATAATGACGCTGCACATTTGCCATCAAGTAATTAAACCCATAACCATCATGAAAGCAAACTGCACCTTACCACTAATAGCCGCGCTGCTTGCGGCGCTGTTCCTGTCCTCTACACCCCAGGTTGCCTCGGCACAGGTAGATACCATTCGCCTTAAAGACAAACGCCTTAATACCGCTACGCTGAAACCCGGTATGCGCCAGTACCTGGTTTATTTCCAGAACCCGGCCAGCCCTAAGGTGCTGCGCTTCTGGCTTTGGCTACGCGATACCCGGATAACGACGCGTGACGGCCAAAAGGTATTTGCCACCACGCAACATTGGTATGGCGGTGATACCATCAGCTACAGGTCGGGTTACTCCATCAATAAAGTAAGCGATTTCTCGCCGGTATATCATTCGGAAACAGTAGCAGGCAAGAACAAGTCCTTTAATTGGAGCAACAGCCGCATTGCCGGTGCCGACACTGTTGCGGGTAATACTCAAAAGGATATGAAAATGGAATTTACGTCGCCATGCTACAACTGGAATCTGGATATAGAAACATTTGAGATGCTGCCGCTCGCCGCGGGCAAAACATTCGCCATTAACTTTTATGACGCAGGTTTTGGCAAGCCGGAGTACATCATCTATAAAGTTACCGGGAGCGAAGTAATAACAACGCTGGATAATCAAAGGGTAGACTGCTGGAAACTCTTTAACGAAAGCGACAACGGCGGTCGCCACGCTACCGAAACATTCTGGATTAGCAAAAAGAATCATGAATTTCTAAAAGAAGAAGACGCTTTTGGCGGCATGCGCCGCTACAAAGTAAAGCTACCTGCAGCCGCGCCAAACCTGCTGGTAAATCTGGCGAAGTAAGGTTATATCATTAATTTATAAAATAGCGATAAGCCTCTCAGGCTTGTCGCTATTTTAATTTGCTGGTCAATTACGTTGTATGACATACTGCTCTTACACACTTACAAACCCTACACAGTTTCGGAATACTTGTTCTGGTGGCTTAAATTTTGCACATCTTACGCAATAAATTATCTTAGGCACACCAATAATAAGTTACAGTTTTGTCGCAAAAACCTCTTCTAAACTATATACCGGCACTTACAGGGGTGCGCGCATTGGCTGCATACCTGGTTTTCATTTCGCACTACGCTTACGCCTTTGATGAAAATTTTCCTCAAGCCGTGCAACGATTTCTAAACGAGTTCCACATTGGCGTTACCATTTTCTTTGTGCTTTCGGGATTTTTAATCGCGTTCAGATATTTTGATACTTTTCAGCTTACAGGCGACTGGTTTAAGCAGTACCTTAAGAACAGGGTTGCACGTATATACCCCATGTATTTCCTGCTTACGCTGGCGGCTTTTGTGGCTTATTATTTTACGCACGATCAAAAAGTTACCAATGGCTTTGCCAACCCTATCGGGTTGTTCTTTATGCACATCACCTTTGTGCGCGGCTTTTTTGATCAGCTTAAGTTTACCGGCATTGCCCAGGGCTGGAGTCTTACGGTAGAGGAGCTGTTTTACTTTTCGGCCCCGTTCATCTTCTTTTTCGCGCAGAAGTATAAAAAGTTCTACATACAGCCTATCATAATTACGGGCGTTGGTGCTATACTGGTGCTTATCTTCCGCAATGTAAACTGGTACGGGTTCTTTGGCAATTTTACTTTCATGATGCTGTACACCTTCCTGGGGCGTTGCTTTGAGTTCTTTGTGGGGATACAACTGGCGCTTATTGTGCGCAAAAAACAACTGGATGGCTCACAAAAGAACAACGCTACTTACGCAGGCTTCATTATGATATTTGTATGTGTATGGTTCATGAGCACACTACCTATACCAAAGGGCGAAGTTGCCGGCCTGCACAATCCGCTGGGTATTATTACTAACAACTATTTGTTGTCTACCAGTATTGCCATATTTTTTTACGGCTTGCTCACCGAGACCACTATTCTCAAAAAAATCCTTTCCAACAAGTTTGTAGAATTGCTGGGCAAAAGCTCTTACATCTTTTACCTTATCCACCTCGGCTGGATGTACGACCTCCTGCACAGCAGCTTTAACACGTGGAACGACAAAGCTTTTGAACTTTACGATAAATGGGGGGTAGACTGGGTTTCACCTTTCCAGTACGACAGCTTAAACGTGCTGTATGCTTTCATCATTCTAAACGGCGTGTCAATATTATTATTCAGGCTGATTGAGGAACCGCTGAACCATTACATTCGTAAATCAGATTTTTTAATTAAGAACAAACAGCGTACTACATCCGTATAACAGGGGCTTTAACTATACATCTAAATGCGATCACTACAAGGCTTTAAATTTTTCATATTCACCATAAGCATTTTGCTGGCCGGTTATTGCAGCGCTTACGCACAGGACGAAGAAAAAAGCGAGGGGGAGGTTTTTGTCGAGGTAAAACCCGGCAACAAGGACGCTATTTTTAAGGGCAACGACCAAATAGATTTTAAGCTGAAGGTAAAGAGCACCTACGCCACAACGCAGGATGGTAAACTTACCTACAACGTGCTTACCGATGATTTTAAACCGCTGAGCACCGCATCGTTACCCGTGCACCTTACTAAAAACTCGTCGGAAACGTATAGCGTTACCCTGCCAAAACGCGGTCCTGGTTTTTACCGCGTACACTTTATGCTTAACCTTACCGAGTACGACGATACGGTTAAACGCGTGTTCGGTATTGATCCCGAAAAGATAAAAACAACCCTTTACAAACCGGTGGATTTTGATGCTTTCTGGAAAGGTACTATTGATACGCTTAAAAGCATTAAACCGGAGTTTAATGCAACTGAAGATAAAAAGCGATCAACCAAAGACAAGATAGTTTACCTGTGCGAGATGAAATCCTGGGAGGGTGTTACCATCCGCGGCTGGCTTACCGTACCTAAAGGCGGCAAAAATTGGCCGGTGCTTTACCGCGTGCCTGGCTACACCATTGAAATGAAGCCCGATTATGATAAGGAGGACTTTGCTGTATTTACCATTAACGTACGCGGCAACGGCAACAGCCGCGATGTGATAGCGCCAGACTATAAGCAGTATAACCTGGTAAACATTGAAAGCCGCGACAAATACATTTACCGCGGCGCTTACATGGATTGCCTGCGCGGGATGGACTTTTTAGTGGCCAATGCAGAAAAGCTGAGGCTTAATGCAGATAAGATTGTGGTTGAGGGTGGCAGCCAGGGTGGTGCCCTGGTGGTGTTTACCGCCGCTATGGATAAGCGTGTAAAGCTGTGCACTTTCCAGGTGCCGTTGTATGCCGATATGCACGACAGCTACGCAATTGGCAGCTCGTACCCGGTAGATACCTGGCCGACGCTGGTCTTTCATGATTATATAAAAAAACACCCGGGCTTTACTAAGGAAAAGTTGCTAAAGGTGTGGGATTATTACGATCCGCAAAACTTTGCCGACAAGGTAAAGTGCAAAGCTTTGATGGGTATTGGTTTGCTTGATGAATTTTGCCCGCCGCGTTGCAGTTTTGGCATGTACAACAAGTTCCCTAATAGCGGCAAAGAGTATTTTGTAGTGGCCGACAAAGCCCATGAAGTTAATTTTACCTACTTTACATTTCAATATTATTGGCTGAAGGAAGATTTCCGGATGCCGTAAACGAATACCTATGAAAAAAATTTCTACTAAGCTTTTATTGCTAATGTTGATAGTGGCGAGCGGGCAACGGGCTTTTGCCGGCTGGCCGGTGGGCAAGTACCGCAATATTGTGGTACCATCTTTTAACTACTATACTTCAAAAGATACTTACAACTCGCAGGGCAAAAAAGTAAAGGGTGCCCCGGGCACTTACTTTAACTCTTTTGCTTACGGGGTATACTTTGCACATGGCCTTACCCGCCGGCTGGACCTTATAGTTAACGTACTTGCACCAAATCAAATATCTAACTCGGCCACCGACGCCGGCAACTTATACCAGGAAGCCTTTGGTCTGGGCGATATGCAGGTAGGTCTAAGCTACGCATTAGTGAATTTCGACTATAAAGCGTATTTCTCGGTACAGGTATCGGGCATTGTGCCGTTGTACAAAAATGAGGATACAGGGCTCGATCTGGGTTATGGCTCCTACGGTTCCGAAGTTAAGTTTATGTATACAGGTGGTTTCAACGGCAACTTCTTAAAGGGTTGCTACTACAACGTAGAGACGGGTTACAGGCGCTACTTCGACCACCAGGGTCCAAATGTGGTCCTGTATTCAGCCTTATTGGGTGTGCCGCTAAACAAGCGTAACCAGGTGAGCTTTGAAATAGGGGGACAAAACTCTTCCAGCTCCAACAAAACCTTCAATGCCAATTTAAGCGTCAACCGCGATTTTGCTTTTACCAAAGGGTCCATCAACTATGGCCACACGTTTAGCCGCCGGTTATCACTATTCGCCAATGGCTTTTATACCTTCATGGGCCGTAACTCGGGCGTAGGGTATGGCGGCGCGCTGCAGGCAGTGGTGAAAATCTGATCTTCTGATTAACGAGCAGTTGTAAACTCTTAGAAAATAGCACAAGTACTCCGCTCACAGCACTGCATACTTGCTTTAGTAAAAGAAACCTATAATTGTTATGCAACCAGTACCCTTTAATTAAATCATTAAATGAAAGATAGTGTAGAGCAATTAACAGATAATATTAAGCTACAAGCCGAGGCGTTCCTTTTAGACGCTGGAGAGTTTTATCCCTTTGGAGCTAGCATAAGCACTAAAGGGGTTTTGAGGCCGTTAAGTGCTTATTCAGAATCGGATAATCCCCCATCAATCGAGTTAATAAACTTGCTAGAGTCGTATATAAAAAGAAGTGTGTTAGATGGTAAGTATTTAATAGCAGCTATCGGAATAGATGTCAACATTAAAGAAAACGATATGAACATTGACGCAATAGAAGTCCGTTACTTTGAACCTGAGCGAGTATTTAAACGATATTATAAATACCAAATAGAAAGAGGGTCAGTAAAGTTTGATTTATTACAGACAAAGTAGCCAGTAGATATTACGCCGTTGCAAGTATGCAGCTTGGGGCAAAAGCATGGCCTACTTGCGCTCGAACTATAAAAGCTTTTAAATATTGGTATAATTGTATATTAACTAGCAATTGTAAACTTTTAAAATAGCACAAGTACTCCGCTCATATCATTGCGCTGCATACTTGCGCTAGCGAGTGAACACACAACTGCAGTTAACAATTAACGCAATCGCAGATACATTCACGTCAAATAAATGATTAAAACATTTATAATTACAACCCTTTTTCTGCTACAAATATCTGTCGCAAACAGTCAGAGCACTAGCACCGGAATTGATTTAATCATTACAATAAACGGGGAGGTAATAGTAGGTGATATCATGAATGTTAAAATTTCGTCGACTTCTGAGACGAAAATGCAAGAGATTATCAATTGTGGTTACTATCCGGGAAAGTTGAGTGTTCCTGAAAGCGGTTTTGAGTCAATTCCCGATAGTTCGGAAGTAAATCTGTCATTTGATTTTTACGGCGACTCCCTTGGAGGTAGGAAGCTTTCGAATTTCAGAATAAAGTTAATGAAGCGGTGGCTAAAGAGTAGTTATCTAATACTTCATGTATTCGACCTTAATGACAAAAAGTATAAAAGGATATTTGAACCCATTTCAAAAGATCAAAACTACACATTTTCTATTACCAGTCCAGACTATTCCTTTATACGCGTGACGAAAAAAAAAATTAAACAATGACACCGCACTGGCGCAAGTATGTAGTGTGGGCAAAAAGCACAGCCTACTTGTGCCTATTGAACTGTAACTATTGGTATAATTGTATATTACCGAGCAGTTGTAAAATCTTAGAAATAGTACAAGTACTCCGCTCACAGCACCACGCTGCATACTTACGCTAGCGAGAGAACTTTACCAATAACAACATTGCTCGTACTTAAATCGGAAATAAGAGAATTTTAACCCTCAAGAATTCTTAGATTTTTTCCACTTAATATATCTGGAAAGTTTAACAAGTTCTATTAACTCTTCTCTTTCAGGAAAGGACGGCAAGTTTTCTATTTCAACATAACCAATATCCTGTGCATTGGATTTTTCACCAAGCATATTATCCAAAACCAAGTAGCTCGCAGTTAGAAAATCTTCCTTGTTACTCGAGGCATAATTTTCAATTAATATTTTTAAGCCAATCTTTTGAGAGTTTTTGCTATTTAGGGGGATAAACCACATGTCCTTTGGATTTAATTCAATGCCATTATAACCAACAGTAAAGTCTTCTCTGGCTGGTTTAAAAGCGATTACATTCCAATACTCTAATACAGGGGCCTGTTTCACAAGTGTTTCAACTAGGTCAAAAAAATCTGTATCACCATCAGCTGTAATAATCAAATCTTGCTTTTCATGTGGATGACCACCAACTTCGAAAAACAAATGGTCGCAATATTCGTGTAAATGAGAAAGAAAAATATCTAATAATCGTTCTTTCTCGTCGTCATCATTTATCTGATTAAGAAAAAAATACTTGGCTTCGTTCTCCTTAAACCAATCCCAAAATTGTTTTTCTTTAAACATCAGTCATTCGTATTAATATGAAAAGCCATTAAAAGGCTCCCGCGCTAGCGCAAGTATGTCGGGATAGATAATTGAATTAAAGCTACTTGTAGCTATGTACACCTGCTCCTCTTACGGTCGTTCTATCAGGCACACGGCGTAAGCTACAACACCTTCTTCGCGGCCAATAAAGCCTAATTGCTCGTTAGTGGTGGCCTTTATAGAAATGTCTTCTTCGCTGATGCCGGCAGCTTTGGCAATGTGAACCTTCATAGCCGGTATGTGCGGATTGATCTTAGGTGCTTCCAGGCAAACCATCGCGTCTATATTGCCTATTTGCCAGTTCTTTTCGGCCAGCAGTTCAACCACATGCTGCAGCAAAACCAGGCTGCTGATGGCTTTCCACCGGTTATCAGTGTTTGAAAAATGAAAGCCTATATCGCGCAGGTTGGCCGCGCCTAAGAGCGCGTCGCATATGGCATGCAACAGTACATCAGCATCTGAGTGGCCGTAGGCACCCGCGTGGTGGTCAAGCGTTACGCCACCTAAAACAAAAGGGTGTTGTTCTCTTAACTGGTGAACATCAAACCCGAAACCAACTTTAATTTTAGCCATTATTATTGAGGAGAACCCGCGCTGCTTTTACCGGCATTACCGGTGCCGCCAAAGCTTGCAGATAAAGTGAACCGAAGAGTATTAGCCAGCGGACTGTTTTGCTGGCTTGCTGCCAGGTAAGAAAAATCAAAAGTGAATACGTCGTACTTTAAACCAACACCAAGCGTGGCATAATGCCTGCCGCCTTTGGCCGGGTTTTCGTAAAAGTAACCCGCACGTATGGCCACCATTTCGTTGTACCAATACTCCGCACCCGGAGAGAAAGATATTTCTTTTAGTTCTTCGCTGAAGCCACCGGGCGCATCTCCAAAGGATTGGAATATGCCCGCCGGAACCGATACATTATCATCATGGCCAGAAATGATTTTGCCATCTGCATCACGGATAGGCGGCGTTGGCACCAAAAGCTTGTTAATATCAAAAGCCAGCGTAAACTTGCTCAATCCGTTTAGTCGCCAGGTATTGGCAACACCAAGTTTTAAATTGGTTGGCAGGAAATACTTGGTCCCGCCGTCGCTGTAAGAGATCTTGGAGCCAATGTTAGAGATGTGCGCACCGAAAGCAAAAGTAGAGCTATCACCGTAGTTTTTACTGTAGAACATGGATACACCGGCTGATACCGCATTGCCGGGCCCGTTTTGCGCAGTGTTACCGCCCGAGGCAAATGATCCGCTGGAGAAGTTAGAGTGTATATAGCGAAGCGTTAGTCCCAATGAAAGATTGTTGCCGAACTTACGGGCAAAGGAACCATCTAAAGCCAATTCGTTTGGCTTGTAGGTACCCTGGTCGTTCTGGTTATCATCAATCAGTTGTATCGATCCTAAATTAAAATATCTCAACGATGCGCCAAAGGTATTGCGGTCATCTATTTTATGGGCGTAACTTAAATAAGCCAGGCTAACATCCGGCACAAGGTGCCTGAGCCATGGGCTGTAAGACAACGAAATGTCGTTATTGCTTTCTAAAAAGGCAAGCTTGGCGGGGTTCCAGTAATTAGCATTTACATCCGGAGAAATGGCCACGCCTGCATCGCCCATAGCGCCCGAACGGGAGTCTGGACTGATGTTAAGAAAAGGCACCGCAGTTGAAATAGCATTGGCATTGCTTCCGTTAGTAGAAGTTTGCGCTGCAGCCGCACCCGGTAGAGCAAGTAAAATAAACAACAGGAACTTGTTCGTATAAATACACTTCATCGGGTGCAATTTAGCTCTAAAATTCAAAATAATAAAACCTCAAGGGCAGCCTTGCCGGCTGCTGAAACCAATATTACATTAAAATAATGTAACTAGCCGTATAATTTATACGTTTAACCACCACTACAGGTTCTGTTATTAATATCGCCTGTGATTAGGATATTTTGTATTGATTTTGTTAAATTTACCTCCAAATAGATTTTTGTATAGTATGAAAGCACTTTTTACTAATACTGCTTTGGTGTTGTTGGGTTTAGGCACATTGCTGAGCAGCTGCAGTAAACGTCAGCAATCGCAAAAGACGGGCCTTACCTATAACGACCGTACAAACGGCGGTTATTTGCGTTTTAAACAAGCGCATCCAACCCCGGGACCTGGCCTGGTTCCTATTGAAGGCGGCACTTTTGTACTTGGCGGCAGTGCCGATCAGGATGTTACTTACGATTACAATAACGTACGGCGCAGGGTTACTGTACCATCTTTTTATATGGACGAAACCGAGGTAAGCAACCAGGATTGGCTGGATTACCTGCACTGGATAAATATTACCTTTCCTGAAGATGGCGAACTGTATTACAATGCTTTGCCTGATACGTTGGTATGGCGTAAACCGCTATCCTATAACGAGCCCTATGTAGATAACTACCTGCGTCACCCGGCTTTCCAAGATTATCCGGTTGTGGGTGTAAGCTGGGACCAGGCACAGGACTACTGCGTATGGCGTACCGACCGTACCAACGAGAATATACTGCGTGAAAAAGGCATCATGACCACCTGGAAAGATGCAACTAAAGGCGGTGGAGCAGGAGCTGGCGGCGGCCAGACACGTAACGCCCAAGGAGCGGCAACTGCAGGTACTACTGCGCAAGCTAACGGTAAGCAACCATTTAATACAGATATTTACCTGAACGGACAGATAACAGGTGCAGGAGTTGACGGCAAGAACAGGCCGGTTGACCTGAGCAAAGGCGGCAAGGCACGCAGGCCGGTACGTATGGAAGATGGTATACTAAAACAAGGGTACCGTTTGCCATCTGAAGCCGAGTGGGAATACGCTGCGCTGTCATTAGCCGGTAATACCGAATTTGAAAACATAAACGACGGCAAGGTTTACCCATGGAACGGCCTTGGCGTACGTTCTCCAAACCGCAAAACCCGTGGTTTGATACTGGCCAACTTTAAACGAGGCGCAGGCGACAACGCTGGTGTTGGCGGCGGACTAAACGACAAGGCGGATATTACCGCGCCTGTACGTTCTTACGAGCCTAACGATTTTGGCCTGTACAACATGGCCGGTAACGTAAACGAGTGGGTGGCCGACACCTATCGCCAAACATCGTTTGAAGAGGTGGAAGATTTTAACCCTTTCCGTGGTAACGAGTTCACCACCAAGCGCCTAGCCGACCCAACGAAGGGTTTGTATGCAAAAGATAAATATGGTCGCCCTATTAAAGACCCTGCAAGATCAAACAAAAAGCTGAAGTACAGCGATATGATAGCACAGCAGAACGCGGCTAACAATGCAGCGGCTGCCGGTACCATACCGTCAACAGGCGCAACGCAGCCTGCAGGTAACAATGCACCAACTACACCAAACACTATCAAATACAGCGGCAGGGCTTATAACCCGGATTTTCGTGGCGAGAACGACTCGGTTAACACTGTGCTTTATGGCACCACTACTTTGGTGAACGACCATTCGAAGATATTCAAAGGCGGATCATGGAATGACCTGGCCTACTGGATGAACCCGGCGGCACGCCGCTTTATGGACGAGGATGAATCAAGTGCCGAAGTTGGTTTCCGTTGTGCCATGACCATGGTAGGTGCCCCGGAGATACACCCTGAAGGCAAGCCTCACCTGCCTGTTAAAAAAGCCAGAAAATACAGCGCGAAACAATAACGCGATATACGATAATCAAAAGCCGCTCTAACCAAGAGCGGCTTTTTTTGTGCTGCATGTTTTTGCGGATGTGCTAAATCCCAACTGTATCACAAACTCCAAATTGCCCAAAAAGTGTAACACCCCTCCATAAACTGTAGCTTGAGTTTTGTTTAAGTGACTGTCTTACAGATAAAGGAGTGTTTTTTGGATGGAAAAGTGTATCAGGTGTAACACCTTCTTGTGATACAGAAAGGCTAACCCAATAGCAAGTGCCCGAAAGCTTGGGCGTTTTCGAGCAACGAAGGCACTTACTAAGCGGTTGTGGCTGTAACTTGTTAATATTCAAGCAAGTGTTAACAAATAAATCATAGGATATTTACGTTTATAAAATAGTTAATCGCTTATTTTTATAGACCCATAAAAGGTCAGGCAGAGAAATTCACTAAACAATTTTATATGACCTGGAGAAAATTCAGCGGGGAGGTGATCCAAACACCCATCTTAGAAGAGGTTGAGCACGCTATAGAGCGGGAAACCAACCTGGGTAACAAACTTAAAGTATGTATCGGGACAGATTCGCAGGTAAAGGGCGCGGTAACAGACTTCGCTACGGTGATCGTGTTCCTGCGCGAGCAACGGGGTGCGTTCATGTTCATACACCAGGAGCGTACATCGCAGAAGATGAGCATCAAAGAGCGTATGCTGTACGAGGTGCAGAAATCTATTGATATAGCCTACAAACTATGCGACCTGCTGGACCTCTACGATGTTGGTCTGGAAGTTCATGCAGATATTAACACCAACCCAATGTTCAAGAGCAATCAGGCTTTGCACGAGGCAATGGGATACATCTTGAGTATGGGTTTCGTGTTCAAGGCAAAGCCAGAGGCGTTTGCGAGTTCTTGCTGTGCTAATAAAATGGTGCAGTAAATAGCAGCTAAAGGGGGCAGTTTGCGGATTGACAATTGCCTTGCAAAACAAATTAGTGGATTTGCTAACTTGCAGTTCCAACAGCAGTAGTTGTTAGCATTAACCTCTGATAAGCATGTCACCTTTAATAGAAATCACCGATCCGAAGATATTTGATCCTTCAGTAATAATTGTAGATGTACGCGCCGGCGCGAATGCGCGGGAACGCTATTTCCAAGGCCATTTACCGAATGCTATTTTCGCCACGCTTGATGATGATCTTGCGGCGCATCCTGATGCCCCGGCCGTTGGTGGACGGCACCCGTTGCCATCGCTGCAGGACTTTGCTGAGACGCTCACTCGCTGGGGTTTAACACCTGATACGCATGTAATAGTTTATGATGATAAAAGTGCCGCAATGGGCGGCGCACGCCTTTGGTGGATGCTGCGGTCCATAGGGCACACTAACGTACAGGTGCTGGATGGCGGCCTTAAAGCAGCTACTGACGCAGGTGTAGAACTTAGCACAGCCGATTACCAGCCTACAGCTGCTGCGGTCACTTACCCTATCCCGGAAGAGTACAAGCACACGGTGGATCTGGAGGAGGTTAAACAAGCAGCACAAGACGAGGGCAGAGTTGTAATAGATGTGCGTGAAGGTGCCCGTTACCAGGGCTTAACCGAGCCACTTGACCTTGTTGCAGGGCATATACCCGGTGCAGTCAATTTGTTTTATAGCAACAGCCTTTCGCCGGAGGGCAAGTATCTTACCTCGCAGGCATTAGCAAGTTTGTATAAAGACACCATTGGCGACATTAAGCCGGAGAATGTAATTGTGCACTGCGGGTCGGGTGTTACGGCCTGCCACACACTGTTGGGAATGGAACACGCGGGCATTACCGGCCCTAAACTGTATGTTGGATCCTGGAGTGAATGGAGCAGGCGCGGACTTCCAATTGCCACGCAATAGTAATTAATAGCTGTAAACCAAACTGCTGTAACGCATTGCACGTATTACAGGTATGAAAACCTATTTCTTAAAGTTCACACAGAATTTGCCGATAACCCTGGATGAGGCCTGGGATTTTTTCTCCTCGCCGCATAATCTTGCCCGTATAACGCCTCCACAGATGAACTTTATAGTTACATCTACTTATAACGGCGACGCTAAAATGTACCCGGGCATGATCATCACCTATAAGGTATCACCATTGTTTGGTATACAGATGAACTGGATGACTGAGATTACCCACGTGCAGGACAAAGTATACTTCGTTGACGAACAGCGCTTTGGACCTTACGCTTTATGGCATCACCAGCATCACTTTAAAGAAATACCCGGCGGGGTGGAGATGACAGACCTGCTGCATTATGCTATACCTTACGGACCTATAGGCCGCATCACCAATAAGATACTGGTTGGTAAGCAGGTTAAGAAGGTGTTTGAGTTCCGGACGAAAGCTGTAGAAGAGATATTTGGCAAGTACACCGGCAAGTAGCCCGGTGTTCAAAAGTGTTCAGCTTTTTTTGTGCCGATGTATTTTAAACGCAAGTTGAACACCCCGTCAGAAAACGTTAAAACCTGCGCTAATAGCAGCTAAAAGGCCGTTTTTGCCCCGATTTAATTGCAGGTACCTTCAAAAACCACACTTAAAAACATGGTAAAAACAACTTAAATTTGGAAAGTGGTTTTTTATTACAGGTGAATTTCCAGATTTTCAGGGCATAAAAAGGCCGTCTTTTTGGGACGGCCTTGTTGTTATATCAAGTGTTTTAATTGTATCAATTCCTTCTCATCGAGGTAGCGCCAGCGGCCACGCGGAAGATCCTTTTTGGTAAGGTTCGCATATACCGATCTGTCCAGCTTTACTACTTCGTAACCTAGGCTTTCGAATATGCGGCGTACAATGCGGTTTTTGCCGCTGTGTATCTGTATGCCTACTTCGCGCTTTGTACCACCGGTAACATAGCTGATACTATCAGGTTTAATAAAACCATCCTCCAGCTCCAGCCCGAACTCTATTTTGTTCAGGTCGCCTTGTGTAAGGCTCTTGTTAAGCTCTACATTATAAAGCTTAACAATATTATTGCGCGGGTGCGATAACTTATCGGCCAGGTCGCCATCGTTGGTCATCAGCAATAAACCGGTTGTATTACGGTCAAGGCGGCCAACAGGGTATATTCTTTCCCTGCTTGCTTTCTCTACCAGGTGCATTACCGTACGGCGTTCCTGCGGGTCTTCGGTTGTAGTAATGTAATCCTTTGGTTTGTTCAGCAGTACGTACACCATTTTTTCGCGTTTAAGCGCTTCGCCGTTGTACCGTACCAGGTCCTTTATAGGGTCAACCTTGTAACCAAGTTCGTTCACTACCTCGCCGTTTACAGATATTACGCCTGCCTGTATCAACTCATCAGCTTTACGGCGGCTGCAAATGCCAGCGTTGGCAATGTAGCGGTTTAGTCTTATCAGGTCACTTTCTTTCTGTACAGGGTTCTTACGGCTGCGCATGGTGCGTTTAGGCGCGTCTGCCTCGCTACGGTTCTCATCGCGGCGTTTAAATCCCGATGTTGTACTCCTGAAGTCTTTTTTACCGGTACTGTTGGCGTAACCTGTTCCTGTACGTGGTTTACCTTCGCCGGTAGGGCGATCGCCGCTAAAGCTGCGCTTTGGCCTGTCGGTATTGGTTTGTCCGCTTACAAAAGGCTTTTTACCGCCATACGGCTTCCTGTCGCCAGAAGCTGCGTCGCCATAACCTCTTCTGCCGCCTTTTTCGTTGCTATCTCCTTCGGTACGGTTGCCAAAAGGTTTAGCCGACGGGTTAAATGGCTTTTTATCACCGTATGATGGTGCACCTGTTCCGCGGCGCGCGTTATCGCCATATGATGATGCACCTGCATTACGCTTCGGCTTGTCTCCGTAAGAAGGTGCACTTGGGCTCCGGCGCGGTTTATCACCAAAAGATGGCGCGTTACCACTCCTGTTAGGCCTATCGCCTTCTGGTTGGTTGTTACCTGTAAATGATCTGTTATTTGAGGGCTTGCGGCCCGGAGAGAATTCTTTTTTGTCGCCTGCGGCTCGGCTGCCATAAGGTTTGCCGGGTGCAGATGAACTGCGTTTTGATGTGTTGTCGCCACCGTCTGTACGGCGGGTTGATCTGTTTGGCTTGTCGTCGCGACTACCTGTTGGTCTCTTAAATACCATGTTTTTTTGTTTAGCGCTTTCGCAGCGTGAAGAGGACAAAATTACAACATTTTACGCTACTTTTTGTTAAAAAGAACAAGTTTTTGATGCGGTTCAAAAACAGGCTTTACAGTACTTTAAACGCACATTTTTTGCCTTAGTGTACAAAGCTGAAACACTAAGTATCTATTAAGTATTTGATAATCTGATTTCTATACCATACCTTTGCGGCACATTGTACCATTGTTTAATTAAAATAAGTTATTTGAAATGGGTAAAAAACATCTAGTTACGTGCTCCGTAATAGTGGTGCTGGTTATCATTTCCACACTTAACATTTTCAGTACAAATCCTGTACTTCCTGCAAAAACTACTCCAAAATTTATCGAGGCTACTACTGCCGATCTGCTGTTTCTAAAAACAGAAAAAGCTGAGGATAATTTCAATTTTGCGAATGAGGCATTGCCGGTTAACGACAAAAGAGTCGACTACAAATTAAAAAAATCAATAGCTACCCACCGGTTCCGGAATGTTCAGTCTAACATCTTGCATTCCAAGGCCGACAAGTTATTCCCTGTTATTGAGCCTATACTTAGAGCCTACGGTATTCCCGAAGATTTTAAGTTTGTTCCGTTGGTAGAGTCGGGCCTTCGCGAAGGCACATCACCAAAAGGCGCAAGGGGCATTTGGCAATTTATGCCAGGTACTGCACGCAGCTACGGCCTTAAGGTAAACCGTGGTAAGGATGAACGGCTTAACATCCGTAAGTCTACCATTGCGGCGTGTAAGTACATAAAAGAACTGTATGCCGAATTTAACAGCTGGACACTTGCCGCTGCGGCTTACAACAATGGTTCTATTAAGTTAGAGCGCGCCATAAACAGGCAAAAGGAAGATAATTACTTCCGGATGTCTCTTAACCGCGAAACAGGCTCGTACGTATACAAGCTTATAGCGATGAAGGAGATCATCAACAGGCCAAAGAAATACGGCTATAATAATTATTATAGCTATCTGCAAAAGCCACTGCCAATGTTAACGGCAGTAAACTAAGTAATTAAATATTACGGAGCACATTTGAAACAGACCGTTTCGCTGCAGGGCGAAACGGTTTTTTTGTGCCGTTTTAATTTTTGCGGAGTAGTATATTTGTTTACCCTCCCGGCGCTGCCGGCTGTAAACCAAAAAACCTATGCAGAACATCAGGATAGCTACCGCCCAGTTTGAAAACAGGAGCGGCGATAAAGCGTACAACCTTTCTGTAATAAAGCAACTAACTGCGGAAGCCGCTGCCGCCGGCGCGGATGCTATTGCTTTTCACGAATGCAGCATTACCGGCTACAGTTTTGCCAGGCACCTTACCGGGCAGGAGCTGCTGGAGGTTGCTGAAATGGTGCCCGACGGACCGGGCGTAGCAGAACTTACCCGTTACGCCGCAGAGTATAACATAGCCATACTGGCGGGACTGTTTGAACGCGATGCAGCGGGCGACATTTACAAGGCTTATGTATGTGTAGATAAGAACGGGCTGGTAGCAAAGCACCGCAAGTTGCACCCGTTCATAAATCCGCATGTAAAGCCCGGTAACAGTTATACAGTGTTTGAACTTTGCGGATGGAAGTGCGGTATATTGATATGCTACGACAATAACGTTATAGAAAACGTACGGGCTACGGCGCTGCTTGGGGCCGACATTATATTTATGCCACATGTTACAATGTGCACACCTTCCACACGGCCGGGTGCCGGTTTTGTTGATCCAGCCCTTTGGATTGACAAGGAGGCCAACAAAGATTTGTTGAAACAGGAGTTCAGAGGGCTGAAAGGCCGCGAGTGGTTAATGAAGTGGCTGCCTGCCCGGTCCTACGATAACGCTGTTTACGCAATATTCAGCAACCCTATAGGTATGGATGATGACCAGTTGAAGAATGGCTGCTCGATGATAATTGACCCATATGGCGATATCATAGCCGAATGTACCAGCCTAGACAACGAGATTGTAATAGCAGAAATAAGCGCCGATGCGTTAACTAAAGCTGGCGGTTACAGGTACCGCAAGGCAAGGCGGCCCCATCTTTACAGCGACATAATAGGGCAGCCGCATCAAAGCGAACAAAAAGTGGTATGGCTAACCAACTCAACTGAATAGCAGGCGAGACCATCGACAACAGCTGCGCTGCTTACTACTTTATCATCTCTGGTGTTGTTACAGCCCTGCTGTCCGCTGATCCATTTCCTCGGGCTCTGTAAGCAATGATGCCATAAGCCCCGAAACGCCCACTGCTACTAATGCATTGCGGGCCTGTTTGTTCCCCGAAAAGCCCAGCAACCAGGGAGATGCAATAGCAAACAAGCTTACGGAAAGATCTACCGCCAGATGTGCTTTAAATGGCAATATTTTATACAAACCCCATTCTGCCTTAGTTAAGGCAGAGTAAGCCAGTGCCCCACCGCCTAACAACCTGCTGAGTATAGCAGCATTTTTTTCTTTTTTATAAGATGCTAACTCCGGAAGAAAGGGTACCAGTGCAGCATATGCATAATCTATAGCGCCGTGCGCTTGTCTTGAAATTGGCTTTTCCATATCTATCTACAACATTCGTATTATTTATTTAGTTTAACTGAAATGATAATTTATATCCTAAAAATTATACACTTGTGCTAAATCAGGTACGAAATGGCGCGCATGTGTGCTCATCTTACTAATGCAGTTGACAATTAACATGTTTTTTAGTCTACATGTGTAAACTGTTGTTTTTCACAATGTTATTTAGTGTGACTGAAAGGGTACGGGTATACTTAAAATCGGGATGGTGTACTGAATGGATACGGTTTTGTCTGACAAGGTGCAAAACGATCTATTATGAAAAAATTTACTTTAGGATTAATGATGCTACTAGGTAGTATTGTTTCTTTACAAAGCTGTAAAGATGAAGAGAACGACGGCATGCGTATTAGCAGCCAGGAATTTACCACACAGGCTGCAAGCGGCAACATGCTGGAGATACAGGCCGGACAGCTTGCTTTAACGAAAGCTTCCAATGCAGAAGTTAAGCAGTATGGCCAGCACATGGTAACCGACCACACCAAAGCTACCGACGAACTCAAAGCTACAGCAGCTAAAAACAATATTACTGTACCTACACAGTTAACTGCCGCGCATCAGCAACAGCTAAATGCATTGGCCCCACTATCAGGCGCCGAGTTCGACAAAGCTTTTGCAGCTTTAATGGTACAATCGCACCAGGAGCAGGTTACTTTATTTGAAAAAGCCACTACCTACGCAGATATAGGCGATTTCAGGACCTTAGCTGCCGAAAAGCTGCCGACGTTAAAGGAGCATTTAACCGAAGCAACTACGCTTAATGCTACGGTAAACAAATAAAAAACACGGCTTTTAGTAGGTTGATGTAGAGAGGTTGCTTCAAATAAAAAGAAGCAGCCTCTCTTTATTCGTTGTATCATTATGCATCGGCTAACGTTAAACAAACCGCTGCCAGCAGTGTTCAAAAACTATGGAAAGTGTTACCCTTGTTTTCCCCCATCAGCTGTTTAAACATCATCCTGCAATTAGCAGCGCCCGCCCGGTTTACCTGGTAGAAGAGGCGTTGTTTTTCAACCTGTATTCTTTTCACAAAAAAAAACTGGTGCTGCACCGCGCATCTATGAAGTGTTACCAGGACGCGCTGGCTAACAGGGGGATAATGGTGAACTACATTGCTGCGGATGATGAACATTGCGATGTTCGGAAGCTGGTTCCCTGGTTAGCAGAACAAGGTGTTAAAACCATCCACTATGCTGCAACAGCAGACAATTGGCTGGAAAGGCGCCTAGCCAGGCAATGTGCCGGCAACAGCATTGAACTAGCCGAATACAAAAGCCCTGCGTGGTTAAACAGCCGGGCAGATGTTGATGAGTTTTTTGATAAGCAGAAAACGTATTTCCAAACAGATTTTTATGTAAACCAGCGAAAACAGCGGAACATACTGTTGGAAGATAATAACAAACCACTTGGCGGAAAATGGACCTATGACAGCGATAACCGCAAGCGTTTCCCAAAAACGGGAGTGGTGCCGCTGCTGGATACACCGGCCAGTAACGACTATGTTAAAGAAGCTGCAGAAAGGGTAAATAAAAGCTACCCGGATAACCCCGGTACAACAGCATCTCCTTTTGGGAACCTTGGTGGTTTTTACCCCGTGGATCATGAACAGGCTGAAAAGTGGCTGACGGATTTTATGGACCAGCGCTTGTATAACTTTGGCATTTACGAAGACGCTATGGTTACGGGTGAAAGCTTCCTGTACCACTCTGTGCTATCGCCTTTGTTAAATACGGGGTTACTTACCCCAAACCAGGTGATTGATAAAGCCCTGCAAACGGCAAGCGAGCAGGAGATACCGTTGAACTCGCTTGAAGGGTTTATCAGGCAGATTATGGGGTGGAGGGAGTTTATACACCAAGTGTACGAACGCGAGCACGTAAAGCAGCGTACTACAAATTACTGGGGCTTTAGCCGTAAAATTCCTTACCAGTTCTGGACAGGTAACACCGGCATTGCTCCAGTTGATAATGTTATAAAACGCGTGCTGAACACCGGCTACTCGCACCATATAGAACGTTTGATGGTGATGGGCAACTTTATGCTGCTATGCGAGTTTGATCCCGACGAGGTGTACCGCTGGTTTATGGAAATGTATATAGACGCCTACGACTGGGTAATGGTGCCCAACACCTACGGGATGACGCAATTCTCTGATGGAGGGCTGATGATGACCAAGCCTTACATCAGCGGAAGTAATTACCTGTTAAAAATGGGCGATTGGCCAAAAGGTGAGTGGCAGGAGACATGGGATGGCCTCTTCTGGCGGTTTATGCATGTACACCGAAAATTCTTTATGAGCAATCCGCGTTTAGGTATGCTAGTCAAGACTTTTGACAAGATGCCCGACAACAAACGCGAACAGCATTTGGCTAATGCCGAAAAATTCCTGAACGTGCTTGATGAATGGAATGCTGCTTAACCGCCCGGAAATACTGTGGCTGTACTTTCAAAACATTTTGAAATTTACGGAACATAGGTTATATTTGTAAATGCAGTTACCTGAA
Source organism: Mucilaginibacter terrenus (assembly GCF_003432065.1). Classification (NCBI taxonomy): domain Bacteria; kingdom Pseudomonadati; phylum Bacteroidota; class Sphingobacteriia; order Sphingobacteriales; family Sphingobacteriaceae; genus Mucilaginibacter; species Mucilaginibacter terrenus. The sequence continues at coordinate 97,811 of NZ_QWDE01000004.1, read as the reverse complement.
GCTAAAGGAAAATTTATAGAGGCCTGGGGCAAACTAGGCTCCGAATGGGGCATTAACCGCACAATGGCGCAGGTACACGCGCTGCTGCTGGTTACCCCGGCTGAGCTTACCACCGAGGAGATAATGGAAGAACTGAAGATATCCCGCGGTAATGCCAACATGACCCTGCGCGATTTGATCAGTTGGGGCCTGGTAGAAAAGCGCCACAAAGCCGGCGAGCGCAAAGAGTACTTTTATGCTGACAAAGACACCTGGAACATTGCACGCCAGGTAGCTAAAGAACGCCGCAAACGCGAGCTTGACCCTATAATAAAACTGTTGAACGAACTAACCAAAGTTGAGGGCGACAGCAATGATCCTGCGTTTAAAACCTTCAACCAGTCGGTAACCGACATTAATAAGCTTGCGAAAAATGTAGACAAAACATTAGAGACCATGCTTAAAGCGGACGAGAACTGGTTCTGGAAGTCTATCTTCAAGATTTTCAAGTAAGCTGCTGATCCCGTCGGGACTGTTGCAATTGGTTATTACACAATTTTAATTGTTAATTCCAGTTTAATTTTATGTAAATTTAAACTACCAATTGTAAACGCCAATGTTTCGGCTTCCCAGGCATATTGTCTTTTGTTTCCTGATCCTCAGCCTGGCTTACAGAAATGCCAGGGCTGATAACCAGCGCATTTGCTTTGAGTTTTACAATGGTACCTTCAACAGCGAAATAGATAAAGCCCTGTTGGTTAAGGTACCGCAGGTGCTATCGCAGCAATCGGTAAAATCATTTTACAACCAGCTGAATGCCGGTAATTACAAACCCCTGGTTGATTCGTTAACCGCATATAAAACCAGGAACGAATTAAATGATTGGTTGTACTATCAGCTTGTACGCAAAACCGCCGAGCAGCTAAGCCCCAAAGCCGACAACTATGCCCGGTATACCTTATATAAGTGGTTCTTAATGACCCATTCGGGTTACGATGCCAGGGTGGCACTTACTACGGATAAGATTATCTTCTACGTACTAAACGACGAGGACATCACAGATATACCTTCTTTTAATGTTGACGGGGAAAAGTATATGTGCCTTAACTATCATGATTATGCCAAGGCAGACATTAACCAGGATCCGCCGGTACCTATACCCGTGAAGGTTGCTGGTGCCACTAAATCTTTCTCCTACAAGGTTACCCGCATGCCTGATTTTAGTCCGGAAAGTTACGAGGAAAGGGAGCTGCAATTCACTTATAAGCACAAAGCATACTACTTCAACATAAAGCTTAACCCGGAAGTCGGTAAGATTTTTATGAACTACCCGGGAGTAGATTTCGAAACTTATTTTAACATACCGGTAAGCAAGGTAACCTATAGCTCGCTGATACCACTCCTGCGGAAAAACATATCGGAAATGAGTGCTGTAAAAGGCGTAGACTACCTGATGCACTTCACCCGATACGCATTTTTATACGAGAACGACGAAGAAAACTATGGACATGAAAAGCGCCTTTCGCCCGAGCAGACGCTTTCCTCAAAATACAGCGATTGCGACGATCGCGCAGCATTATTCTTTTATCTCGTAAAAGAAATTTACAACCTGCCCATGATAGCCATGCTTTATCCTACGCACATTACCATGGCGGTTGAATTTAACAAGCCGGTTGGAGAACCCATAGTCTACAAAGGTAAAACCTACTCCGTTTGTGAGCCCACACCACAGCGTAAGGATCTGGCAATAGGCCAGCTTTCTTCTAAACTTAAAAACGAGGCGTACAAAGTAGTTTACGAATACACACCTACCGGTCAGTAGGTGTTAATTATTGAGGTTAAACAGTGTAGGATCATCTGATATAACGCCATCCACTTTAAGGGCTTTAAGCGCCTCTATCTCTTCTTTAGTATTTACTGTCCAGGGTAGTACTTTAATATTCTTATCGTGGCATTGCTTTACCAGGTCTGCATTTACCAGTTTATAAGCCGGGCTGTAAATAAACGGGGTGTAGCCCAGATCGGCTATATTCATCTCAACGCTGTTCTTATTAGCAATAAGGTAGGATGTGCGCACTTTAGGGTAGCGGGCGTGAATAATCTGCAGCGTACGTTTGTCAAATGATTGAATAATTACGTACGGCGTTATTCTCTTTTGCTCAATCACATTCATCAGCAACTTTACAAATTCTTCCGGTGCAGGGTTGTAGATGTTGTCGCCTGCGGGAGAGCACTTTGTCTCGATGTTATAGAATACCTGCTTCTTGTGATTAGCCTTTAAATAGGTTTGTACCGAATCGATGACATCCCCAAGCCTGGGAATATAGGTCTTAACCTTTTTCTGCTTGGGAAAATTGCTGTACAATTTAGAACCCACATCATATTTGCTCAAATCAGCATAATTCATCTTGTAAAGCACCAGCGATTTGGCTTGCTCGGGAGTAATTTCCTTACCGTTCGGGTCCAGTGTGAACAGCGGGTTGATGAACTCGTCGTGTGACAGCACCACTTCGTTATCAGCAGTAATGTGAGTGTCCATCTCCAGGCCTGTTACACCAAGGTCTATCGCGTTTTTCATGGCGGCAATAGTGTTTTCGGGCATGAGCGATCTGCCGCCACGGTGAGCCTCTGTATCAAACGCCGGAAACTCCGCGGGTTGCGTAAATAAGCTGTTGCTGATGTTAAATCCTGATAATGCGATCAGCGTTAATCCTGCGATAAGATAAATTTTCCTGTTTTTCATTCGGCATGTTGTGTTCGCCAAATTTATAGCCGTAATGTTAGCGCAGTATTAACAATAAGTACTGATGCAATTATTTACAAGTATCACTTATCATAAGTGTATGTCGTAGTAGATCAGGCACCCATTAACAAGTCCTGGCATTGCCTGGCTATTTCCAGTTCTTCATTGGTAGGGATCACGAGTACCCTTGTTTTTGCCTGGAAGGCAGTAATGTCGCGAATACCGCTTTCTCTTAATTCATTTTTAGCGATATCTATACCGATGCCCAGGTATTCCATATCTCGGCATACCAGTTCTCGTGCGAGCGCATCATTTTCGCCAACGCCTGCTGTAAACACTATTGCATCCAGCCCGTTAAGAACGGCGGCGTAAGCGCCAATGAATTTTTTGATGCGATAGGCGTACATGTCATAAGCCAGCTTAGCCTCAACAATGCCCTGTCGGTAAAGTGCGCTTATATCGCGCATGTCGTTGTGGCCGGTTAAACCAAGCATACCGCTTTGCTTGTTTAGGAGGTTTTTCAACTGCTCCGTAGTGTAGTTGTTTTGTTCGGTAAGGTATAACAGTACAGATGCATCTATACTACCGCTGCGTGTACCCATAATAAGGCCGTCTAACGGCGTAAGCCCCATACTGGTGTCAATACATCTACCAGCGTTTACCGCCGCCATGCTGCAGCCGTTGCCCAGGTGTATAGTAATTACTTTCGCGTCCGGCTTGCTTAGGTAGTGTGCTGCCTCCCGGCTAACATATTGATGACTGATCCCGTGAAAGCCATACACCCTTATGCCAAGCTCATGATAAAGCGTGTTAGGTATAGCATAACGAAATGCCTTCTCAGGAAGGGTTTGATGAAATGCGGTATCAAACACCGCCACTTGCGTAGCCTCTGGGAAAGTTTTTTCTGCTACCTTAATGCCTTCGTAATGGCCTGGATTATGCAGCGGTGCCATCGGAAACAAGGCCTGTATCCTGTCTTTCACTTCGGGGGTTATAACCGTTGTGTGCGTTAATGTTTCTCCGCCATGCACAATACGGTGGCCAACAACGTTGATGTCCTCTGCGCTTTGTACAACGGCAATGTCCGCTCTTGTTAATAGCTCTGCTACAGCCAGCATGCCTGCTTCATGGTCTGCAATTGGCTGCTCTATACGGATAACATCTTCCTTGTTATTACGGTGGTATTTATGAGTTATCTGCGCGTCACTATGGCCTATGCGTTCCACAAGGCCGCTGCAAAGCGGTGTAGCTGATCCCTGTATGAAGAGCTGGTATTTAATAGAGCTGCTGCCCGAGTTAATCACAAAAATATTCATGTGCAAGAGTATAGTTAGCTATCCTGGCTTTGGATAGCAGTAATAATAACTGTATTGAAAACGTCGTCTACTGTGCAGCCACGGCTAAGGTCATTTACAGGTTTATTAAGGCCTTGCAGCATCGGCCCTATGGCCAATGCGCCGGTTTCGCGCTGTACCGCCTTGTAAGTGTTATTGCCCGTGTTCAGATCAGGGAAGATGAGTACACTTGCTTGCCCGGCCACTTCTGAACCGGGAAGTTTTTGACGACCTACTACAGGATCAACGGCTGCATCATATTGTATCGGTCCTTCAACCTTCAGGTCCGGTCGTTTCTCTCGTACGAGTTGTGTAGCCCTCCTTACCTTTTCTACGTCCTCACCCGAGCCGGACGTGCCCGAAGAATAAGAAAGCAAAGCAACCCGCGGCTCGATACCAAACCGGGAACTATTATCTGCCGACGAAATGGCTATTTCTGCAAGTTCCTCTGCGGTGGGGTCGGGGTTTACTGCACAGTCGCCAAATACCGATACCCTATCTGCCAGGCACATAAAGAATATAGAAGATACTGTAGAAATACCCGGTTTGGTTTTGATGAACTGCAGCGCGGGCCGTATGGTGTGCTGCGTAGTGTGTACAGCACCTGATACCATCCCATCAGCATGGCCTTTATAAACCATCATGGTACCAAAGTAAGATACATCCGTCATCAGGTCCCGCGCCATTTCCAACGTAACGTTCTTGCTTTTGCGAAGCTCATACAACGTTTGCACATAGTCGTCGTAAAAGGTGGAGTTAGCAGGAGATATTATGTTGACCTGGCTGAGGTCTACATCTATACCCAGTCGCTTTACGGATGCAGCTATTTCACCCGGATCGCCCAGCAAGGTGATATTTACCAATTGCTGGGAGATTAACCTTGCAGTGGCTTGCAGAATACGGTCATCATTACCCTCTGGTAAAACGATGTTCTTACGCTGTCTCTTTGCCCATTGTGTAAGCTGGTACTGGAACATGTGGGGTGTCATCGCGTCAGAGTGGAAAGTCACCAGCATTTTTTCCAGCGAAGGAACATCTACATACTTGTTAAATGTTTCTATGGCAAGCTGTATCTTCTTAGAATTATCAGGCGTTATACGCGCCTTAACAGATGCGATGTTGTTGGTGGTCTCGAAAGTGCCGGAGTCCACGGTAAGTATCGGCACAACATTCTGCAACCCTTCTATCAGGCGCATCACCGGCTCTTCGGGTATGCTGCCGGCTGTAAGTACAATACCTGCAACCCTTGGGTAACTTGCAGACAAGTTAGCCTGCAGCGAACTTATAATAATATCGCCGCGATCGCCCGGCGTCACAATCAGTACGTTCTCCTTTAAATAATTTAAAAAGTTTGGCACCTGCATGGCACCGGTTACAAAGTGATCTACCTGGTTGGCAAGATGTTCCCGGCCAAATAGTAAACGTCCGTTCAAACATTCAAAAATGTCGTTTACCGTGGGGTTTTCAAGTGTCTGCTCCGCAGGGATAACAGAAACCAAGATGTTCTCTGGCAGTTGCGCCACAAGCAATTGCTTCACATCAGCTGTTTGGGCAGATTGCACCCTGTTGGCCACCACGGCAAGCACTTGTATATCGTGCGACTGATAGGCTCTCCAAAAATTGAGTGTGTCCTGTACAATCTCGGCCGTGGTTTTATTATCGCCCGATACCAGCAGTAAAACCGGTGCATTCAGGTTTTTGGCAATTAACCTGTTGGTTTCAAACTCAAATGCTGTAGCCGGCCCAGCAAAATCGCTGCCTTCTACAACGGTGTAGTCATAAGCAGCTTCAAGGCTTTTAAACCTGCTGATGATCGCGTCCAGCATATCGCCTTGCCGCCCATCCTTCAGGTGTTGCATTGCATCTTGCCTGGTAAAAGCATAAGTATCTGCATATGCCTGCGGTAGTTGAAAGTGAGATAGAATAGTTTGAATATGGCTGTCCGGCTGTTCTTGCGGAGCAAGCGGTATTATAGGTTTAAAGTAACCTATTTTTTGTGCCCTACCCAGCAGCATGGCTACCAGCCCAAGTGCAATAACTGACTTACCACTGTAGGGTTCGGCAGAGGCTATATAAATGCTTTTAGTCAAAGTAATATTGTATAGTTTCCGGCAAAGGTAAAGCTTAACTGCTTGCAAATACCTGTCGTAAATTAATAAATAAGGTAATTTAAGTCACCTTGAAGGTCGTCTTAATTAACAGGTAGCACAGCATTAATGTTTATTCCTAAGGAACTGTTTTTACCATATCTGCTTGCACTGCTAACCCATTAAAGGGAGAATAATTTATTTTAAATAAAATCTATTAATTCTATAGTCTTTATATTTTATTCATATATTTGCATCGAAATAGTTCTTTATAGTTATCAAGAAAGACCGAGGGAAAGGCCCTATGACGTCTTAGCAACCTATACAATAAGTATAAAGGTGCTAATTCCTGTCTGCCATTGGCAGAAGAGATAATGTTTACAATACATGCTTAGCTGTCGGGCTTATCAGTACACAATATCTCCCCGGTGCAATCTTGATGGCTGAAAAGCAATATTGTTAATGCTATATTATTATGAAAACACCTTTTACATTTCGCTCGTTTTTAAATCACTCGCCATCATCATCTGCATGTTTCATGCAAGGCATGCGTTGTTGCTGCTAATTTAATTCCCCATCCTGCTGAGGCGTGCAGCCTCTGGTTATTCAAACATCCTTTACAATAGCTAATTGCAGTGCAGCTGCATTGGGCTTTCGTACAGGCATTTTTTACCTCTTACAATTAATAGTCATGTCCAAAATTTACAAGCTGTTTTTGGCGGCTTTACTGCCATTTTTCTTGCTGCAAACTACCTACGCCCAAACGGTTAAGGTTAGCGGCGTTGTCACCGCCCGGTCAGACGGGCAGCCGCTCCCCGGCGTTACGGTGGCTGTTCAGGGATCTACCAATGGTACTCAGACAGATGTACAGGGCAGGTTTTCCCTCAATGCAAAACCAAATGATGTACTCCGGATATCCTACTTGGGCTTCACCACACAACAGGTCACGGTTACACAGGCCGACGCACCGTTGCAAATAGTACTGGTAGAAGCCGCAAACTCGTTAAACGAGGTGGTGGTAACGGCGCTTAACATCAGCAAAGACAAAAAGTCGTTGGGCTACGCGGTACAAAGCTTAAAGTCGCGTGATATATCAGAAGCTAAAGAAAGCAACCTGGTAAACGCGCTTGCCGGTAAAGTTGCCGGTGTACAGGTTACCAACAGCCAGGGCGACATGGGATCATCACGTATAGTTATTCGCGGCGAAACATCGGTATCGGGTAACAACCAGCCACTGTTTGTGGTGGATGGCGTTATCGTAGATAACTCGCAGTTTCAGGGTGCTAACGGGTCAAGAGATTTCCCTAACGCAATTTCCGACCTCAACCCTGAGGATATAGAATCTATAAGTGTACTTAAAGGACCAAACGCTGCCGCACTGTACGGCTACCGCGCAGCTGCGGGTGTTATCCTTATAAAAACTAAAACAGGTAAGGGTGCCAAGGGCCTTGGTATCACTATCAACTCCAACACCAGCTTTGCAACCCTGAAGGTCTTCCCTGATTATCAAAACCAGTTTGGACAGGGATCCAACGGGAAATTTAGCTACGTGGATGGCAAAGGCGGAGGCGTTAACGATGGTGTGGATGAAAGCTGGGGCCCTCCATTGGATGGACGATTGATTCCGCAATTCAACTCTAACGGTGTTGCGGTGCCTTTTGTAGCGCATCCTAATAACGTACGCGATTTCTTCAACACAGGTGTCACCCTAAACAATGGTGTTGCACTTGCGGGCAGCGGCGACAAGTACGATTTTAGGTTGTCATACAACAACCTGCATCAAACTGGTGTGGTGCCTAATTCATCACTGGGCCGTAATTCATTTTTATTGAACACAACGTTCAGGCCAACACCAAAGCTTACCGTTACTACTATAGCTAATTACATAAAAGACGATGCAGGCAACCTTCCGGGTGCTTACGGCCGCAGGGCAACCAGCACCATGCTTCAGTTTACATGGTTTGGCCGCCAGGTGGATATAAGCCAGTTGAAAAACTACAGAAACCCTGATGGCAGCACCTTTAACTGGAACAACAGCTACTATAGCAACCCATATTTTATAGCTTATGAGAACACAGTTGGGCAGTATAAAGACCGCCTGATTGGCAGCATCGAGCTGAATTACAAAATTGGTGGCGGCCTATCTGCAAATTTTAGAACCGGTACCGACTTTTACAACGACCGTCGTAAAATAAAGGTGGCCTATGGTACTAATGGAACACCATTCGGTTCTTATGAAGAAGACGCTTATCACGTGAGCGAAACCAATACTGAAGGCCGGCTGCAGTACACTAAAAAGCTGAGCAAAGATTTCTCCCTTGATGCATTTATTGGTGGCAACATAAGCACAATTATAAACGAGCAGAACGACCAGATAGCACCTAAGCTGGCAGTTGCGGGCCTTTATACGTTGAGTAACTCACGTGATCCGCTGGTATCATCAAATTACTATGGCAAGCTTAAAACGTACAGCTACTTTGCATCGGCACAAATTGGATATAAGGACTATGCGTTCCTGAACCTTACCGGCCGTAACGACTGGTCGTCTACTTTACCTGTAGCAAACCTGTCTTACTTCTATCCGTCGGTGAATGGTAGTTTGGTACTATCTCAGGCGCTTGACTTTAAAAGTGACGCATTAAGTTACCTAAAACTAAGAGGTGGTTGGTCTAAAGTAGGTAAGGCCGCTACGCCTTATCAGCTCATCAACACATATAACTTTACAGCGCCTTTTGGCACCAATCCGCAGCAGAACGCTAATAGTATAGATCTTAACCCGAATTTAAAACCTGAGACAACAACCTCTGGCGAAGCTGGCTTTGAGGCCGGTTTCCTGCGCGATCGCGTACGGCTGGATGTAAGCGTTTATAATACAAACAGTATTAATCAGATACTTAACGTTGATGTTAGCCCTTCAACAGGTTATACGCAAAAGCTGATAAACGGCGGCCGTATAAATAATAAGGGCTTGGAGGTACAGTTAAGCGGCACGCCAATTAAAAAGAATGATTTCTCGTGGGATGTAACCGTGAACTATTCGCTTAACCGCAGCAAAGTAGTATCGTTAGATGAAGAAGGCAGGCTGCAAAGCTATATTTTAGGCACCAACCGTACGGTGCAGGTACTTGCCGCAGTGGGGAAACCTTACGGTACATTGTTTGGCAACGCTTACCAGCGTGATGCCGCCGGCAACATTGTTATAGATAACAGTGGTGTACCGGTTATCAACCCTACCAAGCAGTACCTGGGTAAGTACACACCTGATTTTTCCGGAAGCATTAACAACAGCTTCTCTTATAAAGGGATTAATTTAGGTTTCCTGGTGGATGCCCGGTTTGGAGGATCCATCTACTCTAATACCAACAGAACGGGAACTTACACGGGAGTGCTGGCATCAACGCTGCCCGGCCGAGGTGCACAAAACGGCGGATTAAGCTATTACTATCCCGGTAATAATACGTCAGCTACCGCGGTGCAGGTTAACGGAGGTGCTGCTGCACCAAATGGCGAAACTGTTTATGACGACGGTATGGTATGGAAAGGCGTAAAGGCAGACGGCACAGCAAACAGTAAGGTTATACCAGCACAGTCTTACTACAAAGGATTTACCAATGTGGACGAGGCCTTTGTTTACAGCGCATCATTTATAAAGCTTAGGGAAGTTAAGCTAGGCTACACTTTCCCGGCGAGGTGGGTAAAAGGGATAGGGCTGCAGTCGGCGACCGTCTCAGTTGTTGGCCGGAATCTATGGATCATTCACAAGAAAGTGCCAAATATCGACCCGGAAACGGCATTCAACACCGGCAACGGCCAAGGCCTTGAAGACCTTACGCTACCTACTGTTCGCAACATCGGCTTTAATGTTAATCTTAAATTCTAACTATCATGAAAATCAAACATTTATCAGCATTAATACTATTTGCCGCGGTTACACTATCAACAGTGTCGTGCAAAAAGGATCTGCAGGATATAAACAAAAGCCCGAATGCATCTGAAACTGCACAGCCTGACTACCTGCTTACTGCAGCTATAAAAAATACAGCCGACACCTATTGGGGTACCGCAAATAACATGGATGCGAGCCTGCTTTTTGTACAGTACTGGGCTAAGATCCAATACACCGATCCGGACAGGTATATCTACTCTAACAATGCTTTCCAGGAGTTGTGGACGGTAGGTTACTCAAAAAGCATAGTTAATCTGAACCAGATAATAAAGTTAGCAGACGCGCAGTCTAACCCTAATTACAAAGGTGTGGCGCTGGTGCTGCGTTCATGGACTTTTCAATTACTTACCGACGCGTACGGCGATATACCTTACAGCCAGGCAACTAACATTTCGCAATATCTTACCCCTGCTTATGACAAGCAAAAAGATGTGTATTTCGCTTTGTTGGAAGACCTGAAAACGGCACAGTCTTCGTTGAACGCGTCAGGACCGGCAATCTTGGGTGATGTTATTTACGGCAATAACATTACTTCATGGAAGAAATTTGCCAATTCGCTGCGTTTGCGAATAGCCTTGCGTATAGCAGACCGCGAGCCTGAAAAAGCTAAACAGGTACTTGCCGAGATACAGGCAGAGGGCAGCGGCTACATAAGCAGCAACAGCGAGACAGCACAGTTGGTTTATCTGGCATCACCAAACCAAAACCCTATAAGTAACCTGTTCGACACCAGAGATGATTACCGTATAAGCAAAACTGTTGTTGACAAGCTTTTTGCATTGAATGATCCGCGTTTGCAGGTTTACGTCAGCAAAACAAAAGATGCCACGCCAAACACTTACGTGGGCATACCTAACGGGTTATTAGTTGGGGATGCCAGTAACCTGGGTTTTACAAAAACATCAAAACCTGGCGCCTATTTTCTTGCTCCAGGTGCACCGGCGGTTATTCAAAGTTATTCGGAAGTGCTGTTTGACCGTGCAGAAGCTGCAGCAAGGGGGTTTACCACAGAGAATGCAGGCGAACTATACAAGCAAGCGATTACAGCATCGTTAAAGCAATATAGCGTAAGTGATGCAGATGTTGCCACTTACCTTGGCCAACCTGCTGTACAGTATAATGCCGGTAACTTCCGTAAATCCATAGGCGATCAAAAATGGCTCGCGTTATTTGGACAGGGGTTGGAAGCATTTGCGGAGTGGCGCAGGTTAGATTATCCTCAGCTTCAGCCTGCTGTAGCTGGTACGCTAAACGGAAAACTGCCGTTAAGATTCCTGTACCCGGGTACAGAGCAATCTTTAAACGGTACTAACTATCAGTCCGCGGTATCTGGTCAGGGCGCTGACGTATTAACAACCAAACTTTGGTTTGATGTGAATTAAGTTAGAAGCTAAATATCATCTACTTAATACACAGCAAAGTTTTAATAAAACAAAACGCCTTAATGCATAATTAAGGCGTTTTGTTTGTAGTGCGGAGAGGGAGGGATTCGAACCCTCGATACGCTTTTGACGTATACACACTTTCCAGGCGTGCTCTTTCGACCACTCAGACACCTCTCCGTTTTGGGCACGCAAAGGTAAAATATTTATCCGTAAGGGCAACAAAAAAGCGGCTATCCAATGGGTAACCGCTCAAAACGAAAACTCTAACTCACAAAAATCAAAACTTATATACTCTATCTTACTAACTTATACCTAATAGAGCGTTTTAAATGCTAAAGGTTTAATCTGCTAAAACAAGAAGCAGCTTTACGCAGATATATTTTTTTAGCTTATGTTTGCTCCGCAATATCCGGCTGCTAAGCCGGGTGTATTATCGCACTAACGCAGATGCTGAACATCAACGAGATAAAGAAACCCATTGCTGCAGAAATTGATGTTTTTGAGGAGAAGTTTAAAGCCTCTATGCAAAGCTCTGTTCCGCTGCTGGACCGTATTACCCATTACATTGTAAAACGGAAAGGAAAGCAGATCCGACCAATGTTCGTTTTTTTTTCCGCCAGTATATGTGGTGGTATTAACGAAAGCACTCACCGCGGGGCTGCGTTAGTAGAACTTTTGCACACCGCAACACTGGTACATGACGACGTGGTAGACAATTCTTATCAGCGCCGGGGGTTCTTCTCTATTAATGCACTTTGGAAAAATAAAATAGCAGTGTTGGTGGGCGACTACTTGCTCTCGAAGGGGCTGCTGTTGTCTATCAACAATAATGATTTCAGTTTGCTTAAGATCGTATCAGAAGCGGTTAAGCAAATGAGCGAAGGAGAGTTGTTGCAAATTGAGAAAGTGCGTCGCATGGATATTGGGGAAACCGTGTATTATGAAGTTATTCGTCAGAAAACTGCGTCGTTAATTGCTGCGTGCTGTGCCTGCGGAGCAGCTTCCGCCGGAGCAAGCGAGGAAGTAATAGAAAAAATGCGATTGTTTGGTGAAAAGATCGGCATAGCATTTCAGATAAAGGATGATATGTTCGACTTCGGCACCGATGACGTTGGCAAGCCATTGGGCATAGATATAAAAGAAAAGAAAGTGACGCTGCCGCTGATATATGCTCTTAGTAATGCAAGCAGCAGCGAAAAGAAGCGGATTATCAATTTGGTTAAAAACCACAATGATGATTCTAAAAAGATCACCGAGATCATCAACTTTGTAAAGCAAAACGGCGGACTGGATTATGCCGGGATACAAATGAAAAAATACCAGGATGAAGCATTTGCTATTCTTGATACCTTCCCTGCAGGTGATGCACGCACAGGGCTGGAGCAATTGGTGCGATACACTACAGAGCGTAACAAGTGATATATTTACGTTCAATTGATAGCGCTCATCTATAAGCCTGTTCGGTAATCTTTCATATAAACTTATTACATTCGTAATATGCAGTCCTTCAATTTCAGCTTCTTAAAACTTGGTATTCTTGATGTAGTTGATGTGCTGTTGGTGGCGTTTATTATTTACCAGTTGTACAACCTGATCAGGGGGACAATAGCTGCCAACATAGTAATAGGTTTGGTTACTATCTACCTGCTTTATATGGTAGTAAGAGTGCTGCATATGCAATTGCTTACCGGCATATTGGGCAAGTTTGTTGATGTAGGTATTATCGCAGTCATCATAGTTTTTCAGCAAGAGGTTCGGCGGTTTTTGTTGCTTGTTGGTAAAAACGCCTCATTACAGCGCAACAAAGCCTGGTGGAAGTACTTTTTTGGAAAGGCCGAAGCAGAAAAAAACAATTATGCGCGCATTAAGCCAATAGTTGACGCCTGCAAAAGCATGAAGCAAACCCGTACCGGAGCACTTATAGTTTTTGCTAAATATTACGACGAGCAATTCTATCAAAATAGCTGCGAAGTGGTCGAGGCCAAAATCTCTAAACGGCTGTTAGAGAGTATATTTCAAAAGAACAGCCCATTGCATGACGGTGCGGTGGTGATATCAGAAAATAAAATAAAATCTGCCAGTTGCATATTGCCTGTAACTGAGAAAGCCGACTTGCCCGCCCAATTTGGTTTGAGGCACAGAGCTGGGATAGGCGTTACAGAAGCAAATGACGTTACAGCCATTATCGTTTCAGAGGAAACCGGCGAGATATCATACGCGAAACAAGGGCGTATAAAAATGAACATTAGCTTCGCCGAACTGGAGAAGCTACTCAATAAAGATTTTCAATAAGGCTTACGGACGCTCTACTATAACGACATTATCGTTTTTAGAAGGAGTTTTTCCAACCACCGGCATTTTAGAGTTCCCACGAAGTTTTACAACGGGCATTTTAGAATAACCCTGTAGAGCAATAATAGGCATCTTGTCTAAAGCTTTTATGTCATAAATACCTTTTGGAAGCGCTTTCATGTTGGTTTGCGGTACCAGCGATAAATCTTTTATAATTTGCGAGTTTATGGTAGTATCTGGTTTGAAAGGAAACGTTTTGTTTAGGGTTGATGGTGGAACGGTTGTATTTCCATTCCCTTGCGCCAATAATTCCCCTGAGCAGGTAGCTAAAATAATTACCAAAAGCAGCTTTTTCATAACCATTGTATTGTTAATACTAAGTTAGCTAATCTACTCCTTAGTAACATGTTAAATCAAGTTAAAATATGTTAAAACTACAAAGCCACCCTTTGGGTGGCTTTGTAGTTTATGTAATTTAAGATGGGCTGTTGCTTAGTTAAGTGGAGCAACTGCTTTATCTACGGTTGCTGCTGAAGCAGTATCGCCCATTTTAGTACGCGCATCTTTAATACCGTTAAGTATTTGTATTACTGAAGGAGCAACGCCGTACTGTTTGTACTTGAGGCCAACTTCTCCAATAGCTTGAATCCCTTGCTGTGCATATTCGGGATTTTTAACCCTTGCAGCAAAATCCGCTACTTTACGTACCATGCCAAACTGGGTGTTAGGATCGCCTGCATTCTTGAACGCGTTATAAACGTAAGGCCATTCGGCATCGGTGCCTGATGTTGCATAAACGTTTATCACAGCTTGTTTAGCGGCGCCTTCGGCATCTTTTTCGCGGCTTTTTGCCAGCTGGAGTGCTTCTGTTGGGTTAATTTGTCCAATGGCATTCATTGCAGCGCCTTGTATCACATAAGAGTCGCTTGCATATGCTTGTTTGAACAAGTTAAGATTGCCTGATGCTTTTAGCTTTCCTAAAGCGTTTATTGCCGCAGCACGTACAAGGTTGTTTTCGTCTGATTGTGCAAGTTTAACCAGTACCGGTACAGCCGCGTTGCGTACGTCGTCGTTGGTTGTGATGTTAGCTGCATTAATTGCTTTCAGGCGTAAGCCATAATACTTGTCCTGCATTGCTGCTACAATAACTTTACGTGCTTTCTCGTCTGTCTGGCGCGCTTTCACACCGTCAATGGCTTCAAAGCGATCCAGGTAAAGCGGAGCATTAAAGTATTGAAACGAAAGTTCGTCCAATGATTTGGTATCGGTCTTTTTAGTAAGCAATATTTTGTCACCGTCAACATTCACCAGGTCAGGTTTAGCAGCTACGTCGAAAGTAAGTGTATCAGTCTTATCGCGCATCCAAACATTATGGCGTACTTTTTTGCCACCTGCATAAATATCTATAGCCATTGGTAGTATAAATGCATTACCATCCTGCGTTTGCTCTAAATAAACAGTTTGTTTTTTGGTTGCATCATCCCATTTATAGGTGACGTTTAATATTGGGTGACCCGCACCGTAATACCACTGGTTAAAGAACCAGTTCAGATCGCGGCCGCTTGCTTCTTCCATTGCTAAACGCAACTGCTGTGCCTCGCCATTTTTAAAGGCGTTAGTTTTAAGGTAAATATTCAGTCCTTTGTAGAAAGCTTCTTTACCCAGGAAGTTGCGTAACATATACAAAATACGCCCGCCCTTTTGGTAAGTTACTACATCAAACACATCCTCTTTATCATTGTAGTGAAAGCGTACAAGATTTTTGGTTTTGGCATTTGGCTGGCTTAAATAGTTCAGCATAGCTTCGTAACTGTGTGCGTCTCCTGCATCTTTGCCATACTTGTACTCGGCCCAAATGCTTTCGCTAAAATCAGCAAAGGATTCGTTTACCGTAAGGTTGCTCCAGCTTTCAGCAGTTACGTAATCACCAAACCACTGGTGGAAGAGTTCATGCACAATAGTGCTGCGGCCGCCATCATAATAGCGGTCGGCAAGTTCACGTTTGGTGCCTTGCACATATTCGCCATGAAGGGTTGCGCTGGTGTTCTCCATTGCCCCGCTTACATAATCGCGAACAACTATCTGCGAATATTTATACCATGGATAATCAACGCCCAGGGTTTTTGAGTAAAACTCCATTACCTCTGGCGTAAAGCCGAAAATGTCTTTTGCGTATGGCGCGTACTTCGGCTCCAGGTAATAGCTTACTTCTTTATCGCGCCATTTGTCTTTGTATATTTTAAAGTCTCCCACAGCCATCATAAACAAGTATGGCGAGTGCGGAAGTTCTTGTTTCCAAACGTCGGTACGGGTACCGTCGCCGTTAACTTTTTGTGAAGCCAGGCGACCGTTAGATAACGTAACGTACTTTGCAGGTACAGTCATCGCTATCTCTTCCGTAGTTTTTTGGTTTGGCTTATCAATGGTTGGGAACCAGCAAGATGAGCTTTCAGTTTCTCCCTGAGTCCAAATTTGTGTTGGCTTATCTTTTTCAGTACCATCAGGATTAATAAAGTATAATCCTTTCGCATCGCTGATAGCTGCGCTTCCCTTAGCTTTTAACTCGTTAGGTTTTGAAGTATAGTCGATATATAATGTATAAGCTTCACCGCCCTGGTAAGTTTTGTCAAGCTTTATGGCAACGGTAAGGCTATCGTAAGTGAACTTTAATGGCACGTTCTTACCATTCTTTACAACAGCAATGGTCTTAAGGTCCATGCCTTTGGCATCAAGGCGCAGGCTGTCGGTCGGATAAAAGTGGGGCTTCAACGTAACCCACTCCTTTCCATACAGGTAACGCTTTTTGTAGTCGAACCTAACATCCAGCTTGGTGTGTACAAGGTCGTTTATTTTTGGAGTAGTTTCCCGGTACATCTTGTAAGCAGGGCTTTCAGGTGCGGGAGCTTGTGCAAAAGCTGTGCTGATGGCCAGCGCGCTCATACTGCCTCCAATGAGGGCAGCGTAAAGTGTTTTCATAGTTCGTTAATTAGTTTGAATAGTATGCATGCATAATAAAATCTAAATTATTAGTTTTTATTGAAAGGTAAGACGCTATTTATCTATCAATGTTACACAAAGCTGTAGGTAAAACCACTAAATTAGCCAATACCAATTATTGTTTTACCTATACAATATCTGCTTATGCAAAGAAGAACATTCATCAGGACCGCAGCTGTGGGCGGTACTAGTTTTCTCGTTAGTGAAAATACCTTAGCCAATGGTTTATATACCGGTTCGCCTAATAAAAAGGTGGTGATAGGCGTAATGGGCGTAAACAGCCGTGGCGCATTCCTGGCTCAAAAGCTTACCGCAGTTCCGGATGTCGAAATTGGCTACATATGCGATGTGGATAGCGTAGCACTAAACAAGTGCATTGCAGATATAGAAAAACTCACCGGCAAAAAGCCCCAAGCTATAACAGACGTGCGCAAACTGCTAGAGAAAAAAGACCTGGACGCATTGGTAATTGCCGCGCCTGACCATTGGCACGCGCCAGCAACTATATTGGCCTGCCAGGCCGGCAAGCATGTGTATGTAGAGAAGCCTTGTAGCCATAACCCACACGAAGGAGAACTGGCAATTGCCGCTGCTGGTAAATATAACCGACTGGTGCAAATGGGTAGCCAGCGGCGCTCGTTCAACAATGTACAAAAGATGATTAAGGAACTGCATGATGGCGTGATCGGCAGGGCATATTTCGCACGCGGTTGGTATACCAACAATCGTAAGTCGATTGGATACGGCAAACCTGCACCCGTCCCAGCTAATCTTAATTATGAACTCTGGCAAGGCTATGCCCCTCGTAGGCCGTATAAAGATAACCTGATCCATTATAACTGGCATTGGCACTGGAACTGGGGAACTGGTGAGGCCCTCAACAATGGCACGCATGAAATAGATGTGATGCGATGGGGGCTGGGTGTCGACTTCCCTAACCGTGTAACCTCATCGGGCGGCCGTTTTGCCTTTAAGGATGATTGGGAGACACCTGATACACAAACTATACTGGTTAACTTTCCTAATAACACAGCCTTGTCATGGGAAGGCCGCAGCTGTAATAACTATTACTCTGAAGGCGTAGGTCGTGGTGTGGTTTTTTACGGTGACGGAGGTACAATCTACTATGGTGGAGGGAACGGTTACCAGGTTTATGATATGGACAATAAGCTGGTGAAAGAAATAAAAGATGAAACACCTGTTGATGCATCTAACAAGGTTAGCCCTACAGAATTGCTTGACCGGGTGCACCTGCAAAACTTCGTCAGTGCTATACAGGGAAGTGAACAGTTGAACCAAACTATCATCAATGGTCATAAATCAACCTTGATACCACAGCTAGGCAACATTGCACAGCGCACCGGGCGAGTGCTTAACTGCGATGCATCAAATGGCCATATCTTACATGATGCAGATGCAATGAAGCTTTGGACACGTGATTATGAACCAGGCTGGAACCTTAAAGTATAACATCAACCCTGAATAAAAATGAGAAACAATTTAAAGCTTTGGGCACTTGCCGGATTAACGTGTTTTGCTGCGGCAGCTACAGCGCAGGTGAAGCCCGGGTACACCAGTTTGTTTGACGGAAGTACCCTTAAAGGATGGAAGAAACTGGCCGGCAATGCAGAATATACTGCTGCCAACGGAGTACTCACCGGTACCGCCGTGCTTAATAGCGGCAACACCTTCCTGGTTACCGATAAAGAATATGGCGACTTTGTGCTGGAGCTGGATATTATGACAGAAAGCAACCTCACCAACTCTGGTGTGCAGGTACGCAGCCATTACAATCCCGCGGGACACGAAGGCAAAGGGCTTGTTTATGGAAGGCAGTGTGAAATAGACCCCAGCGAACGCAAATGGACCGGTGGTATATATGATGAAGGCCGCCGAGACTGGCTGTACCCAATGGAACTTAATGCAGCGGCAAAAGTGGACTGGAAACCAGGAGAATATCACCACATAAAAATTGAAAGCATTGGCAACACCACCAAGACATTTGTGAACGGCATTCCGACCGCTATGGTTGTGGATACTGTAGACGCAACCGGTTTTATCGGTTTACAGGTACATGCCATAAGTGATGCAGGGCAGGCTGGCAAAAAGATATATTTTAAGAATATTCAGATAAAAACAACCAATCTTCAGCCGGCGCCTGTTACCCGTAACTTGTATGTAGTTAACTTGGTATCTAACCAATTGTCGGGCTACGAACGTCAACACGGCTGGAAGCTGCTTTTTGACGGCAAAACCAACAAAGGCTGGCATAGCGCTACTGCAGCAACGTTTCCGGCTAAGGGCTGGAAGATAGAAAATGGTATGCTCAGCGTTATTGGTGCAAATGGTGGTGAGTCGGCAAACGGCGGAGATATTGTTTCTGACGGGCAATTTGCCGCATTTGATCTTTCATTTGAATTCAGGATGAGCAAGGGGGCGAACAGCGGCGTGAAATACTTTGTTACGCTTGACGAAAAAACGCAAGGTTCGGCAATTGGTTTGGAATACCAGGTGCTGGATGATGCCGTACACCCCGACGCTAAACTTGGCCGGGACGGCAATCGCACATTGGCTTCGTTATACGACTTAATTACCGCTAAAAAGCAAAGCCGGTTTGTGCACCCGATAGGAGCATGGAACACAGGCCGGGTGGTAGTGTATCCCAACAACCACGTTGAGCATTATCTTAACGGAATAAAGGTGTTAGAGTATGATCGCGGCTCAAAAGAATACCGAGACCTGGTTGCCATAAGTAAGTACAAGGTTTGGAAAGACTTTGGTGAGGCAAGGCAAGGTCACCTGCTGTTGCAGGATCATGGCTTTGATGTTGACTACCGCAGCATCAAAATCAAAGAGCTTAAGTAATTTACTTACAGTTAGTAACAGCTACAAGTGGAGGTGCAATTTTGCGCCTCTTCTTGTTTAATACCGAACACAGACCGTTCGTATTCGAACATTATATGAGCTGGTGATTTTTGTATTTAATTGTTAATCAGCGACTTTCAATATTGGCACATATCTTATATCTGTTTACATAGCAAGCTAGCTTGCTATGTACCTAAAAATCAACAATATCATGATAAAGAACTACTTGAAAGTTGCTTGGCGCAATCTGGTTAAGAATAAAACACACACCTTTATCAATGTTGCCGGCTTGTCTGTTGGGATGGCAGTAGCGATGCTGATCGGTTTATGGATATGGGATGAGCTATCCTATGATCGTTCTTTTGAAAACAAGGACCGCATAGCACAGGTAATGCAGCACCAAACCTTCAACGGAAAAATAGGTACCCAAACTGCCATTCCTATACCTTTAGGCACAAAGCTAAGCGCCGAATATCGTAACGACTTTAAATACGTAGTGCTATCTAGCTGGAACTATGATCATATACTTGCTTACGGCGATAAAAAGTTGAACCAGCAAGGGAGTTTTATGCAGGCGGAAGCGCCGGATATGCTGAGCCTTAAAATGATTGAGGGAACACGCACCGGGCTAAAAGATCCTTCATCTATCCTTATGTCCCAAAAAACTGCCAGGGCTGTTTTCGGCGATGAAGATCCTATGAACAAAACGGTTAAAATTGACAACCAGCAGCTGGTTAAAGTCACCGGCATATACGAGGACCTGCCGCGTAACAGCACCCTTACCGATGTTTCTTTCATACTTCCCTGGGATTTGTATATGACAACGCAGCCCTGGCTTAAAAGGGCCGCCACCCAGTGGGGAAATAATTCATTTCAGTTGTTTGTACAGTTGAACGACAATGCAGATATCAACAAAGTAAATGCCCGTATCCGCGATATCAAAGCAAAAAATATAGCCGCGCAAGGCGATATGGTTGGTGCATCATTTAAACCGGTATTGTTTCTGCACCCTATGGAGAAATGGCGTTTATACTCGGAGTTTAAGGATGGTATTAATACAGGTGGTGCTATCCAATGGGTGTGGATGTTTGGTATAATAGGCGGCTTTGTTTTGTTGCTGGCTTGCATCAATTTTATGAACCTAAGCACCGCCCGTTCCGAAAAGCGCGCTAAAGAAGTAGGTATTCGTAAAGCTATCGGATCAATAAGGGCGCAGTTGATTGGTCAATTCTTCAGCGAGTCCCTTTTAGTAGTGGCCTTTGCATTTGTGTTTTGTATAGTGTTGGTGTTGCTGATACTACCCTGGTTTAACCAGGTTGCCAACAAAAACATGAGCGTACTTTGGCTAAACCCGGTGTTTTGGATAATTGGTATTGGCTTTAGTTTGCTTACAGGAGTTGTGGCAGGCAGCTATCCCGCGTTTTACCTTTCCTCTTTCCAACCGGTTAAAGTGCTTAAGGGTACTTTCAAAGCTGGTAGGTTTGCAGCTATCCCTCGTAAAATATTGGTTGTGCTGCAGTTTACCGTGTCGGTTACGCTTATAATAGGGACAATTATCGTATTCAGGCAGGTACAGCATACCAAAAACAGGCCGGTTGGCTATGATCGTACAGGTATGGTACAAATGAGCATGAAAACCGACGACATCCACAAGAACTTTATGGCTGTACGTACCGATCTGCTGTCGAGTGGAGCTATTGTAGAAATAGCTGAATCGGGTAGCCCGTTGACGGATGTATATTCTAACAATAGTGGCTATACCTGGAAAGATAAAGCCCCGGATCTGCAGGACGACTTTGCTTATGTGCCTGTTTCCCCTGAATTCGGCAAAACTGCAGGCTGGAAGTTAATAGAAGGACGTAACTTTTCCAGGGATAACCTGGCAGACTCCATGTCAATTATCCTTAACGAATCTTCGGTGAAGTTTATGAATCTCAAACATCCGGTAGGAGAAATTGTAAAGAATGGCGACGATAAGCTAACTGTGATTGGCGTAGTAAAAGACATGGTAATGTCTTCGCCCTACGAACCTGTTAAGACAACCATATTTGCTTTCAACAGGAACAGCGCGAATATGATCGACATCCGCTTAAACCCCAAGGTGCCGGTTAGAGAAGCTCTGGCTAAAATAGAAGCCGTATTTAAAAAATATGATCCGGGTAGCCCGTTTGATTATCGTTTTACCGACGAAGAGTATTCAAAGAAATTCTCTACCGAAGAGCGTGTTGGTAAGCTTGCCGGCTTTTTTACCATTCTGGCTATTTTCATTAGCTGCATGGGGCTATTTGGTATGGCATCCTTCATGGCAGAGCAACGCACAAAAGAAATTGGTGTACGTAAAGTTCTGGGTGCTTCAGTATTTAGTCTTTGGCAAATGATGTCTAAAGATTTTGTTACGCTGGTTTGCATATCGCTGCTGCTTGCCATTCCCACAGCATATTACTTTATGCATGGCTGGCTTCAGGATTATAAATACCGCGCAGAGCTTTCCTGGTGGATATTTGCAGGCACTGCTGTTTGTGCCATATTCATAACAATATGCACAGTAAGCTATCAAAGCATAAAAGCCGCGTTAGCTAACCCGGTAAGAAGTTTACGCAGCGAATAAGAGAAAGGGATCAAGATTTAAGAGTCAAGAATCAGGAAAAAAACAAAGGGCCGGAACTAAGTTCCGGCCCTTTGACATGTATGATGTCCTTATCTTAAATCCTGATTCTCTAATCTTGATTCTGCTTAGCAATACTGCTCAAAAGCACCTATCAGGTTGTCTGCTATCATTTGTGCAGGACGGCCTTCTATCTGGTGGCGCTCTATAATGTGCACTAACTCGCCATCTTTAAACAAAGCCATTGATGGTGATGATGGTGGATAGGGCAGCATCAGGTTACGGGCTGCATCTACCGCCTCTTTTTCCATACCTGCAAAAACAGTTACCAGTTTGTCCGGATGTTTTTCGTTCTGCGCGGCCATACGTGCAGCAGGGCGGGCGTTAGCAGCGGCGCAACCGCATACAGAATTTACCATTACAAACACGGTGCCTTCGCTTTTTATAGCTTTCTCTACAGATTCGGCATCCTTCAATTCTTCAAAACCAACTTTGGTAAGTTCTGCCCTCATCGGGGCTACAAAATATTCTGGGTACATATCTATTCGCTTAATTTCTACAAAAATAGCATAACATTAATTAATAGGGGAGCGTAAAAGAATAAACTGTAATAATTGACGTTCGGATTATGTTCGGCACGTTATCAGGAAATTAAAACTTCTTGCTAAATTGCAGTTCGGGTAAAACCGAACCCCCTGATTAATTAACTAAAGAACAAACTTAAAAATCGAGCATTTAGGTAATGGGCATTATTTCTCAAAAAAATCAGCCTCAACCGCGGGTTGTACAGGTAAAAGCAAAGCACTTTAACGGGTTAAAATTTGGTATAGCAGTAGTACTTATTATGGTGATGGTGCTTATGTCGGCCATTATGCGCCTTAACAACCAAGTGGTACAGCAAAGCCAGGAAAACAGCCGTTTGCACTCGCAGATTGCAACACTGCAAGGTGAGATAGACAAAACCACCGAAGATGCAATGCTTGCGTCTGCCGAAAAGGAAGGCAACCGCAGCAAAGCAGTGGGCTACATAGAAAGCATTCAATCAAAATTAAAGAGCATAAATAATTACCTAAGCAAGCGCGGCCTGCGCAGTATCTCTTTTAAAACAGTTAACATCAGCAACAAAAAGAACGATACTAAAATGTATAGCGAGTTTAACGCCTATTTAGATAAATTGGTAAATAACATTGCCTACATGCCTATGGGTTACCCAAAGCTTAGCTCTTTTACTTCATTTTTTGGCTACCGTGGCAACCCTTTTGATTTTGGCGGAAGCGAATTTCATCCGGGTCTTGATTTCCGCGGCCAGAAAGGGGATGCTGTAAAGTGTACAGCAAGCGGCAGAGTGATATGGGCATCCCGCGCAGGAGGTTACGGCAACTGCGTTAAAATAAAACATACCAATGGTTTGGAAACCTGGTACGGCCACTTGTCCAAGATTAGTGTACGCGAAGGGCAGCGCGTTACGGTAGGAGATGTTATTGGTAAGGTTGGGTCTACCGGCCGCTCAACCGGTCCGCACCTTCATTATGAAATTCGTAAGAATGGACAACCGGTTAACCCTAAACAGTATTTAAGCCTGAACATGTAAGCCCTACCAGGATAGATAATTGAAGACAAGATTGCCATAGGGCAATAAAGTTCCCCGGATGATACACCATTTCTTCCGGGGATTTTTATTGCCTATTTTTGTGAAAAATTAAAATTATGTCTACAGTAGAAACTGCATACGTTAAGAATAAAGTGAAAGACATTTCACTGGCCGAGTGGGGCCGCAAAGAAATTGAATTGGCCGAAGCAGAAATGCCTGGCTTGATGGCACTTCGTGCGGAGTATGGCGCGAGCCAGCCACTTGCCGGCGCACGTATAGCAGGCTGCCTGCACATGACCATACAAACCGCTGTATTGATTGAAACGCTACAAGCATTGGGTGCACAGGTAACCTGGTCGTCATGTAACATATTCTCTACCCAGGATCACGCTGCTGCTGCTATAGCTGCTGCCGGCACTTCTGTTTACGCCTGGAAAGGCATGAATGCCGAAGAGTTTGACTGGTGTATAGAACAAACGTTGTTCTTTGGCGAAGATCGCCAGCCGCTTAACATGATACTTGATGACGGTGGTGACCTTACCAACATGGTGTTTGATAAATATCCTGAATTGGCAGCGGGCATTAAAGGCCTTTCTGAAGAAACTACTACCGGTGTACACCGTTTATATGAGCGCATGAAAGCAGGTACTTTATTGGTGCCGGCTATTAACATCAACGACTCTGTTACCAAATCTAAGTTCGACAACAAATACGGTTGCCGTGAGTCATTAGTAGATGCTATCCGCCGTGCAACCGACGTAATGATGGCGGGTAAAGTAGGTGTTGTTTGCGGTTACGGAGACGTAGGTAAAGGTTCTGCAGATTCTTTACGTAATGCTGGCGTTCGTGTTATTGTTACTGAAATTGACCCTATTTGCGCGCTACAAGCAGCTATGGAAGGTTTTGAAGTGAAGAAACTTTCTACTGCAATTGCCGAGGCTGATATTGTTGTTACAGCTACAGGTAACAAGAACATTGTTCGCGAAGAGCATTTCCGTGCTTTAAAGGATAAAGCTATCGTATGTAACATTGGCCACTTTGATAATGAAATTGACATGGCATGGTTGAACGGTGCTTACGGCAATACCAAAATTGAGATAAAACCTCAGGTAGATAAATACACTATTGAAGGTAAAGACGTGATTGTACTTGCCGAAGGTCGTTTGGTAAACCTGGGTTGTGCTACCGGCCACCCAAGTTTTGTAATGAGTAACTCGTTTACCAACCAAACACTTGCACAACTTGAGCTTTGGACAAATACCGACGCTTACGAGAAAAAGGTATATACCTTGCCTAAGCACCTGGACGAGAAAGTAGCCCGCTTACACCTTGCTAAAATTGGTGTGGAACTTGAAGTACTAGATCAGGACCAGGCGGAATACATTGGCGTAACTGTGGAAGGGCCGTTCAAACCGGAGTACTACCGTTACTAGGTAGAATCAGGACGATTAGAGTCAGGAATCAAGATAAGACTAAAAGGGATGTGGTGTGAGCCATGTCCCTTTTTTGCTGATACATTTTTAAGCTTTATTGCTCAAATTCATCGTCGACCGTTTGGCGAAGGTCGTACAAAAGCCATTGCTTATGTGCAATGTCGGCAGCTTTTGATTTTAGAAGTTCTATAAAGTCCGTTACACCTATTGGTTCGTTGCCGTTACCATGTATCAGCACAATGCTGCCCGCGCGCGGCTGTTGTCCCTTTGCAAGCCACGCATCAGTACCAATTGGAATAAGCCCGAAGCCGGTGATTTCATAAACAAGCTGCTGATCAGATACCAGGCCGGGAAATCTGAAGAATACTGATGGCAACAGCCCATTCCTTAGCATATCCCTTTCAGTTTCGAGAACCTCATAATTAATATTGGTGCCGGGCTCAAGCAAAAAATTGCGCTTTAGCGGAGCTTTTAAACTAACCCGGTGCTTGTAAGAGTGATTAACCCAGGTGATGTTAATTTCATGATCATTCTGCATCTGCTTAAGCCAGGCAAGGTCTTGCTGATGCTTGTTTAGCCACAAGCCACTTACCGACAGGGCTACCGGCACCGGCCGCTCCACAGCTTTAAATTCGTTGAGGATATCAACAAAAATTCGTTTATCCAATGAGCGGTGTGATGGACAAAGATCTGCTGTCAGGCTGATGCCGGTCTCCTTTGGCAACCCACGCTCTATCCCTGCATCCTGCACCGCTACCGAATGCTGTTCTGTAGATGAGAGGGCTCTTACATACGGCAAGTATTTAAAGGCCGCTCTTAAATCTGCTAAAGGCATCTGTTGCACCGTGTAGTTGCTCTCCAGGTCGGTTCGCGTATTAAGTGTCGCCTGATCAACTAAAAGCAAAAATTTACGGCCATGATCCTCAAAACGGCGCAATGTAAGCCAGGTTTTGCCGAAACGTCTGGCTGTCCCAAAGTAAACCTCGTATTTATCCAGCGATCTGAAGTCAGCTTGTGCTGAAGCAGTTGTAGTAAAGGCGAATACAAATAGCAGTACGGCAAGCGCGTGTTTAATCATGTTCTAATAAATACAAAAGATATACGTAGCTAGCAATTCGATCAATCTGGTTTAATCTTTTACAATAACTCATAAGATGTCCTTATCCATGCAAATACCTGTGGTTGAAGCTCAGCCACATTGCTTAACCGAAGATTATGCTGGTAACGGCCCGCAACTTCCACGCTTTTATAGAGTTGTGGCTGCTCTAACTTCTCCGGGGTATAAAACTTTAGATCAAGAAACTTTTGCATCGGGCGAATTACAAAAAACGTTTGGCGGTGTACAAACGTGATGCAGTTGGGTGTGGTCCCCACCAGCACTTCGGGCCAGTCTGCTACCTCTGCCAACAGCTTGTCGAATAACAACAATAACTCATCAGGCTTACCTTTAAATAAATCGTCGAGGCTCACCCTTGCGCAATAATGTCGCTGACTTTCGTTTACTAGTTCGCGGTCGCACTTTGGGCAAATGTAGGGCATTGTTAAAGTTATAAAAATTTAGGATGAAGAGTAAACCTTGAAAGAGATTACTATCGAAGTGCCAAACAAGCTATAATGAGGAAGCCGACCGCGCCGGTCTTTTTTTAAAGCTTCATAATGCTGATATTTGCCGCTAAACATTCCATACTATGGCTCGTCTGTCGGTAAATATCAATAAAATAGCTACGCTGCGTAACTCGCGCGGGGGCAACAATCCCGATCTGGTTCAGGTAGCAAAAGATTGCGAGCGGTTTGGTGCGCAGGGTATTACCGTACACCCCCGGCCGGATGAGCGCCACATTCGCTACCAGGATGTGTTCGATCTTAAAAAGATCGTAACCACGGAATTTAACATAGAAGGAAACTGCCAGGAACAAAAGTTTGTAGACCTTGTGCTCGCCTCAAAACCGGAGCAAGTAACGCTGGTGCCGGATGCCCTGGGGCAAATAACATCTAACCATGGCTGGGACACTGTGGCAAATCAGCAGTATTTGCAGGATATTATTAAAGTGTTTAAAGATGCGAGCATACGTGTTTCCATCTTTGTCGATCCTGTAATTGGCATGGTAGAGGCTGCTGCTACAACGGGTACCGACCGAATTGAACTTTACACCGAAGCTTACGCCACAGGTTATCACCAAAATAAAGCAGAGGCCTTAGCCCCTTACGTGAAAGCTGCGGAGAAAGCGCATGAGCTTGGCCTGGGTATAAACGCTGGCCACGACCTGGACCTGCATAACCTTAAATACTTTGCAGAGAACATCCCTGCTTTAGATGAGGTAAGCATCGGGCATGCTTTAATAAGCGACGCACTTTACTATGGTCTAGAGAATACCATACAGATGTATCTACGACAACTGGTTAACGGATAACGGTTACGTTCCCGCTGAACTGCCCGCAGCTTGTACCTGTATTGATGACGTAGTAGTACGTTCCAGATGGTAATTGTTTGCCGCTTAAAGTGCCATCAAAAGGTTTTGAGTACCCGCGCGACTGGAACACCTTGTCTCCGTAACGGTTGAATATTTGTACAGTAGCTGCGTTATTAAATTCAAGCCCCTTAATCATCCAGTAATCGTTTATGCCGTCTCCATTTGGTGTAAAAGCAGTGGCTATATCTTTAGCAGTTATACACAGCGATACCAGTACTTTGGTACGTGCACTTTCGCAATAGCCATAGGTAAGGCTTACGTAGTAACTTCTCCCTTCGGATACTTGTATATCAAAGTTGCCCCCAATTTGCTCATCAATAAACTGGGTTGAACTTTGAGAGTCATACAAGCGGTAAATAGCTGTTGGAAAAGGATCTTTTATTGTTATTTGTCCCCTCCCTGCCCCGGACAACTGCACATTATTGGCAACTGGTGCAGGAGGTGTGGCGCTTACATCAATTATAGAATAGGGGAGTTCTGCCAGGTTGCAGCCGCCATCAGTTATCCGCAACTTGTAATCACCAACGGGTACATTATCAATGGAGGATTGATTTTGGCCGGAAATAGCATTGCCGTTACTATCCAGCCACTGGTACTCATAATGGCCGCTCCCGCCGGTGACAATGGTGGATGACACCCTGCCGGTACCTACCCCGCATTGTATATTGGTAATGGTGCCAAATGTGGTTACTACCATTGGTGAATATTCTTCAACGGTGTAGCTTTTATACAAGTTCTCGCAGCCATTTTGGTCGGTGAGGTATAACTTGTAGTCTCCTTTAGCTAAAAACTGCACAGTTTTGTCGAAGCCAACATTATCACCTTTACTATTCACCCAGCGGTAGTTAATAGGTTGGCTGGGCGAGTTACCGGTGTTTAGTGTAATGCTGCCGGTGGGGAACGCTGCGCACGATTTTACGTAGCTGGCCGGAAAATCTGGAAATAATATGGGCTGCAACTTTGCTACCTGAAACTCTGTTGAATAAGTACAGGTCGCGTTGCTTATCGTCAAAAAGTAATCGCCGGCAGCTATGTTCTTTAGATCTATTGATGAGCCAACAAGCGTGCCGCCGGCGTTTCTCCATTCGACTTTTGTAGCACCATTGGCCTCCAGACCGGTAATAGAGCCGTTGTTGCCTTCGCATCGCTCTGATTGTACGTTAGCGGTACCTGTAATTGAAACCCCGTTGGCGCTTTGTATGGTGATGGGCTCGCTAACAGCCGTGCAAGCGCCCGACTTTACAGTAAGTATGTACGTACCTGCGGGTACATTTTCTAAATCAATACTACCGCCGCCAAACGTTTTTCCGTTTGTATTTGCCCACGAGTATCTCAAGTCCGTACCTTTTGCTGTGAGGCCTTTTATAGATCCATCATAATTATCGCAGGTTGCGTCTGTGAGAATTACCTGGGTTTGATCAATCGTCGGGGCATTTTCATCAATCACGATAACAGGACCGTAAGTTTTTATGCATCCTTCGGCAGATGTAGCATACATGGTATAGCTGCCTGCGGGGATGCCTGTAAGGTCAACGCCTGTACCCCATTCTTTGTTGCTGGCGTCTTTCCAGCTGATTATTATGCTAGTGCCTGTATTATTGGTCAGTTTAATGCCCGTGACAGTTCCATTGCTTTCTCCGCAGGTGGGCTTTTTAACCGCAGGAGGAGTTGCCGAAACCTCAAAGCCTTCCACGATCTCATAATACGGCGTTGATGCAACACAATCGCCATTTGAAGCAATCATCTGGTACTTTCCGGGCTTTACGTCAATTAAATCGCGTTCATTGCCAACTGTGTTGCCCTGCTCATCTACCCATTTAAAGCTTTGCACATTTGCGGGTACAACCCCGGTTATTGAGCCTTTTCCATTACAGGCACTTATCACCTTTACTGAGGTTACATCTATAGTTGCAGTTGTAAATTCTGAGGTGGATCCATTGAAGGTTGCCGAGGCTATAACTGTGCCTGTAATAGCTCCCTCATAGTGCCAATTACCAGCGTTATCTGCCGTAACAGATGCAAAATAGGTCTCGGGTGCACAGGTGCCGCATTTATCGGCGTAAAACAATTCAACGGCAGCATTCGGGGTAGCATTGCCTGATATTGAAGATGCAGTGATATTACTTATGCTGATAGTGGTAAGCGGTGTATAAAGGCTTGCCAGGTATATCGGAGATGCATCTTTGACACAAAAAAAACTATTTTTGTTAAAGTGAACATTAAGGTCATTCACTAAGAAAAGTGGTTTGCAGTATCCAACTACGTTGGCATCTCCGGGATCATCACTACCTATCTGTACAGAACCGTAATAACCCGCCACCATAATACCCTGTATCACATCAAACTTGTGTGTACGGGTTTTGTCGGTCCCAATAAAATTACGCAGCATAATCAGCTTGGATGTACTGTTGCTCACCCATATCGCGCCGAAGCCGCCCGTTGCGCCGGCCACATTGTCCTCTATTCTGATGCTGTTGGCTGGCGTCAGCGAGGATGTCCCCACATTAAGTCCCTGCTCGAATGATGTGGTGGCATCGTGATCTACCCCTATATGATTATTTTTAATAACTAGGTCGCCTCTTGGTGCCGCTGCGTATTCGTTGCCTCCCCAAAGAGACAGGCCTGTTGCAAATACATTCCCTTCGTTGGGTGTGCCACCTATTACAACGTTGCCGTAAGTTTCAAAAAGGGTGCTTTCTTGTTCCCATTTGATGGATAAAGTTTTACCGTCAGGTGCAACGCCCATTATGTTGGCCTTTAAAGTAAGGTTGATTGTTGAATTCCCTGTTTCCATAAAATTGGTCATGATCGGGAAATAAAACCTGTCGCAAACGTTGCCTTTGCCGGCAGCTCCTAAAATGATATTCGTACTGTTGACAATCTCGAAACCGAGTGTGAAATTGAGGAGATCGCCTTTGCTGTTGACGTTATCGTTTGCCTTGGTCAGGTACAATCCATATACTTCTACATCGCTCACATCTCGGATTGATAGTCCTGATAGCGGTGTATCCCTGTCCGTAATGTACGACAGGCAGATCCTGGCGCCGCTTACACCAAATGTGGTACCCAACTGTGAAGAAGCATCGATTACCACATACCCTGTTACGTCCGGTAATTGTGAAGAAAGGATTATTGTCCTACCCGCCTCGCTTAAATCCGGTAAATTGAAATTGATATAGTCTTTTTCAGCAACACCGTTGGCCGCAGCTTTTGTCAAAGCCTCGCGCAGGGTGCCTGGCCCAATATCGGCATTGCTGGTCACTACAAAAATTTCGGCTTTTGCGCGGCAGTGAAAAAAAGCAACAAGGGTTAGTAGTAAAAATATTCGCCGCAACATACACTATCAGGGTCTGCAAAATACGTAATTCTGTTGTAAAACCATTGTAAGTAAACTATTACTCAATTGCTATTCGTATAGCAAAATAGTACCTTTGCGGTAAATTTAAGGGATACCCATATTCAATGAAGCTGAACATAGATTACCAGGAAAAATTCCAGCAGAGGCACATTGCACCGAACGATAGCGACACCGCTAAAATGTTGAAAACGGTTGGTGTGGAAACAATAGACCAACTGATTGACGAGACGGTTCCGGCCCGTATACGCTTAAAAAATCCTTTGAATTTGCCTCCGGCAAAAAGTGAGTTTGATTATCTGAACACACTTAAGGTAACCGCTTCTAAAAACAAGGTTTTTAAAACGTACATAGGCCAGGGTTATTATGATGTGATTGTTCCGGGAGTAATCCAGCGCAACATCCTCGAGAACCCCGGATGGTACACCCAATATACGCCTTACCAGGCCGAGATTGCCCAGGGCCGTTTACAGGCGCTGCTGAATTTCCAAACCATGATAAGCGACCTGACCGGGATGGAGATTGCCAACGCGTCGTTACTGGACGAAGGTACCGCTGCTGCCGAGGCTATGTTTATGCAGTACAGCCTGCGTAAAAACACTAAAGCGAACACCTACTTTGTAAGCGAGGAGCTTTTCCCGCAAACAATTGACATTTTAAAAACCCGCAGCGAGCCTTACGGCATAAAACTGCAAATAGGTGATCACCGTACCGCCGAGCTAACGGATGAGGTATTTGGCGCCATAGTACAGTACCCGGCCGGCCATGGCGCGGTTTACAACTACGCCGACTTTGCCAGCGAACTTCACGCCAAAAACATAAAACTTACCGTAGTTGCTGACCTGATGAGCCTGGCACTGCTTACGCCTCCGGGTGAGTGGGGTGCCGATGTTGTAGTTGGCAGCAGCCAGCGTTTTGGTGTACCGATGGGTTTTGGTGGACCGCATGCGGCATTCTTTGCTACTAAAGAAGAATACAAACGTTCTTTACCCGGTCGCATTATTGGGGTAACTATTGACTCTGCCGGTAACTATGCGTTGCGTATGGCTTTACAAACCCGCGAGCAGCACATCCGCCGCGACAAGGCTACATCTAACATTTGTACCGCACAGGCACTATTAGCTATTATGGCTGGTATGTATGCTGTATACCATGGCCCCAAAGGTGTAAAACTGATTGCTGAGCGTATACATGGCTTATCTGTGTTACTGGCAAATTCGCTAAATACCCTGGGTTATCAACAGTTAAACGAAGCTTACTTTGATACTCTGAAGTTTGACCTGGGCGAACTGGCTGGCCCGATACATTCGGAAGCGCTGAACAACGAGGCAAATCTTCACTACAATGGCAGCATAGTGACCATCTCGCTTGACGAGACAACATCTGTTGAAGATGTAAAGACATTAGTGCGCTTGTTTGCTAAAGTAAAAGGCAAAACCCTGAATGATGCTAATTTTGATACACTGAAAGAAAGTGTTGAGTCGGTAATTCCTGCCGGCTTGCAGCGTACTTCAGCATACCTTACACACGCACTGTTTAACTCGTACCACTCAGAACATGAGATGCTGCGCTACATAAAATCTCTGGAAGCAAAGGATCTTTCGCTTTGCCACTCCATGATTGCGCTGGGATCATGCACCATGAAGCTGAATGCAACTACCGAAATGGTACCCGTTACCTGGCCGGAATTCAGCAAAATGCACCCGTTTGCCCCTGCCGACCAGGTGGGCGGCTATATGCAGCTGTTTGATGAACTGAATAAATGGTTAAGTGAGATAACCGGCTTTGCGGCTATGAGCCTGCAACCTAATGCGGGTGCACAGGGCGAATACGCGGGTTTAATGGTTATACGTGCTTACCATAATGATAGAGGAGACAGCCACCGTAATGTGGCGCTTATCCCGGCATCTGCACACGGTACCAATCCGGCTTCTGCAGCTATGGCAGGAATGAAGATTGTGGTTGTTAAATGTGACGACAACGGAAACATAGACGTTGCTGACCTGAAAGCAAAAGCAGAACAATACCAGAACGATCTATCGTGCCTGATGGTTACTTACCCATCCACCCACGGGGTATTTGAGGAGTCGATCATCGAGATCTGCGACATCATACACCAGAACGGCGGACAGGTTTATATGGACGGCGCTAACATGAACGCGCAGGTAGGCCTTACCAGTCCTGCTAACATTGGCGCGGATGTTTGCCATCTTAACCTGCATAAAACATTCTGTATACCTCACGGTGGCGGCGGCCCTGGTATGGGCCCAATTGGCGTAGCCAAGCACCTTGTTCCTTATCTGCCGGGTCACGCTGTTGTTGATATTGATAATGGCAAGGCCATCCATGCTGTATCTGCGGCACCATGGGGCTCAGCATCAATCCTGATCATCTCACATGCCTACATAGCCATGATGGGCGGCGAAGGGTTAACTGATGCTACCAAGTACGCCATACTGAACGCCAACTATATTAAAGCGCGCCTGAGCGGTCACTATCCGGTATTATATACCGGTGCTAACGGCCGTTGCGCACACGAGATGATTTTGGATTGCCGCTCCTTTAAGCAGGCAGGCGTTGAAGTGAGCGATATTGCAAAGCGTTTAATGGACTACGGTTTCCATGCGCCAACAGTATCGTTCCCGGTTGCAGGTACCGTAATGGTGGAGCCAACCGAATCGGAACCTAAGCATGAGCTTGACCGTTTTTGCGATGCCATGATCTCTATCCGTCATGAGATAGAAGATATTGAAAAAGGCTTGTCAGACAAGGCGGATAACCCGTTAAAGAATGCGCCGCATACAACTGCCGTTATCACCAGCAATGAGTGGGAGCATCCTTATACCCGCCAGAAAGCAGCCTTCCCGCTGTCTTATGTAGCGCAGCACAAATTCTGGCCTTCAGTAGGCAGGGTGAACGACACCTACGGTGACCGTACGCTTATCTGCTCTTGCCCGCCGCTTAGCGATTACGAGTTTGAAGAAAGTGAAGTAACCACACCGGAGTACGGCACGTGAGAATAAGTTTTTTATAAATTTAAAGGCCACCTTTGGGTGGCCTTTTTCGTAGCATTAAAATCGCCAATTATTACCTGTAATATTTGGCTTCGATGCAAATAAATCTTTTTTTAGTGCATTTTTTTCGTGCGGTTTTTGAAGTTTTCTGAATAGGTTTCTTGCAAAAAGTCCCTTTACAGAGCCAATTTGGCGCTTTTTTTAAAGGAATTTTTTAGCCTGCATTGAGTGTTCAAATTGCGTCGGCACAAAAAAAGATGAACACTTTTGAACACTTGAGCTATTTAAGGTAGCTGGATTTCATCAGCTTCATGGCCTCTTTTTCGTCCTCGGCGCAGGCTTCACAAAACGTCCCGCGGCCATCTACCGGGCCTTCGTACTCCCAGGTGTAAGTCTCTGCTTTTTTTGATGTAGCATTCACTATCGCTAGTTTGTCGCCAACAGGGTACGCGTAGTACACTTTATTACCTGTCAACGTCATTTTAAAGCACCTTTTGCCGTTGTAGGTGGCTTTACCGTTATAGGTTACGTTGCTTTCGTTACGGTCGGCGCCGCTCCTGAAGCTTATTTCAGTTGGTTTTGTTCCGGTAAGGTAAAAGCTATACCCACGATAGGAGCTTGTACCCGGCTTACCTGCAGCGTAGTTTGCAACCTTTTGTGCGTAACTGGTTATAGAGGTTAGTACAACTAATACCGTTGCCAAGAAAGTTAATCTGATGGTTTTCATAGTAGTGTGATTTAGCTTATTACTTTAAAGCTTGTTTCAGGAAATTGTTTTATCTTGAGAAATAATGTCAGCTTTGCATTAAGCTATTTTGCCCGATAACATGATTGCTCAAACTCCTCCCGTCCCTTATTACGCTGTAATATTTACGTCCATCCGCACCGGTGTTGATGAGGGGTACGGTGACATGGCTGCCGAGATGGTACGATTGGCAACAGAGCAAGATGGCTTTCTAGGTGTAGAATCTGCCAGGAACGACACGGGAATAACTGTATCTTACTGGAAAAATACGGACGCAATCAGGACATGGAAGGCGAACACCAGTCATTTACTTGCTCAAAAGTATGGCCGAGATAAGTGGTATGAGGAATATAAAGTAAGAATTTGCCTTGTAGAACGCGATTATGGCTTTTAAGTAATGGCAGTTAACTGTTTTATACACAGCTAATAAAAAACCCGGTGTAAATATGTAACAAAAATGTTGGACAACCGTCTGTTCAATCTAATCGTTTATTACTACGTTGCGCCATAAAGTGGTAGTATATTTGTAAATTACAACTAATAGGAATACAACTTTTTGATTATAGCTTCCGTATAAAGATCGTATATGAGCCCTAACAGTACCAAAACCGTAAGCGTCTTATTGGTTGATGATGATGAGATCAATAATTTTATTTCCATTAAGCTTATTAAGAAAGCATTATTGAACACAGACATCATGGCATGCCTGAATGGTAAGTTTGCCATAGACCAGTTAATGGAGATTCAGGACAAGGATCCGGCTAAACTTCCTGATTACATTTTGCTGGATATTAACATGCCTATCATGAACGGTTGGGAGTTCCTGGACGAGTATAAACGTTTAGGTATAGACCCGCTTAGTAAGACAAAAATCTTTATCATTTCATCTTCTGTTTTTAGCAATGACATCAACAAAGCGCGTTCTTATCCGCTGGTAAAAGATTTTGTATCTAAACCATTAAACGTTGATAAAATAAAAGAGCTTTTTGAAGTTAAGGAAGAGGCGTAACCGTATACTGTTCGCCATTGTAACTTACTGTACCAACTGCATTAGCTCGGGCGTGATAAAATAAGCAGGTATATCCATCCGCTGCTGCTATCTTGCCGTAAGCAATTCTCAATTCGGCGCTGCGGTGGCCATCGTAATCATACTTAGCAACAAATTTTCGTAATAACTGCTCAGGTTCGGGCAGTTCGTCTCCTCCAAAGAAAACTTTGCTACCTTCCATATCGAACCAAAACACTTGGTGAAATTTGCTGTGGCCTGCACTCAGTTCATATCTGATTCCCTGCTTAAACTCGCCAACTCCGTCTACCAGCGTTAGCTTTATTTTGCCCTGAAGCGATTCAACGATTTCCTTGTGATAAGAAGACGATGCCCCCGTTAGTGCGTATTCCCATTCCTGCTTATTAATCACGTGCTCGGCTTCAGGAAAACTTGGCTTCAGCTTTCCATTACGTTCTACAACTAACCCGCCGGAATGATCGTAATGCAAGTGGCTCATGAGTACCAGGGTAACTTCCTCAGGATCAAAACCAGCATTGCGGATATGTTGATGCAGTAACAACTCGTCACGGGTATCCTTATAACCCAGCCCCGCGTCTAACAATATCAAATCTGTGGCCGTTTTAATCAGGAATGGATTAACATGTATAAACAAGGAACCGGGTCTGTCTTTGCGACTGTCTGTCTCCGGATTAAACGGTATAAACTTTTTTGTAGCGTCAACAGAATAAGAGCCCTCGCCCAGCACAAAAATTTCCATGGTTTTTAAATGTGCTGCAAATATACAGCTAACTAAGTTTATGATGTGGAATGTGCAGATAAATGACAAAAGCTTGTAACACAAGGGTGGCTTTAGATGTCTCTTACCAAGAACAAGGTCTTTAAAAGAAAAATTAAAAATAATTTTGATATACGAAACTTATCGTACATATTTGTACGAAGGAATTCGTAATAAGTATAGAATGGACTTAAAACCAACAGAAAGCGAGCTGGAAATACTACAGGTGATTTGGAAAAAAGGCGAATGCTCAGTACGTGATGTGCATGACGAGCTTTCCAAAAACAAAGATTCGGGATACACAACTACACTTAAGCTTATGCAAATAATGCACGAAAAAGGATTAGTGGTGCGCAACACCGATGCAAAAACACATCTGTACAAAGCCCTTATTAGCCGGGAACAGGCTCAGCAAGGCGCTTTAGATAAAATCTTATCTACGGTTTTTAAAGGTTCAACATCTGACCTTGTGATACAGGCGCTTGGCCAGCATCGTGCATCCAGGGATGAGTTAGACGCTATCCGAAACTTTCTAGACAAGTTCGATGGCGGACAGGATAAAGAATAACAATAGTTTATTAAAGTGAATTAAATAGCAATTTATGTCTGTTCTATCTTACAACATCAGCCATGTTTTAGGTATAGCCATTCTTCACTCACTTTGGCAGGGTCTATTGATATGGGTTGTGCTGCGGATAATTTTTATAGCGGTTCCGCAATTTTCATCCATCAAGAAGTACAATCTCGCTGTGGTAGCTATCTTAGGTATATCGGTATGGTTTATTGTTACCCTGTTTAGAGAGGCTGGCAACTTTAGCTGGACCTCCAATGTTAACGCGTCGGGTGGAATGTTTTTACCAACTGTTGGTTTGAAAAATAATGTAACACCTTTGGAGGCTGTTGCGAGTAGATACTATATCTTAATATCGGGGTTTTTGCCTTATGTTTCGATATTTTACCTTACAGGGTTGCTTATAAACCTTTTTAAATTGAGCTATTGCCAGGTAAGGCTTCATCAAATAAGGAAAGCGCTTTTACCTGCTGCAAACATGCAGTTTATTACCGACAAATTTGCTGAGTTGCTTGCTATTAACCGGTATGTGCAAGTAAAATTTAGCGAATTGGTTGATGTGCCCTGCATGATCGGTTTCTTAAAACCTGTGATTTTGCTGCCGGTATCCCTCGCTACGAACCTTTCAATTGCCGAAACAGAATCTATTCTACTGCACGAACTCGCTCATATAAAACGAAACGATTATCTGATCAATCTGCTGCAGCAGATCGTGAATTCCTTACTGTTCTTTAATCCTTTTGCCCAGATGATTAATCGTTTAATAAGCAGCGAACGCGAGAACTGCTGCGATGACCTCGTAGTACAAACTACCAATAGTCCGCTGATTTACGCACGTGCGCTACTTAAACTCGAAGAGCGCAGGCAGAGCAACCTGCAACTGGCGCTTGCCGCCACTACAAAAAAACAATATTTACTTACCAGAATTGAACGCATCATGAAAACAAAACAAAAAATAGGCAATATGCGCCACCTGGTGCTTGCCATGATATTATTATTTGGCAGCTTAAGCAGCATAGCCTGGCTTAATCCTCAAATAAAGAACGGTAAAGTATCCATTGCGCCCGTTAAACCTGCGGAAGTTATCAGTACACTGTTTGCTGATACTACTAAGAAGAAATTAGCCAAACCGCGTACTGCTGCGAAAACCAAAAAGTATAAAGTTCAGCAATACAAAACCAATTTCGACTTCAACTACAATAACAATTATAGCGATGGTTTGAAGGATAAAAAACTTGAGGAGCTAAGTGCTGAGGTGCAAAAGCATTCTGACGTTGTAAGTAAGTATTATGACAGTAACGAATTTAAAGCCTACAGTGCCGATCTGGAGAAGCGCGGAAAGGAAATAGAGGCCTTTTACAACAGCGACAGGATGAAAGAGATTACTGCAAAGCAGGAAAAGCTGGGCAAAGAATTTGAAGCAAAATGGGGCGGTAAAGACTCTGAAATGAGTAAGAACGGCGCGCAAATGGAAGCTTTAGGTAAAAAGGTAGAGACATATTTTAATTCCGCAGAGTTTAAAGCTACTAACGATCGCCTTAAGAAAAAGTATGGCATAAGCGATGATAAATATCATGACAGCAGGGACGAAAATTATAAAAAGTACCAGGCTGAGTTGGATCAAACATTATCACCGGAGATTAAACAAACTACTCAGCAAATGCGGAGTTTGGGCGATCAGATGAGAAACCGCGGCGACGCAATGCGCCTTGACGGTGACGAAATGCGCAAAATGGGAGAAAGCATGCGTGAGGCATTTAACAATCCTGAAATGAAGAAACAGCAGGAAGACATGCGAAGGGTGGGCGACAAAATGCGTGCATATGCAAATAATCCTGAGATTGAAAAGCAGAAAAAATTATTAAGGGAGTCAGCAGATAAGTTAAGAGCTTACACTCAATCCGCCGAATTTAAAGCAAAGGTTAAGGAGTGGAGAAAAACACATCCACAAAACTTTAATTGGAATGACAACAAAGATGACAGCGAGAAGGTTGAAAGTACGGAGAGACCAGAGAAGCCTGAAGCACCTGAAAAGCCAGAGCCCGCAGAAAAGCCCTAGTTACACAATAAGTTAATGTTTTTAATGCAGTTGTAATCCAGAAAAAGCATCAGCAGTAAGTTCTAAAACCGTAATTTAGTATCCTCAAAAGCGAGGATACTTTTTTTATGCTTCAAAAGCTGACCATAAACAATTATGCCCTTATTGATAATCTGGAGATAGAGTTCGACGCCGGGTTAAATATTCTAACAGGCGAAACCGGGGCAGGTAAATCTATCATTCTTGGTGCTTTGTCGCTTATATTGGGGCAAAGGGCAGAGAGCAAGTACTTTTTCAATCAGCAAAAAAAGTGTGTTATAGAAGGCGCATTTAAGATAAACGGATTTCATCTATCGGGCTTTTTCGAAGAAAATGATCTTGATTATGATAGCGACACTGTGTTGCGCCGGGAGATATCTGCTGATGGTAAATCAAGAGCTTTTGTTAACGATACGCCGGTAAATCTAACCAAGCTTAAGCAACTTGGCGAAAAGCTTATTGATATACATTCTCAGCATGCCACACGGGAAATAAACGACCCTGAGTTCCAGTTGCTGGTTGTGGACGGAGTTGCAGGTCACGTAGAATTGCTGAATAATTACAAGGGCAAGTACAAGTCCTACCGTAAGGCTTTGAGTGAGTTGCAGCAATTAATAGAGGAGAATGATAAAGCCAAGGCAGACCTTGACTATTTCCAGTTTCAATTTGATGAATTGGAGAAAGCAGGACTGAGTGCTGATGAGCAGGAGCTGTTAGAAAAAGAACTTTACACGCTCAATAATGCAGAAGAAATTAAACGCAATTTGCTGGGCGCGCATTACCTGATGCATGAAGGAGAAACATCGGCTATAATTCAGCTTCGCGAGGCTGGGCAACAACTATCAGGCATTGAAAAATTTACGCCCGAAGTTGAAGAACTTAATGAGCGACTGAAGAGTACGCTTATTGAATTGAAGGATATAGCAGCAGAGATAGAAGGCTTAGAGCAGAAAACATTTACCAACGAGGCGCGTGCCGAAGAAGTAAATACCCGATTGAGCCTGATTTACAACCTTCAAAAGAAACATCGGGTTAGCACAAACGCTGAGCTGCTGGATATTCAAAATATCCTGTCCGACAAAATACAACAGGCTGTTTTTGGGGACGAGGCGGTAGAGAAATTAAACAAGCAGATAGCAGCAGCCAGAACAGAACTTGAAGAGCTTGCAGCTCAACTGTCAGCCAATCGCAAGAAGGCAATACCTGCCATAAAAACTAAGGTTTTGACAACTCTTGCAGAAATGGGCATGGATAACTCTGCGTTAGAAATAGAAGCAGGGCGCACTGAAATACAAAGGACGGGCGATAATCTTACAAAGAACGGGATTGATAACGTCCGTTTCCTGTTTTCGGCCAACAAGGGGCATGCCTTGGCAGACATGAGTAAGGTAGCATCTGGTGGTGAGTTGAGTCGGCTGATGCTGAGCATCAAATCTCTCATTGCGGAGTATACCGCGCTGCCAACTATTATTTTTGATGAAATTGATACCGGTGTTAGCGGCGAAGTAGCTAATAAGGTGGGGCAGGTAATGGAACGTTTATCCGGCAACTTGCAGGTGATTACTATTACACATCTACCGCAAATTGCCGGAAAAGGCAACAGCCATTACTTTGTATACAAAGACAATAATGCGGCTGTTACCAATACACGCATAAAGAAATTAAATGATGATGAACGCGTTTTGGAAATAGCTAAAATGCTTAGCGGGGATAAACCTGGTGAAAGTGCCCTGCTGAATGCCAGGGAGCTACTTAAAAAGTAAGTGCAGCTAAACAAAATCTGCTCTAAATCCGCAATTCTGAATTCGTAAATAAAAATTACCTTTGCCCTACTTACAAAACTAAAAACGATGGCTTACAATTTATTAAAAGGTAAAAAGGGAATTATCTTCGGCGCCCTTAATGAGCAATCAATTGCCTGGAAAGTGGCACAACGCTGCCATGAAGAAGGTGCTGAAATAGTACTAACTAACTCACCTTTAGCCCTGCGCATGGGCGAACTAAACAAGCTTGCCGAAGAATGCAACGCGCCGGTTATACCAGCTGACGTAACCAGTAATGAGGACGTAACTAATTTGTTTACCAAATCTCTTGAGCATTTTGGCAGCGGTGTTGATTTTGTGCTCCATTCTATAGGTATGAGCCTAAATGTTCGTAAGAGCATCCCTTATACCGACAATAATTATGATTTTACCCATAAAGGCCTTGATATATCTGCATTGAGCTTTCACCGCGTATTGCAAACAGCCATGAAGCTGGATGCTATAAACGAGTGGGGGTCTGTTGTGGCACTTACCTATATAGCCGCCCAACGCGTATTCCCTGACTATAATGACATGGCAGATAATAAAGCATATTTGGAAAGCATAGCCCGCAACTTTGGATACCAATATGGTGTAAAAAAGCATGTACGTGTTAACACCGTATCACAATCGCCAACCCGCACTACAGCAGGTAGCGGCGTAAAGGGTTTTGATGGCTTCATCAACTATGCCGAAAGAATGAGTCCGCTAGGTAATGCAGATGCTAGCCAGTGTGCTGATTACGTAGTAACCTTATTTAGCGATCTTACCAAAATGGTTACCATGCAAAATCTGTTTCATGATGGCGGCTTTTCTACAACCGGCGTTACGCAAGCCGTAATAGAAAGAATGGGAGAGTAATTGGTGATTGTTCTGCACTCACAAGTGGAGTTGCTCTATACAGTTCTTTATAAACAGAAAAGGCCTTCGGATATCCGACGGCCTTCTCTGTTATAGTCTGATGATTAATCGACGTTCGAATCGATTAGCACTATTTTTACATCAATAGGATCAGGCTTCGTAAGTGTACCCGTTGGGTTTTGGGCATAGATAGAAACCCTGCCAACGTCATGTGTAAAGCTAAATGCACGGCCGCCATATATCTCCGGGATCTGCTCCCACTCGGTACCGCCGGGTCTGGTTATATAAACTAATACGGCACCATACTCGCTGTAAGTTTTGTCGAGCTTAGAAACAGGTATATCAACAACGTAAGAGCCACCACCATCGTTGGTGAGTTCCCAATTAGATACGTTGGTTGCATAAACAGTTTGATTGGTGTTCCCTTGAACAATGGTTTCTTTTTTACAAGATGCAACTGCCAGCATTATAAAAGACAGGCACAGGATAGATAAAGTTTTTTTCATGATGGTTATATATATCTATAAGAACAATTTTTATAGAAAAGGTTTAACTTGGATTTTGACATATTTGTTGCGAGGTTAAACTATACAGCAATTAACCAAATGTCCAAGTCGAATGCCCTAATACCTAAACTAAAAAAGCCCCGCAGTAGTACTGCAGGGCTTTAAGTTATCAAAGATCAACTTATGATTGTTGCTCTTCTTCCGGTTTGTTTTCGCCGGCAGTTTTGTTTTTATCAAGTATCTTAATCGCGTCGGCTTCTTTGTCGTAATCTACTTCCATGGTATCACCTTCTGTAAGTTCACCTTTCAGGATTTCTTCGGCAATTGGGTCTTCCAGATATTTCTGAATAGCGCGTTTAAGTGGACGTGCACCGAATTGAGAATCATAGCCTTTTTCTGCAATAAACTCCTTGGCAGCAAGTGTTAGCTCTATCTTGTAGCCTAGTGTATTCACACGGCCAAACAGCGATGCCAGCTCGATGTCAATGATCTTGAAGATCTCATCCTTACCAAGCGAGT
Organism: Mucilaginibacter terrenus; assembly: GCF_003432065.1. NCBI lineage: Bacteria > Pseudomonadati > Bacteroidota > Sphingobacteriia > Sphingobacteriales > Sphingobacteriaceae > Mucilaginibacter > Mucilaginibacter terrenus. The sequence goes on along the minus strand of NZ_QWDE01000004.1, from coordinate 54,849 downwards.
TGAACACTATAACGTCGTCTATACGGTTCAGGAACTCCGGTGCGAAAGCACGTTTTAAAGCGTTCTCTATTACACCACGAGAGTGAGATTCTGCTTGGGTTGTCTTAGCACTGGTAGAGAAACCTACACCCTGACCAAAATCCTTCAACTGGCGTGCACCAATGTTTGATGTCATGATGATGATGGTGTTCCTAAAGTCTACTTTACGTCCTAATGAGTCAGTCAGCTGACCTTCATCAAGCACTTGTAACAGAATGTTGAATACATCCGGGTGTGCTTTCTCAATCTCATCAAGCAAAACTACAGCGTATGGCTTCCGGCGTACTTTCTCAGTAAGTTGTCCGCCTTCTTCATATCCTACGTAACCCGGAGGCGCACCCACCAAGCGTGACACAGCGAATTTTTCCATGTACTCGCTCATGTCTATCTGTATCAAAGCATCCTCGGTGTCGAACATAAAGCGGGCAAGTTCTTTAGCAAGCTCTGTTTTACCAACACCAGTAGGACCTAAGAAGATGAATGAACCAATTGGCTTCTTAGGATCTTTCAATCCGGCACGTGTGCGCTGGATGGCGCGGGTCAGCTTTTTAATGGCATCATCCTGGCCTATGATCTTGTTAGCTATAGTTTCATTCATGTTCAGCAGCTTAAGGCTGTCGGCCTGACCCACGCGCTGTACTGGTATACCGGTCATCATGGCAACAACTTCTGCCACGTTGTCTTCAGATACGGTGTAGCGCTTAGATTTGGTTTCGGCTTCCCAAGCAGATTTAGCTTGCTCAAGTTCTTCTAAAAGATGCTTTTCAGTATCGCGCAGCTTTGCAGCCTCTTCATATTTCTGACTACGAACAACTTTGTTCTTTTCAATCTTGATCTGCTCTATCTTTTGCTCAATATCCAAAATGTTCTGCGGAACATGGATATTGGTCAGGTGCACTCGAGAACCTGATTCGTCCAGCGCATCAATAGCCTTATCAGGCAGGAACCTGTCGGTAATGTAACGGGTGGTCAAGGTAACGCAGGCGTTTATCGCTTCAGGAGTGTAGGTAACGCCGTGGTGTTCTTCGTACTTCTCTTTAATGCGATTCAATATCTCGATGGTTTCGTCCGGTGAGGCAGGTTCAACCATTACCTTTTGAAAACGACGGTCTAAAGCGCCATCTTTCTCAATATACTGGCGATACTCGTCAAGCGTGGTAGCGCCGATGCATTGTATCTCTCCACGTGCCAAAGCCGGTTTAAACATGTTAGATGCATCTAACGAACCTGAGGCGCCACCAGCACCAACAATAGTATGTATCTCGTCTATGAAGAGGATAACATCCGGAGATTTCTCTAACTCGTTCATTACTGCTTTCATGCGTTCTTCAAACTGGCCGCGGTACTTTGTACCAGCTACCAGCGAAGCAAGATCCAGGGTAACAACACGTTTGTTAAACAATACGCGGGATACTTTACGCTGAACTATCCTAAGGGCTAAGCCTTCAGCGATGGCACTTTTACCAACACCTGGCTCACCTATAAGTATAGGGTTGTTCTTTTTACGGCGTGAAAGTATCTGCGATACACGCTCTATCTCTTTCTCGCGGCCTACAATTGGATCAAGCTTTCCTTCTTCCGCTGCTTTTGTAAGGTCGCGTCCAAAGTTATCCAATACTGGCGTTTTAGACTTGATGTCAGATACCTTTTTCGGTTGTGTAAAGCCATCGTCCTCTTTAAAGTCGTCATCGCCGCCTGTTGATGAACCTGGCATTTCGTCGGTAACATCATTTTTGTGTGATTCTACTTCGCTTTTAAAAACTTCGTAGTTCACGTTAAATTGCATAAGTATCTGTGAAGCAATGTTATCTTCATCGCGCAGGATAGAAAGCAACAGGTGCTCGGTACCTATCACATCGCTCTTAAATATCTTGGCCTCCAGGTAAGTGATTTTTAATACTTTTTCTGCTTGTTTGGTTAGCGGGATACTGCCTATATGTACGTTAGTGCCAACTGTTCCTTTTACGGCATCTTCTACAGCACGGCGTAATTTGGCGGTATCAACGGTAAGCCCTTTTAATAATTTGATTGCTACGCCGTCCCCATCACGAATGAGGCCGAGCAAAAGGTGCTCAGTTCCAATATAATCATGGCCGAGGCGCAACGCCTCTTCCCTGCTGTACTGTATCACATCTTTAACCCGAGGCGAAAATTTAGCTTCCATATATACCTTTCTGATTATGATCGTCCTAATCTAAAATTTTGTTTCCATTAGTCAGGCGATTGCTTTTAGATTTATCAACAATATTGCCAACTTTTTACATTCATCGCAAACAGACAATATAATGATACACCGGCTGTAAATATGAAATAAAAATCGGCAGTTGTTTGTTTTGTTACTCCGTAAACCGCCTGATAGTTAATATAATTACGGTAAATCTATTATTTAGATATAGATTACTGTAAATTGTTTAAGCCCATTATGCAAATTATATTTAGCAGGGCATATAGTCATGTTCTTGTATGACAATACGGCACATTCGTTTTGGGGCCGTAAAGTGGTTTGGGTTTATTACAAACCAAAACATTTGCATTGTAAAATACAATACCTCCAGTGAATTTTAGATGAAAATAATCGCAGGTGCAAAAATCCATTCTATATTTGTGTCCCACTAAATAAACCGCGTTAAAAGCATGGCTGACGAAAAGATAATTTTTTCAATGGCAGGGGTAAGTAAAGTTTATCCGCCACAAAAAACTGTACTCAAGAATATATACCTGTCGTTCTTTTACGGAGCAAAAATCGGCGTTATAGGTCTTAATGGTTCCGGTAAGTCATCGCTTCTTAAGATAATTGCAGGGATTGATAAAACCAATATAGGCGAAGTAGTTTTCTCGCCCGGGTACACGGTTGGTTACCTGAGCCAGGAGCCGGAGCTTGATCCTGAAAAAACCGTAAAGGAAGTAGTTGAGGAAGGTGTTGCTACCACCATGGCCCTCCTAAAGGAATACGAGGACATAAATGAGAAGTTTGGCCTGGAAGAGTACTACAGCGATGCCGACAAAATGGACAAGCTGATGAGCCGCCAGGGCGAATTACAGGATCAGATTGATGCTATTGGTGCATGGGAGATAGATACCAAGCTGGAGCGTGCTATGGATGCACTGCGCTGCCCTGAGCCCGAAACTAAAATTGCTGTGCTTTCCGGTGGTGAACGCCGTCGTGTGGCACTATGCCGTTTACTGTTGCAGGAGCCTGATGTATTGCTTCTGGACGAGCCCACCAACCACCTTGACGCGGAATCTATTGATTGGCTGGAGCAGCACCTTAAACAATACAAAGGAACTGTTATAGCTGTAACGCACGACCGTTACTTTCTTGATAATGTTGCAGGATGGATACTTGAACTTGATAGGGGAGAAGGTATTCCGTGGAAAGGTAACTACTCGTCATGGCTTGATCAGAAAGCTAAGCGCTTAGCCCAGGAAGAGAAAAGTGAAAGCAAACGCCAGAAAACGCTGGAGCGTGAGCTTGAATGGGTGAGGATGGGTCCGAAAGGGCGCCATGCTAAGTCAAAAGCCCGTTTGTCAAACTATGACAAGTTAGCATCCGAGGAAACAAAGGAGAAAGAAGAAAAGCTGGAACTGTTTATTCCGCCGGGCCCGCGTTTGGGTAATGTGGTGATAGAGGCCAACGGCGTTACCAAAGCATACGGTGACAAAGTTTTGTTTGATAACCTTACCTTTTCGCTGCCGCCTGCCGGTATAGTAGGCATCATAGGCCCGAACGGTGCAGGTAAAACAACATTGTTCAGGTTAATTACGGGGCAGGATCAGCCAGATGCGGGTACCTTCAGAGTGGGAGAGACCGTTGCGCTGGGTTATGTAGACCAAATGCACGACGACCTTGATCCTGCTAAATCTGTTTGGGAAAACGTTACCGGCGGGCTGGACAACGTAATGGTAGGAAATAGACCGCTTAACTCAAGGGCATATGTATCTAAGTTTAACTTTAATGGCGCCGATCAGCAGAAAAAAGTAGGTGTACTATCAGGTGGTGAACGCAACCGTGTGCACTTGGCTATCACCCTTAAAAAAGGATCTAACGTACTGCTGCTGGATGAGCCTACCAATGACATCGACGTAAATACACTCCGTTCCCTTGAAGAGGCGCTGGAGAACTTTGGCGGTTGTGCGGTAATCATCAGTCACGACCGCTGGTTCCTTGATCGTATATGCACGCATATACTGGCATTTGAAGGGAACTCGCAGGTTTACTTTTTTGAAGGAAACTACAGCGAATACGAAGAGAATCGCAAGAAGCGCCTCGGTGATGTTGCGCCGAAAAGAATCCGCTATAAAAAGCTTGGATAGTAAGAGTATCATTAAAAAAGGCGGCCGAACAAATGTTCGGGCCGCCTTTTTTATGCAGGAAGTGGCTGTTACTTCAGATTGTTTTTAAATGCTTTTGCTTACCGGTGATGGGTAATTCTTTTTATAAGTTTTATAGCCTATCCACAAGCCCACGCCGGCAAGTATCAGCACCCACAAATACGCTAACCCTAAAATAAGCTCAACAAATATCGTCCATCCGTTTGCAAGGGCCATCAACAGGCGTTTAAAAAAAGGCAGCTGGTATGCCGAAGGGTCATCATTAGCAATCATTTCTTTCAATATAGTATTGCTCTGGAAAAACGCCAGACTAACATTGCTGTATCGCACATTCTGATCAATCTGCTGGTTTTCAATTTGTCCGTCTGTCATGTCATCCTTCAGCCAGAGCACTTTCTGCGGATCCTTTATCGTTACCTTACCGCTTTTTTGCTGTGCTACCAGTTCTTTACGGCTTTGTAACTTCAGCTTGGTTGATAAGTAATCTAAAGATTTATCCTCAATGTCCATTTGCCGCCGGGTAACATACAGGCCCATGTGGCTTATCTTGGTCATGAACTCCTGCAGCCTGGCAGATGGTACCTTAACGGTCATATCTGCACTTGTGCTAAAAGCAGATACCCGCATCAATGAGTCGCCGCTGACATGTATATCCTCGCTGTTGTTTACACTGGATGTCATCTGGTGATGCATAACCATACCACCAATACGTGCCGTTAACGCAGAGATGGTATCGCCGGTTTGTTGTACATTCTTAACCTTAAAGCTTATATCAGCTGTCTTCACCAGTTTGGCTATAGCAGCGCTGTCCGCAGCTGCCGTGTCCGCCGTGGCACTGTCAAAGGCACGTTTGTCAGTATTCGCCATTTCATAGTCACCGTGTTTGCCTTGGCAGGCTGCAAGTAAAGCAATGCTTCCCAGCAGAATAAGGGTTCTTGTCTTCATGATCGTAATTGGTTTTTAATTGATACCGCGCACGAAAGAAGGTAACCATGTACTGGACTGATAACGGGAATGTTACAGGTGGCTGAAAGCGAAATTTCCACTGCCCTGGGTGGTAAATTGGAGGTTCCTATTTGTTAATGACGATACCAACAAGTGCGAAATGTATAATCTCGGCTTTTAACTATTACCTGTTATAAAATTTAGCAGCATTTCCATCACATCTTCTCCATTATTCGCATAAGCCTTATCAAGCTGATTAAGTGGCTCAAACAAATCTTCATCGGTAATTAGATTCTTGTACCTTTTTTTCAATATTTTCTCTTGAAAAACTACCGGAGCATCGTTAGCAGCGTTAACCAGTTGGTAAGCTCGCTTAACGATCTTTGCGGTGTCTGTCGCACCTATCATAATTAACGCGTTTATGGCTTCCTGAGCAAATGCACCATAACGGTTTGTGAAGTATTGGTGGAACCCGCCATTGAAAACCTGATTGTCAAGATTGACAATAAAATAGATTGCTTGTCTCCAGGTGGGTAACGCAAGCAAGTATTCGCTTAGCTGTTCCTGTTTAAAAACCCACTCAGGCTTTATACCCGAGATGATATCTTCATACTGTTCTTCAATAAAGCTGGCATCGCTCATATTCAAAAACTATGAAACGCCTTAGAAGGACATGTCTTTTTTATCTGAATAGCTTTTTCCAATGCGCTATTTGCTTCATTGGTGTTGTCACTATTACCGCTGGTAGGTAGCAAATTGCTTATTTTGTTGATGACAACACCAATTAAGTACGTAACAGCGCGCGAAGAGCGATTATCGCTATCCAAATTGCCATAATGCTTATTCAGGACAGTTATCCTTACGGCGGGTATCAACAATATAAATAATCTTCCAGCCTGTGGCGGTTTTCATTAGTTGGAAGAAGTTAACTCCGCAATGGCTGAACTTGTCGCCGAGGTAGAACTTGTATGGCGTCCATATGCTTGCAAGCGCGCCATCTATCTTGATGTCGCCCCAGGTAATGCGTTCGTCGTATACCTCCTTGTGCGGCGTACCTACCTGCTTTACAAACTCATCTGCTTTCTCGGTAAGGAGCGCTGTGGTACCATCCTTTTTATTTACCACGCTTTGCAGCACCATATCTTTATGGAAAGTTGTGCGTAATACAGTACTATCTCCTTTGCGCATGCCATCAAACATGGTAGTTATGGTTTTCTTTACATCGTCTTTATCGGTTTGGCAAAAGGCTGTTGCAGAAAATGCAAATAAGGAGACTACAAGTAAAAAGGTTTTCATGATTGGTTAGTTTAGTACAAGTTAGCTAAAAGTTTACTAAACAAAAAGCCCCGCAATTTGCGAGGCTTTCTATTTTAAAACGTCTTACGACATCTTCAATTTCTTCTGTATATCGGCTACGTAGCCTTTAAATTTTTTGTCGGTATCTATCAGGTCTTCTACAGTTTGGCAAGCGTATATTACGGTAGAGTGGTCGCGTCCGCCAAAAAAGTGCCCTATCGATTTCAATGAACTTTTGGTGTGTGCCTTGGCGAGGTACATTGATATTTGCCTTGCCTGCACAATCTCACGCTTACGTGTTTGAGACTTGACCATATCAATTGGTACCTCAAAATATTCGCAAACCAGGCTTTGGATGTATTCCATTGATATCTCCTTGGCAGAATTTTTTACAAAATTCTTTAGCATTTGCTTGGCCAGGTTCAGGTCTATTTCTTTACGATTGAGTGTGCTTTGTGCCAGCAGGCTCACCATGGCACCTTCCAGTTCGCGTACGTTGTTATCAATGTTGTGGGCAACATATTCTACCACATCATTTGATAGTTCAATACCGTCCTGATAGATCTTGTTTTTCAAGATAGCCATGCGGGTTTCCAAATCAGGAACCTGCAGGTCGGCAGATAAACCCCATTTGAAACGTGACAATAAACGCTCTTCTAAACCTGCCAAATCTTTAGGGGCTTTATCTGATGTGATGATCAGCTGTTTGCCGCTTTGGTGCAGGTGGTTAAATATGTGGAAGAAGAAGTCCTGTGTTTTTTCCTTACCTGCAAAGTTGTGCACATCGTCCATGATCAGCACATCTATCGCCTGATAAAAATTAACAAAGTCGTTAATGTTGTTGTGTTTTAAAGCGTCAACAAACTGCTGGGTAAACTTTTCGCAGCTTACGTATAAAACAAGCTTGTCAGGTAAGGTGCGTTTTATCTCATTGCCAATTGCCTGTGCCAGGTGTGTTTTACCTAAACCTACACCGCCATAGATCATGAGCGGGTTAAAAGACGTGCCGCCCGGTTTTGCTGCAACAGCATAGCCCGCAGAACGCGCTAAACGGTTGCAATCGCCCTCTACAAAACTTTCAAACGTGTAGTTGCGGTTAAGTTGAGGGTCAACGTTAAGCTTTTTAAGGCCTGGTATAACAAATGGGTTTTTTATATCCTTATTGATAGCAATAGGGATAGGCATGCTTTGGTGTTTAGATTCGGCACCGTTACCGTTCGACGGCATATTGGTGGTATAAGGCTGCTTGGTAGACTGCTCTACAACTATATTATACTCCAGCCGTCCTTCGTCGCCCAGTTGTTTTTTTATAGTCTTGCGCAACAGGCCAACATAGTGCTCTTCCAGCCATTCGTAAAAAAATAAACTTGGAACCTGTATGGTAAGTACGCTGCCTTCCATCCTCAACGCTTTAATCGGCTCAAACCAGGTTTTGAAACTCTGGGCCGGTATGTTGTCTTTGATGATTTGCAAGCAACTATTCCAAACGGTAGTACAAGTTTTTTCCATATAAATATCAGTAATTATTTGATTTTCAGTATCCCGCTAAGCTGGTTTTCTCGCCGTTTCGGAACATCGAATATTCAAAAAAAAAGCGGTTCAAAAAATTAAATGTTAGTTTTTTTGTTAATTATTTTTTTGCCAAACGGCACTTATTTTAAGGTTAAATTCATATTAAATTATATCTTTCGCATGCGTTTTTTCATTATCTGCTCACATTCAACGGAAAGGCGTTTTTAAAAGTTTAAACAACAAAATCCCGCAAATTTGCCTTTATTTAAAAGGTAAATTCGTTTTAAAAATTAGATAAAATAATAACTTGTAATTAATGCTCTCCAAATATTTCCCGGAGCACATCCGCGATTTCACCGAGTGTTGCATAGCGCTCTACCGCGGTTAAAATGTAAGGCATCAGATTGGCCGTGCCGCCGGCTGCAATTCTCAATTCCTGCAGTGCAAGTGTTACCTCTGCGTTGTTTCGTTCTTCTTTTAAACGCTGTTTTTGCTCTATTTGTTTCTGCCGGATGGCATCATCAACCCGGAAAACGGTATCTCCCACAGGTTCAGGCTCATTAAATTTATTTACCCCCACCAGTGTTTTTTCGCCGCTTTCTATGTCATTTTGATACTGGTATGCCGATGCTGCTATCTGCTGCTGCATGTAGTCCTGCTCAATCGCTTTTACCGATCCCCCCATAGCGTCTATCTTATCTATATACACCTGGGCGGCTTTTTCAATTTCGTTGGTAAGCTCTTCTATGAAGAACGAGCCGGCCAGCGGGTCTACAGTATCGGTAGCGCCGCTTTCAAAAGCGATGATCTGCTGGGTACGCAAAGCTATTTTGGCTGCGGCCTCTGTTGGGAGGGAAAGAGCTTCGTCATAACCGTTGGTATGTAAGGATTGTGTGCCGCCAAGCACCGCTGCCAGGGCCTGCATGCTTACCCTTACAATATTATTCATGGGCTGCTGCGCAGTAAGGGTAGAGCCCCCTGTTTGTGTATGGAAACGAAGCTTTTGTGCAGACGGGTCGGTAGCGCCAAGTTTCTTAGTGATATTGGCCCACATACGCCTTGCCGCCCGAAATTTTGCAATCTCTTCAAAAAAGTTGTTGTGGCAGTTAAAAAAGAAGGAGAGCCTTTTCGCAAATACATTAATGTCTAACCCTTTGCTTTGTGCTGCTTTTAAGTAAGCCTTGCCATTAGCAAGTGTAAAGGCAAGTTCTTGTACGGCGGTGGACCCTGCCTCACGTATGTGGTATCCTGAGATGGAAATGGTGTTCCATTTAGGAACTTCTTTACTGCAGTACTCAAATATATCGGTGATGAGCCGCATGGATGGGCCGGGAGGGTAGATGTAGGTTCCCCTTGCTGCGTATTCTTTTAAGATGTCGTTTTGAATGGTGCCTGATAGTTGCTTAAGATCAGCACCTTGTTTTTTCGCCAGGGCAATATACATTGCCAGCAGTATAGAGGCTGTAGCGTTGATGGTCATGGACGTAGTAATATTCTTCAGCTCTATGCCGTTGAACAAAATCTCCATATCCTTTAACGAGTCTATGGCAACGCCCACTTTGCCCACTTCGCCTTCGGCTAGTTCATGATCGCTGTCATAACCTATTTGGGTGGGCAGGTCAAAGGCAACTGAAAGACCCATGGTCCCCTGACCTAGCAGGTAATGGTAGCGTTTGTTGCTTTCTTCGGCTGTTGAAAAACCAGCATACTGGCGCATGGTCCAGGGCTTACCACGATACATGTCTTTTTGTATCCCACGGGTGTAAGGAAACTCACCGGGAAGCTCTTCCATACCGGATGGCTGAGTATAAACCTCCTTAATTTCAATGCCGGAAGAAGTGGTGAATTTTTTACTCATCGCTATGCTTAATTAAGTGTGGTTTTTAAAGATTTCTGCTCGTGAAAACGGCTGTAAACCGGTTTATTTATGCTTGTTTAAGCTATTGCTGAAGGTAGATCAAAAAAGGTCTTCCAGGTCCTGGCGCAGCAAGTTGGTGGCAATGTCATAAGGGTTATCTTCAACTTTGCCTAAATGATTTAATAGCATCCGACCAAGATCTAGTCCTGTGGCACTCTCCGGTAAGCCCTGAACCGCGTTGTTGATCAGGGAAACGGTATCATCCTTTACCTTGCGGATGACGCTCCAGGCACGGGTGCTCACATATATTTGCTGGGTAGTATTGTGCTGCAGTTCCGTGCGGATCTCGTTAAGGATAACCACTTGTAATTCTGCAGCAGACAGGTTGTTGCCGTTTAACCTTATAAGCATATTAGCAGGGTTTATCCTGTCTACAAACAACACCAGGCGCTCATAGGCTTGTAATTTAAGTGGCAGTGTTTGGGTACTTACGGCTTTTTTTATCTCCAATATCTGCAAATTTTGAGATTTATCCAGATATGGTTTAAGCATATAAAAAGCAACGTAAACCACGCCAATGCCAGCAACGGAATATTTAAGAATGTCGATTAGTAAACTATAAAGCATCATTTTAGGTAATGTTAGGCAGAGGTCATAATATCCAGGCCGAAACAAAAATCCGCATTTTAGCTTATATTTGTGTGTTTAAATATAAAATAAGATGAGCGCTGTTGTTGAAACCCTTACCGCACCTGTTACGTTTACACCGGGTGCCGTTAAAGAACTTTTTAAGCTTAAAGATCAGCAGGAGATTTCGGACGAGTTTGGCCTGCGTGTTGGTGTTGAAGGTGGTGGCTGTTCGGGCATGAACTATGTTCTTGGCTTCGATCAAAAGAAGGATGGCGATCAGGAATTCATTATTGATGGTATTAAAGTGTACATGCATAAAGCGCATGGCCTTTACCTTGCCGGTATGCAGATAGACTTTCAGGATGGATTGAATGCCCGTGGATTTACCTTTAACAATCCTAATGCAGCAAGCACCTGCGGTTGTGGATCTTCGTTTTCGGTATAAGTTTAAGACTCATAAAATATTAAGGCCCGCTTTTGGCGGGCCTTTTTTATTGAGTTCTAATTTTTTTATAGCTGTAAAACAATACTTAGTTCAATACCGAAACGGCTTCGTCTACTGAAATAGCACCATGTGATTGGTCAAGTACACACTCGCCATCTTTTATTAACAGCAATTGAGGAGATTCGTGATGTACTTGGAAATCTGTCGCAATTTTATTCGATAGTTCACGATGTTTAATCAAGTCAAGAAAATAGAGGGGCATATCATCAGGCAGGTTTTCCCAGTCGAGTTCAAATCGCCTCTTGGCCATCATGCTGATAGAACAGCGTGTACTATGTTTAAATATTAAACTATAGCCTTGATTTTGTTTAATATTATCTATCTGCGCCGCAGTATCTAACGATATCCATTCCATAAAGCAAAATTACGAGTATAAACTTTGTTAATAGTTAATACAATGTAAAACTGCGTAGGTTTTAATTAAAGCTATAAACAACACACCGTTCCTACCTTCCCCTATTAGGGTAGGAGCCATAAGCCGGACAAAGTTTGTTAGAGCATGAAGATATGCTGCAACCTAAAGCCAATGCTACAACAGCAATGTAAAGTGCTTTTTTCATTTTTATTTTTGTAAACACAATAATACGTTTTTACTCCTTTAATTTTGCAGCCAACTTGGCCATTTTAATCGCTGTTACAGCAGCCTCGTCTCCTTTGTTGCCATGTTTGCCGCCTGCCCTGTCAATTGCCTGTTGCTGATCGTTAGTGGTTAACACACCAAATATAACAGGTTTAGCATATTTTACACCAACAGTATACAGACCATTTGCAACCGCGTCACATATAAAATCGAAGTGACGGGTTTCGCCCTGTATCACACAACCTAAACATATAATAGCATCAAACTTACCCGTTTGCAGCAAAAGGTCGGCACTTGCAACAAGTTCGTAACTACCCGGAACAGGGTAGCTATGTATATTCTCCTCTTTTGCGCCATATTTAACTAAAGTGTCAAATGCACCTTTGTATAAAGCGCCGGTAACTTCAGCATTCCATTCTGCTACGGCAATACCAAATGTAAAATCTTCTGCAGAAGGGATATCTGACGCAGTTGAAAAATCAGAGAGGTTTTTTAATGATGATGCCATACGTTGATCGTTATTAATTAATCGCTTAAAGGTTTTAAATAAAAAAAGGTTGAAAATGTTACCGCAAACTACGCGGGCCATTTTCAACCTTTTTACTTTTACTTGTAGTACTTATGATTTTGCCTCAGCACGTGCAATATACTCATCAATGTTTTGGGCTTCAGCACTTGCCGGGTAATCTGTCTTTATTTTCTTATAGCTTTCAGCAGCTGCCTTATTGTCGTTTTTAGCTTCGTAAACAAGGCCTAATTTTTTCAGGTAAACGGGAGATAAGAACTGGTTATTAGCTTTATCAATCGCTTTTTTAAAGTAGGTCTCTGCTTTGTCGTAATCTTTAAGTTCTACGTAAGCGTCCGCTGCGCCACCGTAAGCTTCTGCCGCCACCATAACATCATCTCCACGATAGCTGTTGAAGTTATCAATAGCCTTACGGAACTCGCCTTTATTGAGGTAAGCAACGCCAAGGTAAAAATAAGCCAGGTTAGCAGTTTTGGTATTACTGTAATCAGCAATAATTTTCTCAAAGCCAGGATAGCTATCAGCACCCTTAATAGCCTTGTCCCAGTCTTTCTTGGCCCAGTATTCCTGTGCTACATGCATCTGATTAGCTGCAGTAACTTCACGAGGAGCCAGGTAAAGCCTTAAGTAAGCAATGTATATTACAACTAAAACAATAATAGCTCCAGCTATAAATAGTAAGCTTTTTTGATTCTCCTGAATAAAACTACCTTTCTTCTCCACCACATTGGTTGGGGCTGTAGTTTTTGTATTCACCTCGGTTGCTGACATCTTTGTATTTAAAAATTAAGTTTGCAAAAATACGGTTTAAAAAGGTTTTAGCAAATAATAATTTTGTATAGTTAAGTGGTTGATAGCGTTAGGAATGAATGCTTTGGGCGAATTCATGCATGTGCTGATAACTGTAAATTGCGGATTAGCAAGCCAGGGCAAAATACGTTTTAATGTTGATGGTATTTTAGCGACAGAGGCGTTAGTAAGGGTTAATGCGAAACCGCTATCTTTGTCATCTTATTTTCTATTGATATGGCCAAACGATGGGTATTGAAAGATGCCGGTAGTACTGAAGTGATAGAGCATTTAGCGACTGAGCTTAACATAAGTCCGGTATTAGCTAACCTGCTTGCTCATAGGGCTATTAGCAGTTTCGAAGAAGCCCGTTTTTTTTTCAGGCCAAGCGAGCTGCACCTGTATGATCCATTTCTGATGCAGGATATGGAAAAAGCTATCGATCGTATTGACCTTGCAATAGCCCGCAACGAGAAGTTTTTAGTTTTTGGCGACTATGATGTGGACGGTACTACGGCCGTTTCGCTGGTATATAGCTTCTTTAAAAAACATCATGGCAACATAGAATACTACATTCCCGACCGCTATAAAGAGGGGTATGGGATATCAACGCAGGGGATTGATTATGCTGCAGAGCACGGCTTTACGCTGATTATCGCACTTGACTGTGGTATCAAGTCTGTTGATAAAATTGCTTACGCGAATACCCTTAATATCGATTTCATTATTTGTGACCATCACTTACCCGGCGACGAGTTACCGGATGCCGTAGCTATACTGGATCCTAAAAGAGCTGATTGCGATTATCCTTATAAAGAGCTTTCCGGTTGTGGCATCGGCTTTAAGCTTGCCCAAGCTTACACTCAGAAACATGATTTGCCTTTTGAGCAAGTTGCCGAGTATTACGACTTAGCCGCTATAAGCATTGCCTGCGACATTGTACACATCACAGGTGAAAACCGTGTGCTGGCACACCTTGGTTTGCAAAAGATTAACAACGACCCTTGCATTGGAATTAAAACGCTTATGGAGGTATCTGGCCGTGGTGGCCCTTACACCATTTCTGATGTTGTATTCTCATTAGGTCCCCGCATTAATGCTGCCGGGCGTATAGCTGATGCAAAAGATGCGGTGAAACTTCTGATCGCCTGCCATGAAGATAAAGCAAAGGAACAAGGGTTGTTGATAAACAGCCGAAATGCGGAGCGCAAAGGACACGATCAGCAGATTACTGATGAAGCCTTGGGTATGATTGATAGTGATGAAGCACTGATCAAGCGAAAATCTACCGTTGTTTTCAACGAGAACTGGCATAAGGGTGTTATCGGCATTGTAGCATCGCGGTTAACTGAGAAGTATTACCGGCCGACAGTGGTGCTTACCCGCTCTAATGGGCATGTGGCAGGTTCAGCACGCTCGGTATTAGGGTATGACCTCTACGAAGCACTTTGCGGCTGTAGTGACCTGCTGATACAGTTTGGTGGTCATCGTTATGCAGCTGGTTTAACTATGAAGCCCGAGAATGTCGACGCTTTTATGCACCGGTTTGAAGAAGTAGTAAGCACCAGCATTAGCGAAGAGCAACTAACACAGCAGATTGTTATCGATGCGGAGTTGAACCTCAGCGATATTGATTCGAAATTTTTCAGGATAATGGCGCAGTTTGCACCATTCGGCCCGGAGAATATGGCACCGGTGTTCCTAACCAAAAATGTGTATGTTAGCGGCAATGCAGGGTTGGTGGGTGGTAATCACATAAAAATGAATATAATACAGCCGTGGTCGGCGGCGTTTAGCTGTATTGCTTTTAACCATGGCGAGTACCTGCCAATGCTAAAACCGAATGTACCTTTTGATGTGTGTTATACCATCGAAGAGAATGTTTGGCGCGAGCAGCGAAGCATCCAATTGAATATAAAAGGGATTAGATTTAGTTCCGTTTAAGTAAATGTGAGCTACTAAACCAAACAGTACCGGCGGCATATAATATAACAATACCACCAGTCTCACGTTACGGGAGATAAAGAGGGCTAGGGCTTTATGATATTACGGGCAGAACATCTGATTAAAAAGTATAAACAGCGCACTGTTGTAAGCGACGTAACGTTCAACGTTTCGCAGGGCGAAATCGTTGGGTTACTTGGCCCAAATGGGGCAGGTAAAACTACGTCGTTTTACATGATAGTAGGCCTTATTAAGCCTAATGAAGGTAAAATATACCTTGATGATGAGGATATAACCGGAGATCCAATGTACCGCCGAGCACAAAAAGGTATAGGTTACCTGGCACAGGAAGCTTCTGTGTTCAGAAAGCTCACGGTTGAAGATAACATCAAAGCGGTGCTGGAAATGGGTAAAATGCCTAAAGATAAGCAGCGGGATAAGCTGGAGGAACTGATAGATGAGTTCAGCCTGCATAAAGTACGCAAAAATCGTGGCGACTTACTATCCGGGGGTGAACGGCGTCGTACTGAAATAGCACGGGCGCTTGCTGCCGAACCAAACTTCATTCTGCTTGATGAGCCTTTTGCTGGTGTAGACCCTATTGCTGTAGAAGAGATACAAGCGATGGTTGCAAAACTCCGCCACCGCAATATCGGTATTTTAATAACCGACCACAATGTACAGGAGACTCTCTCAATAACGGACCGCGCCTATCTGCTATTTGAAGGGAAGATACTCGAGTCCGGCGTGCCGGAAGTACTCGCCGCTAATGATTTGGTACGTAAAGTATACCTGGGTGCAAATTTTGTTTTGAAGAGAAAAACTTTTGCTCAATAAGTTTCTTTAGTTTTAATCTGCCGGTGCATCTTCAAAGCTGCTGTGGCAGGTATTGGTAATTATGTATTTATCGCAACCAATTATCAAACACGTCAAAACGCACTGCTAAACATCCTGTATGACCATTTTAAACTCTGTTTTTACCTGGTTTATGAAAAAGCGTATCCATCAGATAGAGCTTTTTATGAAGTATCCAAACGAAGTACAGGAAGAGTGGTTTGAGCAATTAGTTGCTGGTGCTGAAAACACGGAATGGGGCAAAAAGCATCACTATAAAAGCATTGAAAATCTTATTGATTTTAAGGAGCGGGTACCAATACAAACGTACGATACGCTAAAGCCTTATATAGAACGAATGCTCAAGGGCGAGCAAAATGTGCTTTGGCCATCTGAGATACGATGGTTTGCGAAGTCGTCAGGCACTACCAGCGACAGGAGCAAATTCATACCGGTAAGTGAAGAATCTTTAGAGGAGTGCCATTTTAAAGGTGGCAAAGATATGCTTACTCTCTACTTTAATAACCGACCCGATGCACGTATTTTTACGGGTAAAAGCCTCACCCTCGGCGGCAGCCATCAGGTAAGCCAGCTGAGTGACGCTACCTTTTTTGGCGACCTTTCTGCAGTGATCATGAAGAACCTGCCCCTATGGGCTGAGTTTTATCGTACACCTCACCTGGATATAGCGCTTCTCGAGAACTTTGAGGAGAAAATAGAAAAAATGGCGTATGCCACCAAAGATGTAAACGTAACCAGCATCAGCGGGGTACCTACCTGGAATATCCTGCTCTTTAAACGTATATTAGAGATTACCGGTAAAAATAATTTGCTAGAGGTTTGGCCCAACCTTGAGCTTTATTTCCATGGTGCAGTAAATTTTACCCCATATCGGGAGCAGTTTAAAAAGCTGATACCTAACAACGAGATGTATTATCTGGAAACTTACAATGCATCTGAAGGTTTCTTTGGTATTCAGGACCTGGAGACACCCGGCGAAATGCTGCTGATGTTGGATTATGGTATCTTCTATGAATTTCTGCCTTTAGAAAACTTGTACGACGAACATCCCGATACGTTAACATTAGATGAGGTAGAACTTGGTAAAAACTATGCACTTATTATCAGTACCAACGCTGGCCTTTGGCGGTACATGATCGGCGATACCGTTAAATTTACCTCGTTAAGCCCGTACCGCATACAGATTACAGGCCGTACCAAGCATTTTATAAATGCATTTGGCGAAGAACTGATTGTAGATAATGCAGAACGGGCACTTGCAGAAGCTTGTTCTCAAACTGGCGCTATCGTACGCGATTATACTGCAGCACCGGTATATTTCAGTGATAATGAATGTGGCGCGCATGAGTGGCTGATAGAATTTGAAGAGCGGCCTCGAGAATTTGACAGGTTTGTTGATATTCTTGATGAGACTTTACGCCGCATAAATTCTGATTACGATGCAAAACGGTTTAAGGATATGGCATTACGGCGTCCGCTGGTGCGCAAAGTTGCCGAGGGTACATTCTTTTCTTGGATGAAAGAACGTGGTAAAATTGGAGGTCAGCATAAAGTACCCCGGCTGGCAAATAGCCGCGAGTACGTTGACGACATATTAAAGATGATGGCATTGGCCGGAGAAGTTTAAATTTCAGGTACCTACTGTAGCACAACTGCTTAATTACCCGTAATAGCAATAAACCCACATTATGAAAAAGGCTTTACTGTTAATGGCTGTTGTAGCATTCCTGGCATCCTGTAAAAAAGATAAAAAAGTAGTGCCAGTCTCCGGCCTGTTTGGAAAATGGGAACTGGCTTCTATTTCCGGCGGATGGTCACAACCGGCGAAAGTACCGGCAGGTAACGGCGACATCTATCAATTTAATAGAGATAGTACCTACATTAGATATCTTGACGGTAAAATGCAAAAGCAAGGAAAGTTTAGCATTAACATAACCGAGCGTCGCGACACCCTGGCATTTGGTACCATCAAGTTCACTAATCCTGACTATAGCGATGCGTGGACAGAGACCCCTAACACTATCACTATTGGTACATCTATAGCAGACGGGCCATCATACGGCTATCGAAAAGTAAATTAAGCCGTCACCGCTTCCCAGACATTTACTGCTTCTACTGCTTCCTTCACATCATGTACCCTCAGGATAGTTGCACCTTTCATAAGTGCAATGGTGTTAAGTGCAGTAGTGCCATTTAGGGCTTCGTCAGCTGATGTACCCAGCAGGCCATAGATCATGCGTTTGCGCGATACTCCTGCTAATATGGGCAGCTGTAGACGTTTAAGTTCATCCAAACGCTTCATAAGCTCGTAACTGTGTTCTGCAGTTTTTGCAAAGCCAAACCCTGGATCAAGGATGATATCGTGAACACCGAGGCGCTTTAGCTGATAGATCTTTTCGACAAAGTAGTCGAACACTTCACTGAATACGTCAGTATAGTTTGCTAGCTTAACCATGTTTTGTGGTGTGCCTTTCATGTGCATTAGAATATACGGCACCTGCAAACGGGCAACAGTGGTAAACATGTTTGTGTCTAAACTCCCGGCCGAAATATCATTTACAATATGACCTCCGGCTTTTACAGCAGCTTCCGCAACTTTAGCCCGAAACGTGTCTATGGATAGCACTGCATCAGGAAAGGCTTCAGCAATGGCGCGTACTGCAGGTAATAACCTGTCCAGTTCCTCGTCGGCAGAAATATCTTCCGCGCCAGGTCTTGAGGAATAAGCGCCAATATCCAGGAAGGTTGCACCTTCTGCAAGCATGCGTTCTGCCTGACTTAAAATATCATCCAAACTGTTCTTGCGGCTATCGGCATAAAAGGAGTCGGGTGTTATATTGATAATACCCATCACCTTTGGTGAGGAGAGGTCTATCAATTTGCCGCCTGCATTTATGGTTGCCTTTTTTCTAAAAAATGTATCTTTAGCCATCGTTTGTTTAGTTAACGAAGGTACAGTCTAATTATCTTTGTTGCGCTATTCAGCAAATATATGCGCACCCTTTTCGAAGGAGCAAATGGGATAAATACACTCGCCCGCAACGCATATACCACTAAAGGAGTTTTCAAGTGAGCAATACATCTGTAGAATACGACTCGGTCATCAACGTTTGCAAAGGCCTTTTTATGAAAAAGACCCGCGATTATGGCACTGCCTGGCGGATACTTCGCCCGTCGTCAATCACGGATCAAATTTTCATAAAAGCCCAACGCATCCGCACGCTGGAAGAAAAAAAAATTTCTAAAGTGGGGGATGATATTACGGGGGAGTACATTGGTATAGTAAATTACTGTGTTATTGCCATGATGCAGTTAGATAGTACAGATGATACTTCTTACGAACTAGAGCCTGCACACGTAGAACAAATGTTTGATGCAAAGGTGAAAGAGACCAAAGATCTGATGTTTGCAAAAAATCACGATTACGGCGAAGCTTGGCGCGACATGCGGATAAGCTCACTTACCGACTTGATCTTGATGAAAATTTTACGAGTTAAACAGATAGAAGATAACCAAGGACAAACACTTGCTTCTGAGGGTGTGCATGCCAATTACCAGGATATGCTTAATTATTCGGTGTTTGCGTTGATAAAGCTGGGAGTAAAATGAAGAACCGTTTAGTTTGGTTTTGCCGGATTGCTGTTGGTTTACTGTTCATATTTTCAGGACTGATAAAGGCTAACGATCCACTTGGGTTTTCCTATAAGCTTGAGGAATACTTTGAAGTATTTGGATTAACATTCCTGAGCAGTTTTTCACTTGCAATGGCGATTATTCTTTGCGCATTAGAGATGCTGCTTGGCTTCTCGTTGCTGGTAGGTGTAAGAGCCGTGAGAGTTGTATGGGGTTTACTGCTGCTTATTGTCTTCTTTGGCTTTCTCACTTTTTACTCGGCCTATTTTAAAGTAGTGCAAACCTGTGGCTGTTTTGGTGACGCAATCCCGCTTACGCCCTGGCAGTCGTTCATAAAGGATATGGTCCTCCTTGCTTTGGTGTTGGTACTTTTTGTCAATCGTAAGCGCATACAGCCATTAGTTAAACAGAAGGTAGGTGATAAGCTGCTGATAGGAGCTGCCATTGTTTCGGTAGGATTTGGCTTGTACACTTACAACTTCATGCCGATAGTAGACTTTCTGCCTTATAAAGTAGGTAACAATATTCTGGCTCAAATGAAAACCCCTCGGGGTGCCGCACCGGACGAGTTTGAGATCACCTACCACCTTAAGAACAAGGAAACAGGTGATACTAAAACCATGACCGATAAGGAATACCTGAAGACGGCCATATGGAAAGACACTAACTGGGAGATAATTGGTAACCCCGAAAACAAGCTTATTAAAAAAGGCTTTGAGCCTAAAATACGCGACCTGAACATTCAGGATAACGGCGGCACAAATTATAACCAGGAACTTCTTTCAAGTCCGTACTACAGCTTATGGATTGTGGCCGACAATCTGGAACAAGCTGACAATGCTGCTTTGGCCAAGCTCAATGCGCTTGCTGCTAATCTGATAGAGCATTATAACACAAGAGTTATCTTGCTTACATCGAATGCACCTCAAAATGCAGAGCAGTTTGCAAAGCAGCACAAGCTAGTAACTGAAGTATTTTATGCAGATGGGGTGCCACTAAAAACAATGGTGCGCGCCAACCCAGGTATAATGCTGATAAAAAACGGAACTGTTGTTAATAAATGGCATTATCACAACGTACCATCATACGATGACCTCGTAAAACAATACTTCAGTAAGCAATGAGCCGGATCTTCCTTATAGGGTTTATGGGATGTGGTAAAACCACATGGGGTAAAAAGCTATCTGCTGCAACTGGTTACGCGTTTATAGACCTCGATAATGCCCTCGAAGCAGAAGCAGGCATGAGTGTGGCGGAGTACTTTGCTGCTCACGGTGAGGAGGCTTTTAGAAAGCTGGAGTCGAAGGTTTTAAAGGAGACCGAGTACCCCGAGGATGTTATTGTTTCTACCGGTGGCGGCTTGCCTTGCTTTTTTGATAATATGGTTTGGATGAACAGTCATGGCCAATCATTATACATTAAGCATTCACCAAAAACACTAGCCGATCGCTTAGAGAATGCCCGCGTTAAACGGCCGTTGGTGCAGGGGAAAAGCGGTGATGAACTGGTAAACTTTATATCGCAAAAGCTTGCAGAAAGAAAAATGTACTATGAGCAGGCAACGCACATTGTTAACGGTATAACCATATCTGCAGAGGGTCTGATGGAGGTTACCGGCATTAAAGCCAAATAAGAATAACCCGATTGCGGCAGAGACTTGATAGCTGGCCTTTATTTACATCAAATAAACGGCGTCTTCTTCACCTTCCTGGTCCAGAACAACGCTTACGTGTTCTTTTATAACAGTAGATAACGCCATCCCTGCATAGTCGGTAGTTACGGGAAAGCTTTTGTGGTTTCGGTCTACCAGTACTACGGTGCGGAGCTTTTTTAGAGGGACATCAAGAAACACCCCAAAGCCATAAGCCAGGGTCTTGCCGCTGTTAAGCACATCATCAACCAATACAACTACTTTATTTGCGCACTCCTCTATATCAAAGTTGATCTTAGCCTGCAGACTGCTGCTTTGTTTTTGTAGTTCAATTACCAGTAGCCTTGTTTTAAACGGAGCAATATCATCTAATACAGTCTTCAATCTTTCGGCTACATGGTTACCCCTGGGTAATATACCGGCAATAAGCAATTCCTCTTCATCAAAATTATCTTCCAGTACCTGGTAAGCAATGCGGTCTATCTTTTGCTGTATTTGCTGGCTGTTGAGTATAAGAAGCTTTTTCTCGGACATGGTTTTCGCTGCGGTATAGTATTACTGAAGGTGAAATTGCTGTTGCCGTAAAGATAAACGAACATTACAACATTTTAACAGCCCGTAATCAACTCTTAGTGTAAGGGTAATAAACAAAATTTGCACCCTCTGGTACGATCACAAAAAGGCACATAAAATCATTGGGATTTTTATACGTGTTCATAAAGCGGTCTTTCAACTCCTTTTTAATAATCCCTTTTTCTACAAACTCCTCTATAGTAGAAGCGTGTATGCTCCACTCAGTATTCAGTTCATTACGGTCCAATATTACTTCTCCAAGCTTAACTTCGTGCTGATGCGCAATAAATATTGGAGTAGAAGATATACCTTCTGACATGATATCTACCGCTACTTCGTGAATAGACTCGTTAAAGAATTTCAAATCCCGTTCGAGGCTTACCAGCGGGCTCTGCTTTTTAGGCTTCTCTTCGCTGCCACGATCCTGATTAAAAAGTTCCTGGGTATCCATATAATGAAGTGGTGTTATGATCAAATAAAATTACTCTTGCGGAGGTTTGGGTTTTATATTGAAACGAGGTTTAAACCCCGCAGGTTTTGATGCTTTTGGCTCTGCAGTAGTATGCTCCGGTGCAGCGGTTAAGGCTTCATCTGGCGAATCACTCTCCACAGGTTCGGTGCCGGTATCGTTATGTAACTCTCCAGGTTCGGCTGGCTTAGGCGCAACCATTTTCATGTTAAACCCGGGCTTAAACCCGGCAGGCTTAGCTGCGCCCTCATCTTTCGTCTGCTGTTCGGGTGCTTCAGGTTGTCGAGATTCGGTAGGAATGTTTGTTGAACTTACATCTTCTGCCTGTTCTTTGTTTTCCGGTTCTGCTGTGCCTGGCTCCTGTTGGGGCTTGGCACCTGCCATTTTCATATTGAATCTCGGTTTAAAACCTGACGGCTTTGGCGCTTCCGATTTTTCTAATTTTGGCGATGTTGGCTCTGAAGCTATAACCGGGTTCTCGTCTTCAGGGTGTGTTTGCTCGAGCTTTTTAGTTTGAGGCGCGTCGCCACTCGTCATCTTCATGTTAAACCGGGGTTTAAAGCCGGGTTGTTTGGTGCCGGTCCTGGCAGATGGAGTTGGTGTATCGTCAGCAGGCCTGTCGGTTTCGTCCGCAGCGGCTTGCATCGCTTCTTTTTCCTGCTGGTACTCCGGTGATTGATCTTTGGTTGAGGCAGCTTCATTTACCTCGGGAGTAACTGTAGCCCTTTCCTTTGATACAGGATGTTGTAGATCAGACGTATTGGTAGTTGATATGGGGGTTGCAGCTTTAAACCTTGGCTTAAATCCTGATGCTTTTGCAGCAGGGCTTGGTGATTCATCACTTTGTGGCTTTTGATCTTGACTTTGAGGGATGTTTTCTGTCAGTGTTTCTACGATGGTTTGTTCAGCAAGGCGGTTCTCGAGGTGTACTTTTTCCGGCTTTAGCTCCGGTGCAAGATGGTACTGTAACCTTAATTTATTGAACCAATACTTTTTTGTATGATCGAAGCTTTTTTCGCCCATCTGCTCAAAATGCTCCCGGAACTCTGCAAATAGTACGGGCTCACCAGCTTTCAGGGCCATAAGGTCAATCCGCTTTTTATTGAAGAACTCTTCGAAAGTCATTTTTGTAGCTTATAAGTCCACGTCGACGCCAAGTTTGTTAAAGCGCAATCCCTTATCCGTTTGATCCCAGTCTTCACGTTCTTCGTCGGTAGCGTTCATTAACTTAGGAAACCATTCCAGCGGGAATGCTTGCTGCTTTCCATCTGCTTTCTCCACAAAAAGCAAACCATTGGCAAAGGTGACCTTTACTTTCTTTTCCTGCTTACGTGTTGATAATAGCGGCATGAAACTTCCTCCGGATCTTCGCTTAAAAAAGAAGACTTTTTGTCATCAAATGGTAATCACCTAAACCTTTCCAAACCGAATATTGACAAGTACGTTACTCGGCCATGTTATGGTAAACCGCCTGCACATCATCATCTTCTTCCAGGCGATCCACTATTTTCAGTACATCCGCTGCCTGTTCTTCGGTAACTGAGGTGGTTGAAAGTGGAATACGCTCCAGCTTAGCTGACTTCGTTTCGATGCCCATCTCTTCTAAAGTCTTCTGCATTTTGCCAAAGTCCTCATAAGCTGCATGGATAACTGCAATATCGTTGCCTTCTTCGTCCGACTCTACAAACAAGTCTTCTAGGCCTGCATCAATCAGTTCAAATTCCAGTTCTTCCAGGTCACGTTCTCCCGGATCAAAACGAAAAACAGACTTACGGCTGAAGATAAAATCCAGCGAGCCGGTTTTGCCTAACGTGCCGCCATATTTGGTAAAGTAGCTACGTACGTTAGCCACAGTGCGGTTGGTGTTGTCGGTTGCGGTTTCTACCAATATTGCTACGCCGTGTTGTGCGTAACCTTCGTAAACCAGTTCTTCGTAATCTTTTTCGTCGCGGCTGGTAGCGCGTTTAATGGCCGCTTCTACACGGTCCTTCGGCATGTTAACCGCCTTGGAGTTTTGGATAGCGGTACGCAATCGCGAGTTGGTGTGAGGGTCGCCACCACCTGCTTTAACTGCCATCACAATTTCTTTACCCAAACGGGTAAACTGCACTGCCATTTTAGCCCAGCGCTTAAACTTTCTTTCCTTACGGAATTCAAATGCTCTTCCCATATTAGCTAACGATCTCCTAAGGAGCTCAATTTATCGTTTTTATCAATATATTGATAATTTTTTAATAACCGTACTTCCGAATAAATGTGTTACGGCAACGCGATGTTATAATGTCTTCTTTAGATTATCCAGCATGTCCTGCGTCATCTTTGGCAGGTCATACTCTAATTGCCATCCCCAATCTTGCTGGGCCTGGTTGTCATCAATTGATTTTGGCCAGCTATCTGCAATTGCCTGGCGTGGGTCATGGTCTGCATAGCTGATCTCAAAGTTCGGCAAATGTTTTTTAATCTCATCAGCTAATTGCTCTGGTGTAAAGCTGATTCCTGCAAGGTTGTAGCTGGACCGAACAGTAATATGCTCTGCAGGAGCATCCATCAGGCTTATTGTTGCACGTATCGCATCGTCCATATACATCATTGGCAAGGCTGTACCTTTAGATAAAAAGCTTTGATATTTGCCTGTTTTAAGTGCCTCATGAAAAATATGAACAGCATAATCAGTTGTGCCGCCACCCGGGTTGGCACGCCAGCCTATTAGGCCCGGATACCGGATACTGCGTACATCCAAACCATATTTTGCGAAGTAATACTCGCACCAGCGCTCGCCAGCTAGTTTACTAAAACCGTAAACAGTATTAGGGTCCATAACGCAGTACTGTGGAGTGTCCCACTGGGGTGAATGTGGTCCAAATACCGCTATCGAACTTGGCCAGAATACTTTAGCTATTTTAAACTCAACAGCCAGGTCCAGTATGTGCAGCAGGCCGGTCATGTTAAGGTCCCAGGCCAACTTAGGCTTTTGTTCGCCCACTGCGGACAATATTGCAGCAAGCAGATAAACTTGAGTAGGGCGGTGTTTGTCAAACAAGTGATGCAGGTTGTCCTTGTCCATCACGTTGGCAAATTCAAAGGGGCCGTTATTTCGTAATGCGTAAACGGGGCTGTTTATATCAGATGCAATAACGTTCTCAGCGCCGTGTATAGTCCTTAATGCAGTTACCAGTTCGGTGCCAATTTGGCCATTAGCCCCTATCACAAAAATCTTTTCGCTCATGCAGATGCAGGTTTGGTTGCAAAGGTAGAAAATTGGCGGAAATGACCTCAATCCGTAATGGAAAGTTTACAGCTAACAAGCGTGGGATTGGTAAATTAAAAGTGATATAGACGCACTCTTAATTAAATAAATTATACTAAACCAGTCGTCTTTCATCTTCGGTTTAGTTTAAAAATCGCATATTTGCGTTTACATGCAATGTTGGCATCGCAGCCAGTGTTGCTATTTAATTATCATTAACAATAAACACAAAATGAAAGTCGCAGTAGTAGGTGCAACCGGT
This sequence comes from Mucilaginibacter terrenus, assembly GCF_003432065.1. Lineage (NCBI taxonomy): Bacteria > Pseudomonadati > Bacteroidota > Sphingobacteriia > Sphingobacteriales > Sphingobacteriaceae > Mucilaginibacter > Mucilaginibacter terrenus. Next base: position 29,203 of record NZ_QWDE01000004.1, on the reverse strand, counting down.
TTGGTAGGCACTAAGATGTTGCAGGTTTTAGCCGAACGCAACTTCCCGGTTACAGAATTAATCCCCGTAGCTTCCGCAAAAAGTATTGGTAAAGAAATTACTTTTAAGGGTAAGCAGTTTAAGGTGGTTTCTGTTGAGGATGCGATAAAGCAGAAGCCGGACGTTGCAATTTTCTCTGCGGGTGGAAGTGCTTCACTAGAGCAGGCACCATTGTTTGCGGCTGCAGGTACTACTGTTATTGATAACTCATCTGCCTGGAGAATGGATCCAACCAAAAAATTGGTTGTACCAGAGGTTAATGCCGATGTGCTTACCCCGGAAGACAAGATAATTGCTAATCCTAATTGCTCTACCATACAAATGGTAGTGGCATTAAAGCCATTGCACGATGCTTATAAAATAAAGCGTGTAGTAGTATCTACTTACCAGTCTGTTACAGGCACAGGCGTAAAAGCGGTAGACCAGTTATTTAACGAGCGTAAAGGTATTGACGGCCCTAAGGCTTATCCATATACTATTGACCTGAACGTTCTACCACATATAGACGTATTTACTGAAAACGGTTACACCAAAGAAGAAATGAAGATGGTGAAAGAAACTGTTAAAATTATGGGTGATGAGAACATCAAGGTTACCGCTACTACTGTTCGCATTCCAGTGATGGGTGGTCACTCGGAATCTGTAAATATAGAATTTGAGAATGAATTTGATCTGGCGGAGGTTAGGGACCTCCTAAGTAAAGCACCTGGCATCGTAGTGGTTGATGATGTGGCTAACCTTAAATATCCCACACCGCTTGAAGCACATGATAAGGACGATGTTTTTGTCGGCCGTATTCGCCGTGATGAAACGCAGGGGAAAACACTTAACTGCTGGATAGTATCTGATAACTTGCGTAAAGGTGCTGCAACCAATGCTGTACAAATAGCTGAATACCTTGTTGCAAAGAACCTGATTGGGCAAGCAGTAGAGGCGTAAGGCAGAATAAATATATTACGATCAGCTATCTGATTGAGTAGAAGCGCATCAATTTAGATTGATGCGCTTTTTAATTGATATGTGCCTAACGCTGCCAAAGCATTTAATTTAGTCTGATTGTAACAAAGCGTATCATGATGCAGTCAAACGGCTAAGTTTTTGAAATTTACAGCATGGCGGTAAAAACTACCCTACGAGAAAATATATCTATTGCATTGCAATCTATAAGTGGAAACCGGTTGCGTACCTCGCTTACAGCGTTGATTATTGCTATAGGTATAATGGCCCTTGTAGGTATTCTAACAGCTATAGAAGGAATCAAACAGTTCACTAACGACGCTTTCGCAGGCTTGGGTGCAAACTCTTTTACCATCCAGAATCGTGGATCGGGTATTAGCTTTGGTATGGGCGGTCACCGAAAGATGTACCCGGTAATTACTTACGAGCAGGCAGCCCGTTTTGAAAAAGGCTTTAAGCTGCCGGCAAAGGTGCGTATAGACCTGAGTGTAACTGGTACGGCGGTAGCGAAATATAATAGCATCAAGACCAATCCCAATATCTCTGTAACGGGCTCAAATGAGAACTACCTGTTAACAACCGGGCACAAGATGGCTTCCGGTCGCAACTTCTCTGCATCAGAGTTGGAGCATGGTGCTAACGTAGTTATAATCGGCGACGAGATAAGGTTAAAGTTATTTAAGAATGAGGACCCACTAAACAAGTCAATTTTGCTTGGCTCCAGCAAGTTCAGGATAATAGGCGTGTTTGCGCCTAAAGGCAGCAATAGTTTTGGTGGAGATAAGTTTTGCATTATACCGGTGGTAAAGGCCCGTCAGATAGCTGCTACCTCAAAACCTTCATTTCAGATAACCGTTGCCATAAGCGATCCTACCGCCCTTGATGCTACTGTTGGTGAGGCAACATCTTACTTCAGGAACATTCGCGGGTTACGCATTAGCGAGGATGATAACTTTGAAATTTTCCGCAGCGACTCTATTCAGCAGGAGCTTACCAATAACTTAAATGGTGTTACAGTAGCAGGCTTTGCAATAGGTTTTATAACCTTGCTTGGCGCAGCAATAGGCCTGATGAACATTATGCTGGTATCTGTTACGGAACGAACACGCGAGATAGGCCTGCGCAAATCAATAGGCGCAACGCCTGCAGTTATACGCAAGCAGTTTTTAATAGAAGCTATAGTAATCTGCCTTATTGGTGGTTTGGGTGGAATAATATTAGGTATGGCTGTTGGGAACTTAATAGCCGTGCAAATCAGTGGTACGTTTGTAGTGCCGTGGATGTGGTTATTCTTTGCTATAATGCTGTGTACCTTTATTGGGCTGTCATCAGGGTTTTACCCGGCTAAGAAAGCAGCCAGGCTTGATCCGGTAGAAGCTTTGCGTTACGAGTAACGGTGTTTATTGCAGCAGCATCTTATTTTTCAGCGGATAATCGTTCAATAGTTTTTCTACGTAGTCGGTAATTAAAGCATCTTCAAACGCGGCGGCGTGACGTGGATGGTGCATGTCGCTTGATATAAAGTCAACCATCTGCTCATCTACCAGGTCTTCGGCCATTTTCTTGGTAGGCTTGCCGTAATAACCAGTTAGTGAAATCGTATTCAGTTGAAGGTTACATCCCCAGCTACGTATCATTCTTAATCGGTCAATATCCATATAACCATATCGTTCCGGGTGCGCGAGTATAGGTTTATAGCCCGCGTCGCGCATTTTTTGGATCATCTGGATAACGTTTGGTGGTTCGTTTATAAAGGAAAGCTCAAATAAGACGAATTTCTGATCGCCACCCATCGTCATTAGGGTACGTTCGTCAATCCTTTTCTCAAATACTTCGTCAAAATAATGTTCAGCTGCGGCTTCTACTTCAATGTCTATGTTCTGCTTTACCAGCTCTTCTTTAAGAACAGAAAGTGCATTAGATATGGTAGTGCTGTCGTTACGGTAATAATCTACCATTACGTGAGGTGTCGCAATAATCTTTTTAATGCCAAGCTCCATCATTTTTTTGATAAGAACTATAGACTCCTCAGGAGTTTGCGCACCATCATCAATTCCGGGCAGTACATGCGAATGCATGTCTACAATAATAGGCCCGTAATCAAGCGTTCTAACTTTTTTAACTTCCTTTTTCTTAAACAGTCCAAACATTATTTACCGGTTGTTATATTGTTCGCTATAGTAGTCCTGGTAATGTCCAGATGTAACGTCGTTTAACCATTCGTCGTTTGCCAGGTACCAGTCTACCGTTTTTTCGAGCCCTTCCTCAAAAGTAATTGACGGTGTCCAGCCCAGCTCATTCTTAAGCTTGGTAGCATCAATTGCATAACGAAGGTCATGTCCTGCTCTGTCTGTTACGTAGGTGATCAGCTTTGCCGACTCTCCTTCAGCTCTGCCCAGCTTCTTGTCCAATATACGGCAAAGCAGCTGTATCAGATCTATGTTCTTCCACTCATTGTGTCCGCCAATATTGTAAGTAGTACCCGATGCGGCGCTATGGAAGATAACATCAATTGCGCGGGCATGGTCTTCTACCCAAAGCCAGTCGCGCACGTTCTCGCCCTTACCATAAACCGGAACAGCCTTCTGCTGTTTTATATTATGGATAGCCAATGGTATTAATTTTTCAGGAAAGTGAAAAGATCCATAATTATTAGAACAGTTGGATATTACAACATCAATGCCGTAAGTATCATGGTATGCTCTTACAAAATGATCTGAACTTGCCTTTGATGCAGAATATGGTGAATGCGGGTCGTAAGCCGTTGTCTCCGTAAACATATCCGTTTCGCCAAGCGTGCCATATACTTCGTCTGTCGATACATGATAAAACCGTTTGTCGGCGTAATTGCCTTTCCAGATGTGTTTTGCGGCGTTCAGCAAGTTAACGGTGCCCACCACGTTGGTCATCACAAATTCCAACGGGTTAGATATGGAACGATCTACGTGGGATTCTGCCGCAAGGTGTATTACCGCATCTGGCTGCTCCGTTTCGAACAGGTTGTTTATATAAGCAAGGTCTACAATATCACCCTTAATAAAGCGATAGTTAGGTTCGTTCTCGATATCTCTTAGGTTAGCAAGGTTACCGGCGTAGGTAAGTTTATCCAGGTTAATGATCTGATATTGAGGATAGGTTTTTACAAATCTGCGCACTACATGCGAACCAATAAACCCCGCGCCACCTGTAATAATAATTTTTTTCATTCGGAAAGATTGTTTCAAGTCAAAGCCTTGTAACACACCGCAAAGGCGTATTACAAGGCTTCGCAAATATCGGTATTATAACGGATTTTCAGCCAAATACTTTTCCCAGGCCCAGGCAGAAGACATCATTTCTTCAATCCCCAGTTCTGTTTTCCAGTGTAGCTCGTTGGCAGATTTTGTAACATCACCCCAAACCTGTTCTACGTCTCCGGCACGTGGTGGGCCAATCTCGTAATTAAGTTTTACACCAGTAACGTTTTCAAATGCCTTTACCACCTCCAATACAGAAGATCCTTTGCCGGTACCTAAATTAAATACATCAAAGCCCTTAAAGGAGTCTTGTTCTGCCAGTTTAAGCGCCGCTACGTGAGCTTTACCTAAATCTACTACGTGGATATAGTCGCGAACGTTACTTCCGTCAGGCGTATTGTAGGTGTTGCCAAATACTGTTAGTTTGTCCCGTTTACCTATCGCCGTTTGAGTGATAAATGGTACCAGGTTTTGCGGAACGCCTAAAGGCAACTCGCCTATTAACGCCGATTGATGTGCGCCAACGGGATTAAAGTAGCGTAAAGATATGATCTTGTAATTACTGCCGGCAGCAATTACATCGTTAAGTATCTCTTCGGCAATTTGCTTGGTGTTACCATATGGAGATTGCGCAGCCTTAACAGGAGCATCTTCGGTAACAGGCAATACATCTGGTTGACCGTATACAGTGCAGCTGGACGAAAAAACAAAGTTCAGCGCTTTGCCTTTGTATGCGTTAAGCAGGTTAATAAGCGAATAGAAGTTATTGCGATAATACTTTAACGGCTCTTTTACCGATTCGCCAACTGCCTTATAAGCAGCAAAATGTATTACACCGCCAATTTCAGGTTCAGATGCCGCGAAATCCAGAACAGCCCTTTCGTCGCACAGGTCAAGCTCATAAAATGCGGGTTTGTACCCGATTATTTTGGCTAGCTGATCTAAAATTTTGATGTTGGAATTAGAAAGGTTATCAACAATAACCGGTTCGTAACCTGCCCCAACCAATTCAACCACTGTATGCGAGCCGATGTAGCCTAGCCCGCCTGTTACTAAAATCTTCATATTAAATCAGGTTGATTTGCCCGAGCAAACCAACTACTTGTTGTAAGTTGTAAAATCTTTGTGTTCAATTTTATCAATGGCTTCCTGAGGTAACGATTTAAAGTATTCATAAGTGATCTTTAAACCTTCTTCACGGGACACCTTTGGTTCCCATCCCAATATAGAACGCGCTTTAGTAATATCCGGGCGACGTTGCTTAGGGTCGTCTAAAGGTAAATCCTTATACACCATTTTTTGTTTGGTGCCGGTGAGTTTTATTATTTCTTCACCAAATTCTTTTATTGTTATTTCGCTTGGATTACCAATGTTTACAGGGTATGCATAGTCGCTAAACAGCAAACGATAGATGCCTTCTATCAGGTCGCTTACATAGCAAAATGATCTTGTTTGTGAACCATCGCCAAAAACGGTAAGGTCTTCACCACGGATGGCCTGGCCTATGAAAGCAGGTAGCACACGTCCGTCGTTTAGGCGCATACGCGGGCCGTATGTATTAAATATACGCACAATGCGGGTTTCTAAGCCATGGAAGGTATGGTAAGCCATGGTAATAGACTCCTGGAAACGTTTGGCTTCATCGTACACACCACGTGGGCCTACTGCGTTAACGTTACCCCAATATTCCTCGGGTTGTGGGTTAACATTCGGATCGCCATAAATTTCAGAGGTAGAAGCAATAAGCATTCTGGCTTTTTTAGCACGGGCAAGGCCAAGTAAGTTATGCGTACCTAAAGAACCAACTTTAAGGGTTTGTATCGGGATTTTAAGATAATCAATAGGGCTTGCCGGAGACGCAAAGTGAAGAATGTAGTGTAACTCGCCCGGTACGTGCACAAACTTAGATACATCATGATTGTAAAACTCAAAATTTTCCAGTTTAAAAAGGTGCTCAATGTTGCGCAGGTCGCCGGTAATTAAATTATCCATTGCAATAACGTGATAATCTTCACTTATAAACCTGTCACACAAATGCGACCCCAGAAAGCCGGCTGCACCGGTAATTAAAATGCGTTTACGATTTGCCATATTTGATTGTTGATTTTATGCCGTAGAACAAAGTTCAGGTGGTATTTATTTAAGCGTTGATACTAAAAAGCTATTGTTGTTGTCAATATACTATTTTTGCTTTCGCACGAAGATAATAATTACAATTTATAAAATGCTGTTTATATATAACATTGGCATACGGATATATTACCTGCTGATAAGCATTGCCGCCTTGTTTAATAAAAAAGCAGCTTTGTGGATAAAAGGGCGCAGAGGACAAATTGTACAACCTCTACCGTCCAGCATCTGGTTTCATTTTGCCTCATTAGGAGAGTTTGAACAGGGCAGGCCGGTACTTGAAAGAATGCGCGAGATGTATACGGGCAAGCCGTTAGTAGTTACTTTTTTTTCTCCTTCGGGATATGAGATCAGGAAAAACACACCGCTGGCTGATGCAGTATATTATTTGCCCTTAGATACTGCGAAAAATGCCGCAGGCTTTATAACTACCATTAAACCGCAGATGGCAATATTCACCAAGTACGAGTACTGGTACCACTATTTTGATCAATTGCATAAGGCGCACGTGCCGCTGTATATGATATCTGGTATCTTCAGGCCCGGGCAGGTTTTTTTTAAATGGAATGGCGGTTTACACAGGCGCATGTTAAAAATGGTGACCTGGTTTTTTGTTCAGGACATCGCCTCTAAACATTTACTGCACGATGCCGGAGCAACTAATGTAACCATTAGTGGCGACACCAGATTTGATAGGGTTTGGGCAAATGCTATGCAGCCACGGCAGTTGCAGGATATAGCCTTATTTAAAGGTAACAATAAGTTATTTATAGCAGGCAGCACCTGGCCTGCAGATGAGCAGCTGGTGGCAGAATTAATTAAAGCCCAGCCAAAGTCAAAATTCATTATTGCCCCTCATGAAATATCAGAAGAGAAGATCACCGGATTAATGAGATTGCTACCTGCAGATAGCACTGTCAGATATTCACAACTGACCAGCAGGCAAACGCCTGCAAACACGCTTATTATAGATAACATTGGTATGCTGTCTGCCTTATACCAATACGCCGAGATAGCTTATATCGGAGGCGGGTTTGGCGTGGGTATACATAATACATTAGAGGCAGCGGCATTTGGAATGCCGGTAATATTTGGACCTAAATTCGAAAAGTTTAAAGAAGCCCGTGACTTAGTAGAACTTGGTGCCGGCTTCGTTATAAATAATGAGGAAGAACTGCTTCGGACCGCAAGGCAACTGATGGATGACGAACAGTTAAGCGCAGCAGCTGGTGCTACAGCAAAGAAGTATGTGGGGGATAATGTTGGCGCAACAGAAGCCATTATAAAGTATATTACCAGCAAGCACAAGCTGTAGTTTGCCACTACCAGTAAGCGGAGCAAAATTCTAATTAGGTGCTCTTCCAAAACAAATCAGTTCAATTTTCATTAATATTGCCGGCTATGGGTTTTCTGGATCTCCCGGGTTTGGGCAAGGCACACTATCATGAATATGGCAAAGGCAGTAAGCCTATGCTGGCTTTTCATGGGTATGGGATGACCGGCAAACAGTTTCATGTATTAGAACGATCCATTTTGCAGAAGTACCACGTCTATGGTTTCGATCATTTTTTTCACGGAGAAAGCAAACTAGCCGGCTGGACAGAGGAGCAGATACTCGCAGGCATGCCGCGCGAAATGGTGAGGGGCTATGTAGAAGAATGGTTTGCTAAATACGGCAAGCAGCGCTTTTCGCTCATGGGGTACTCCATAGGTGCTAATATCGTACTCGTTTTGATTGAAGAATATGGCGATATGATCGACGATGTTATTCTGATGGCACCCGATGGCTTATCAGTTTACAAAGGATTTGAAATATTATTGCACAAACGTTACGGGCGATACTTCTTTAGAACGGTTACTAAAAGCAAGTGGCTGGCACCCTCAGTTATAAGGACGTTGAAGAAGGTTGGATTCATTGATCAAAGCTTGTATAACATTGCATATAACGAGATAGATACCGAACAAAAACGTCAGGATGTTTATTACACACTTAATCTCATCCGCTTACTAAAACCAAATGCCAGGAAAGTTGCTGAACTAATTGGCAGGTATAATATAAACTGCCGGCTGATTTTTGGAAAGGATGATAACTTATTTCCTAAATCAGCAGCGGCTGCTTTTATTGAAAGCGTACCCACGGCCAATGTACACGAGGTCGCGCTTGGGCATTGGTTGGTAGTGAAAGAATTGGATGAGTATTTAGTAAATTTGCAGTAATGATACCTGCCCGCCGAGTAACTATCTTTAGCAACTGGTTCGCTTACTACATGCGTTACAGAATGCGTAAAGCCTTTAACCGGCTGGAAGTAATGCCTTTTACACCAAAAGAGGGCCACTCTGTTTTGCTGCTTTGCAACCACTTTAGCTGGTGGGATGGGCTATGGGGCAACTATCTTGCCTATTGGCATCTAAAACGCAAGTTGTACATTATGATGCAAGAGGATCACTTGCAAAAGCGGATGTTGTTCAATCTTTTCGGTGGCTTTTCCATCAATCGCAGCTCGCGTGAGATGATAAAATCGTTGCAATACGCCGCTGGATTACTAAACAATACTGAAAACCTTGTAGTGGTATTTCCGCAAGGTGAACTAATATCTAATCATACTACTGGAATTAAAGTTGAGAAGGGGATAGAGCGGCTTATAAAAAATATTAAGGGCCCCTGCCAGATAGTATACAATTGCGCGCTTATCGATTACTTTGAAAGCTTAAAGCCATCTGTTTATTTTCATTTATTTGATTGCGGCGTTGCCGGGGAGGTGAGCTTTGATGAACTGACCGAAAAGATAAACAGCTTTCACCGCGAGGCGTTGGCAGCACAGATAAATGTAGCACATTAACGCATGCTTTATCCTAAAAATAACCTGTTTATGAAATGGATCTTCCGGACCTATGTAAACAGGTTGGTGAAGAACGAATTTCATGAAATTACCTATAACAATGTTCTCATAGATCCGGAAAGGTCGGTGCTATTGATAGGTAACCACTTTAGCTTTTGGGATGGTCTTATTTTATTTTATCTGAATGAGAAACTGTTCAAGAAGAAGTTTCACGTTATGATATTGGAGGAGACAGCTCGTAAAAGTAGTATGCTGCGGTACGGCGGGGCATTTACAGTAAACAAAACCTCCAAAGATGTAATTGCTTCGTTAAATTATGCCGCAGAATTACTAAAGGACCCGAGTAAACTGGTGCTGATGTTCCCGCAGGGAAAGCTGTTCTCGAACTTTGTAGAAGAAGTAAAGTTCGAGAAAGGCGTGATGAGGCTGATAGACAAGGCAGGAGAGAGGTGCCAGGTGATATTTGCGGCAACTTTTATTCAGTACTTCAGGCACAAAAAGCCAAATGTGAACGTTTATTTAGAAGCGCCGGTTAGGGAATATGCCGGACTTGATATAACCAAGTTGCAAAACGATTACCAGCAACTGTATAAGGCTGGTCATGAGCAGCAAACCAAAATAGAGATATAAGTGATCATAGTACTGCTCATTGTATTTATTTTTTTGATACTGAGGTTTACGGTTACCCTGTTCAATTATGTTTCTAACCCTAAGCTGCCGCGTATTGGCAAACACTATACGGAAAAGGTGTCTATCCTGATCCCCGCACGCAATGAGGAAGAAGATATTATTGCATTACTGCAGTCAATTGTTGAGCAAGATTACAGCTATTATGAAGTAGTGATACTCGACGATAACTCAACTGATAAAACTTATGAGCTATGTGAAGCGTTTTGCGCTAAACACCGCCAGTTCCGTGTGATAAAGGGTAATCCACTGCCTGAAGGTTGGTTGGGTAAAAATTATGCCTGCTGCCAGTTGGCCCAACAGGCGAAAGGCAAATACTATTTATTTTTAGATGCTGATGAAAAGGTATACAAAGGGTTGCTGAACAGCGCCGTACATCGTATGCACCTTCGTGGACTTACCCTTTTAAGCCTCTTTACCAACCAGGAGATGCAAACTACCGGCGAGAAGATTGTAGTGCCGTTGATGCATTTTATTCTGCTTAACCTGCTACCGTTAAGACTGGTGTTCCTGGTAAGGAGTGCGTCTGTATCAGCTGCTAGCGGTCAGTTTATGTTGTTTGATGCTGAAACCTATAAAGAATATCAATGGCATCAATTAGTTAAGGACAAGATAGTAGAGGACGTGGAAATAATGAAGCTGGTGAAATCAGCAAAGCTAAATGGCGAGGCGTTGCTGGCAAATGGTATGATAAGCTGCCGCATGTACAAAAGCTACAACGAAGCTATCAACGGCTTTAGCAAAAACTTTCTGGCTGCATTCAATTACAATATAGTTGGCTTTGCCTTATATCTGCTCATGATCATTGGCGGCCCGGCAATTATTCTTGCTACCCGAAATCCAAACCTTGTATCTATTATGCTCACCTTGGTTGTCATGAGCCGTGTAATGATTTCGCTCGCCTCGGGCCAGAACGCCCTCCGCAACATATGGCTGCATCCTTTACAGATGTTTGCGCTGCTGCATATCGGTGTTACATCTGTACAAAAGTATTTCACTAAATCTACCACATGGAAAGGCCGGAAAATACCTTCCTGAGTTCCCGCATTGCCGTGGCTGTAATAGTACTGTTCCATTTTGTTGGTCTGGTTGGTTTTGCGATACCCTCAACACGACCGCTTTTTACGCAGGTTGTGGTTTTACACCTGTTGCTCATGTTGCTGATCATTACGCTTAACCACAGTACCATAAATGTGTGGTTTTTGACGTTTTTTGCTTGTGTTTTTACCGCTGGAATTGTTGTTGAATGGATTGGCGTTCACAAGCACTGGCTCTTTGGTGACTACAGCTACGGAGCCACACTAGGCACCAAGGTGCTTGATATACCATTGATGATTGGGGTAAACTGGTTTCTGTTGGTGTATGCTACAGGGGTTACCCTGCAGCGAAGCAGGCTTAAAAATCAGTTTTCAAGGATTATCATTGGGTCGCTCATACTGGTATTGCTGGATGTGTTAATAGAACCCGTAGCTATAAAGTTTGACTATTGGCATTGGACAACCGGTGTAATTCCGGTTAAGAATTACGTCTGTTGGTTTTTGGTAAGTGCTGTGATGTTATCTGTATTTGAGCTGTTCGGGTTTAAAAAACAAAGCATTGCTGCGCCGGTTCTATTGTTGACCCAGTTTGTGTTTTTTGGTATTTTGCTACTGATAATCAGTATTCAACGGTGATTTCGGTGAAATAAACATTGGTTTGTCGGCAAAGTTTCATCCTTTTTATTGATAGGTGCTCTTTAACACTTAATGCGTATTTTTGTAAACAATGAGCGAGTTAAACTTACAGGTAACTATAGATCAGGACTCTGGCTTTTGCTTTGGAGTAGTTTACGCTATTGATATGGCGGAGGAAATACTGGCCGAAGATGGCTATCTATACTGCCTGGGCGACATAGTGCATAATGACGAGGAAGTTAGCCGTTTAAAGGCGCTTGGTTTACGTATTATTGATCATACTGACCTTGCGAACCTGTACAACGAGAAAGTACTTATCCGTGCACACGGCGAAGCACCTGAAACGTATCGTTTAGCGCTCGAGCATAATATTACCCTCATTGATGCATCTTGTCCGGTTGTACTTAAACTGCAAAACCGGATAAAAACCTCCTATGATAATAAAGAGCAGATATTAATATTTGGTAAGCATGGCCATGCAGAAGTAGTTGGCTTACAGGGACAAACAAACGGAGAAGCGGTAGTTTTTCAAGACATCGCCGAGTTGGATAATGCTGACCTTCCGGCTAGCTTCACGCTTTATAGTCAAACTACCAAGAGCATGGAAAAGTTTTATAGTGTTAAAGATGAATTGCTCGCAAGAGGTTACGAAGTGAAGGCTAATGATACAATTTGTCGCCAGGTAAGTAACCGCGATAAAGATCTGCCGGCGTTTGCCGCTAAATTTAACAAGGTGGTATTTGTATCTGGCAAAAAATCATCTAACGGAAAGGTGCTTTTTGAAGTTTGCCGAAAGCATAATCCGGATACTTATTTTGTATCAAGCCTGGACGAATTAGACCCGGGTATGTTCTCTGAAAATGATAAAGTAGGTATAGCAGGGGCTACATCAACTCCTATGTGGCTTATGCAACAAGTGAAAGCCAAACTGGAGTCGTTTTAACAGCACGCTTTTTGCTGTATACAGTTAATTGAAAAACAAACCCTCTTACATCGGTTTATTGGTTGCCATTGCGGTTATTGGCAGTTGGATAACGTCAACCGTATTGCTGATGCAATCGTCGGTAAACTTTAGCAGTCCACTTTTATATTTATTCATTCTGGTGCAAATGCATCTGTACACAGGTTTGTTTATCACCGCACACGATGCTATGCATGGCACAATAGCTCCGAATAGAATGGTGAACAATGTGGTAGGGCAAGCCTGCACATTGTTTTACGCATCTTTCTGGTACCCTAAGCTTTATACAAAGCATCATCAGCATCACAACCATGTTCATTCCGATGAAGACCCCGATTATCATGATGGAAGCTTCGTTAGCTGGTATGTGCGGTTTATACGCAATTACCTTGCGTGGTGGCAAATTGTTGTAATGGCAGTTGTATTCAATGTCTTGAAGATTTGGATTCCGCAAACCAATCTCATCCTTTTTTGGGTGGTGCCATCGCTTTTAAGCACTTTGCAGTTGTTCTATTTTGGCACTTACCTGCCTCATAAAGGAGAGCACGACAATAAGCATCAGTCGCGGAGCCAAAAGCGAAACCATATTGTTGCTTTTGTCACCTGTTACTTTTTCGGCTATCATTATGAACATCATGATGCACCATGGGTGCCCTGGTGGAAGTTGTGGAAGGTAAAAAACTAAGTTTACAGCTTATCATCTTTTTGTAAGTTGTTGATCATTCAAGAACTTAGGGCTGAAATTTTATTATTTTTGTAGTTCAATTATGGCTAAAAAGGGAATTTTACTGGTTAATCTGGGTACGCCGGATAGCCCATCAACAGCAGATGTTCGCAAATACCTTGATGAATTTTTAATGGATCCAAGGGTTATTGATGTAAACCCTGTGCTACGCACCTTTTTAGTAAAAACCATTATTGTTCCGTTCAGGGCACCTAAGTCTGCAAAGCTTTATCGCGCCATATGGGATGAAAAAACAGGTTCGCCGCTGTTGCATTATAGTATGCTTCAACAACAATTGCTACAGCAGCGACTTGGTGACGGGTATATGGTGGAACTCGCAATGCGGTACCAAAGCCCATCAATAGATTCGGCCCTGCAGCGGTTGAAAGAAGCCTTGATTAGTGACATTCAGGTTATCCCACTGTTCCCGCAGTATGCCTCTGCAAGTACAGGATCAGTACAGGAAAAGGTTATGAGCATCGTTAAGGAATGGCAAACTATTCCCAATATCGGCTTTTTAAATTCGTTTCATGACGATGATCTGATGATTGAAACTTTCGCGGATAATGCTGCAAAGTATCAGCCCGATACCTACGATCATATCCTATTTAGTTTTCACGGATTACCACAGCGCCAGCTTAAAAAGTGTGATCATACCGGCAACTACTGCTTAAAAGTTGACGGCTGCTGCAATACGCTGAACGATATAAATAAGCTTTGTTATTCGGCTCAGTCGCATGATACCGCTAGGTTAATAGCAGCTAAGATGAATTTACCGAGGGAGAGATATACCGTTTGTTTTCAATCGCGCCTGGGTAGCGATCCATGGGTTCAACCTTACACCAGCGAGATTATAGAAAAGCTGGCTAAAGAAGGGAAAAAGCGGCTCTTAGTTTTTTGCCCAGCGTTTGTTGCCGACTGTCTTGAAACTGTATACGAGGTTACTACAGAATACGGAGAGGAATTTAAGGCACTTGGCGGTGAGCATGTGCAGTTGGTTGAAAGCCTTAACGATTCGCCAAAGTGGATAGATGCTTTGGAAAGGATCGTTAAAAAGGAAGTAAATACCACTGCGAAAACACCACAGTTGGTTTAAGCTACCAGTTCACTGGTAATTTTAGCTGATAAAAGGCACAATGGTATACCCCCGCCCGGATGTACGCTGCCGCCACAAAAGTAAAGTCCATTTACCTTATTCGATTTATTTGAATGGCGGAGGAATGCAGCAAGTTTGCTGTTGGAGCTGGTGCCATATATAGATCCTTTGTAAGAAGATGTTTTAGATTCTATACTGATTGGATTTAATATGTTTTCACAGGCTATAAGCTTACTAATGTCTACTCCAAGTATTTTGGATAGTTTACTTTGAATGTTAGCCCTCGCTTCTTTAATTATCTGTTCCCAATCTTGACCATCGTTTGATGGTACATTTATCATCACAAACCAATTCTCACAACCTTCTGGTGCGTCGTCTGATTTATACTTGGAGCTTATGTTAATATACACCGTTGGATCATGATAAACAGTGCCTTGTTTCCAAACATGTTCAAATTCAGCGCCATTATCGCTGCTGAAAAATATGTTGTGCAAATCCAGTTCGGAGAAAGTTCTTTTAATACCCCAGTAAAAGATAAGTGCAGAACTGCTTCGTTGCTGCTCCAGCGTTCCGGTGGGATGCAAATTAACGTGTTTGCTCAATAGTTTCTTGTAGGTAAACCATACATCCATGTTCGACACCACCACATCGCTAGGTATGTCTTGTCCATTAACGCGTACACCTTTTGCTTGATTATTGATAAGGACTATCTCATCTACCCGTTTGTTAAACGTAAAGGTGACACCTAAATCTTTTGCCAACTGTACCAATGACGAGGTAATGCTGAACATCCCGCCGTCAGGAAACCACGCGCCATAATGATGCTCGAGGTGAGGAATTACATTCAGTGTTGCAGGCGCCTGGTAAGGATTCGAGCCATTGTAAGTAGCGTACCTGTCAAAGAACTGTATTAACCTTTTATCCTTAAAAAACTTCCTGTTAGCATTATGCATGCTGCGTAAAGCATCAATTTGCGGCAGCTTTAACATAGATTTGAACGTGCCCCATTGCAGGTACGTTTTTAATTGATGAAGTGATTGCTCCAGGAAGACATGGTTGGTAATATTATAAATATCTGCACTGTTGGCCAAATAATTAATGATAGTAGAAGTTGGCTCTCCGGTGGCATTAGTTATTTCCCGGGCAAATCTCTCTGTATGGTCGTATGCACATAACCGGGTACCGTCAGGATAAAAGTACTTGCAAACCACTTCCAGCTTTTGATAGTTAAAGTAGTCACGCGGGTTTTTTCCGGCTAATTCAAAAAGCTCGTCAACGTATTGCGGCATGGTGAACAAACTTGGGCCGGCATCGAAACGATAGCCTTCAATTACCATCTCAGAAAGCTTGCCGCCTGGGTAGCTATTTGCCTCAAAGACATCCACATTGTAGCCTTTAACGGCTAAACGGATTGCTGCAGCTATTCCGGCTATACCGGCACCAATTACAACGGCTTTTTTGTCGGGCATGGGTGTAAAGATAAAAAGCAGGACGATGTTTCCTGCTTTTTAAATAATGTTTAGTAAGAGGACAAACTATCCTTCATGGACGCCTTCGCCTATCTCCTCAATTGTTTTCCTGTTAAACGCTTCCAAATCGGCAGGAGTTCTGCTGGTTACCAAGCCGTTGTCAACCACAACTTCCTCATCAACCCAATTTACCCCTGCGTTTACCAAATCGGTTTGTAACGACGGGTAGGAGGTAAGTGTTCTGCCTTTTAACATACCCGTTTCTATTAAGGTTTGTGGTCCGTGGCATATCGCTGCAACTGGTTTACTCTCATCCAAGAATGCTGAAACAAAGGCTACTGCATCTTTATTCTGGCGTAGCTTATCCGGGTTGAGCACACCTCCGGGCAGTACCAGGGCATCATAGTCATCGGGGCTAACGGCGTTTAGCTCTTTGTCAACGTCTATCTCAATTCCCCAATCAGTCTTGTTCCAGGCTTTTATTTTTCCGCTTTTAGGTGATATTACGTGTACAGTTGCACCTGCTTCTTCCAAAGCCTGTTTAGGACTGGTAAGTTCCACTTGCTCAAATCCTTCTTCGGTAAGTATTGCTACTTTCCTGTTATCTAACTTAGCCATAGTAGTAGTTTTAAATTGTTTACTTTAACTACAGCTTTATGAACAGAAGGTTTTAAGAAATCAGGATTGTGACACGAGTTGCTTATCTGCAACGTGAGCAATTGCGTAATTAATGAAATTGCCCGTTAAACCGTAGTCTTCAGTGCCTTTCCTGCGAATGAAATAGAAATCGCGGGTTATTTTAAGACCCTCAACCGGAACTTCTACCAACTCACCCTCAGCTAATTGCCTGACAATTGACGGGCGCGGCATAAAACCAAGGCATTGGTCTGCAAGTAAGAAGTTTTTTAGTGCCTCGGTACCGCCCAGTCGAATTTTTACAGATAAATCACCGGGTTTAATATTCAGGGTAGATAAAGATTTAAGCAACGCGGTTAACGTTCCTGAACCGCGTTCCCGCAGTGCCAAAGGCGTTTTTACAAACTGTTTTAATGTCAGTGACTTACCTGCCAGCGGGCTTTTTGCAGAGCAAACAGGTATTACCTCGTCACTCATGAAATGCTTGTAAGTTACGGTGGTTAACTTGCTATCTGCCTCAATAATACCCAGATCCACCTCATGGTTAAGCAATGCATTAAGTATGTATTCAGAATTACGGTTAACCAATTGTACACCCACATTAGTATATTCCCGCTGGAAACCTGAAAGAATATAAGGCAGTATATACAACGCAATGGTAGTACTTGCCCCTAAACGCAGGTGCCCTGCAGCGCTCCCGACATTGCTTAATATGGATAGCTCATATTCTATTTTGCGCTCTATATCAGTTGCTTGCTGCAGGTATTCGTTTAGTTTAATGCCTGCGTTAGTAAGTAAAATGCTGTTCCCCTTGCGTTCAAAAAGGGCCACCTTGTATTGGTCCTCCATTGCTTTTACATGTTTGCTAATGGCGGGTTGAGTTACAAACAGCACCTGGGCTGCTTTGGAAAAACTCAGGTTAGCGGCAACTTCCATAAACACGCGGTGCGAAAAAGATATCATCTCGGGAGCATTTGCTCAAATATACGATATAATTAAAAGTTATAACGTGAGACGATCTGCCCTTAAAAATAGCATCGACAAGACCATCAATCGGTGATTTCACGAGCAAAAATCTGCAAAAACCACATTTTTTTAGATGCAGGATACTCGTCTTGAACTCGAAGGCGGTAATTTAATTGGTGACGCTGTTGGAAAGCATTTCCGTTCATCAACCATGTGTAAAACTTGTGACGGTGCTTTAGTTGTTTAGTGGCTTTTTACTTACTTTTGTGATATGATAGAATTGCCTGTAGTGCCTGCCACCCAACCACAGCGTAAGCCGGACTGGTTAAGAGTAAGGCTCCCTGTAGGGAAGGAGTATGCCCACGTTCGCGGTTTGGTGGACACCCACAAATTGCACACCATTTGCGAAAGCGGTAACTGCCCTAATATGGGCGAGTGCTGGGGTGCCGGTACGGCAACTTTCATGATATTGGGTAATATTTGTACCCGTAGCTGTTCTTTTTGTGCAGTAGCTACCGGCAGGCCATTAGCTGTGGACCTTGACGAGCCAAACCGTGTAGCTAACTCTGTTAAGCTAATGCAGGTAAAGCATTGTGTGATCACATCTGTAGACCGTGATGATTTAAAGGACGGCGGATCTACCATTTGGGCAGAAACCATTAATGCCATTCGCCGGGAGAGCCCGGAAACAACATTAGAAACCCTGCTGCCCGATTTCCGTGGCATATGGGACAATCTTGATCGTGTAATAGCGGTACGGCCAGAAGTAGTTTCTCATAACCTGGAAACCGTCCGCCGCTTAACCCGCGAGGTACGTATCCAGGCCAAATACGACCGCAGCCTTGAAGCGCTTAGGCGAATATCAGACAGTGGCCTCCGTACAAAATCAGGCATTATGCTAGGCTTGGGCGAAAAGGAAGAGGATGTGCTTGAGGCGATGGACGACTTGCTGCAGGCAGGCGTACACATCTTAACGCTTGGCCAATACCTGCAGCCAACACGCAACCATCACCCGGTTATAGATTGGATACACCCTGATCAGTTTGCTGCTTACAAGGAGTGGGGATTAAAAAAAGGTTTCAGGTATGTAGAAAGCGGACCGCTTGTGCGCTCGTCTTACCATGCTGAGAAACACCTTTTTGAAATGTAATTATTCCTTTCTATCTTCACCGAGTTGAGCAAGAAGAGAAAAATATCACTATCAGAGGAAGAGCTGGTAAGTGCCCTTCGTAATCGCGAGAAAGTAGCAATAGAAGCATTATACGATATGTATTCCGCTTCGTTGTTTGGTGTTATCTCCCGCATCATTACTGATACCGCCGTTGCTGAAGACGTTTTGCAGGAAACATTTGTTAAGATCTGGAATTCTTTTTCTGGCTATAGTGCCGAAAAAGGCCGCCTGTTTACCTGGATGGTCAATATCGCCCGAAATTTGTCTATAGACAAGGTGCGATCAAAAGATTATAAAAATCAGAACAAAAACCAGGAGCTTGAAAATAACGTAACTTTTATAGACGAACAAAGAAACACGGTTTACAAGCCTGAGTTGCTGGGGATCAGAGATTTGGTATCTACCTTAAAACCCGAGCAAAAATCCATACTTGACCTGGTGTATTTTAAAGGGTATACCCACGTGGAAGCAGCCGACGAACTTGGCGTGCCGCTGGGTACCATTAAAACACGGTTAAGAATGGCGATACAGCAACTCAGAAAACATTTCAATTAAAGTGGAAAACATCAGGGAGTATATTGAGTCAGGGATTTTGGAGCTTTATGTTCTGGGCGATTTAAGCCCTGAGGAAAAGCTTCAAGTGGAGGCAATGGCCGCCCAGCATGCTGATGTTAAGGCGGAGATTGAAGATATTGAACGTTCCATGGAGTTTTACGCAAAGGCAAACGCAGTTGAACCTGCCGAACCATTGCGCGACAAAATCATGAACAGCTTGCTTACAAACCTTGGTGATGATCGGATTTTTACTAAAGCCCGTAAACACACCGAGGAAGATATCCCTTACGAGGATGATAATAGCGGAGCAAAAGTTGTTGAAATGCCTGTTAGAACCGGTAATTTTTACAAGTATGCTTTTGCGGCCTGCCTTGCTTTGCTGTTGGTAAGTATATATGGCATAGTAAATTTGTATAGCCGTTTGCAGGAACGCGATGCGCAACTTACGGCAATGACTACTGATAGGGAGAAGATAGCTAACCAGGTTAATGTTATGGACAGGGAACTCGGCGTTTATCGCGATCCTATTTATAAGGTATTGAGATTGAAGGGAACAACTAAATCCCCTGACGCAATGCTCACCATCGCCTGGAACACGGCCAACAAAAAGATACTGGTAGATATGAAAAGTATGAAGCTGCCGGCTCATGATACAAAGCATCAGTATCAGCTTTGGGCAATCGCGGGCGGTAAACCAGTTGATCTTGGTGTATTTGACTCCGCCGGTAAATTAGATTCATCTGCTGTTAAGGAAATGAAGGCTATTGCCGCTGCAGAAATGTTTGCCGTAACTGTTGAGCCAATGGGCGGAAGCGTAAACCCTACTATTACAGAAATGGTAGTTGCAGGCGCCACAAACTAGCTTGTTAAAAATATAAAGGACTGTCCCCGTGAGCAAAACTCACGGGGATTTTTTATTCAGCAAAAAACCAAAAATAAATTGCTGTGTTTAGTAACTATTACATATTTCGCTCGTCATATGTATACTAGTTTGAAGTATTTAGTTCTTTATAAGATCAGTTAATAGTTTTGGAAAACGGATGTATGATACTTGCACCCGTTTTTTTTATGCCAGTATTTTTGCCATTGTAGCAGGCAGTTGCGTTATTACCCTGCCCGGTAAAACTACATTCATCCGGTTTGGTAAAGCCAGTTCGTCTCCCGCTTTACCGTGCAGGTAAACCCCAAGGATACAGGCCTGGGTAGGCGCGTACTTTTGCGCCAACAGCGAAGTGATGATCCCCGTTAAAACGTCGCCCATACCACCCGTCGCCATGGCAGCGTTCCCGGTGGAGTTAAAGTATAATCTCCCTTCCGGCGATACCGTTATGGTATAGTCATTCTTCAGTACTATATTAATTTTAAGCTCTGCTGCCTTTACTTTAGCAGTTTGTAAACGATGCCACCAGCTGGTGTGCTCGCCAAAGAGCCTGTCAAATTCTTTCATATGCGGCGTAAGAATGCTGCCTGGGGGAAGTTGTTTTAGCAGCTCTTGATGCTCGCTTAACAGGTTAAGCCCGTCCGCATCAATCAATATCGGCTTTTTAGAATTTGAGATAACATGTTTCAGCAAGTTGACCGATGCGGAATCCTTACCTAATCCCGGGCCGATGCCAATTGCGCTATACTTGTCCAGGTCAATTTCCGGCAAGTTATCATCCTTCCGTACAATAGCCATCAACTCCGGTAGGTAGCTGTTCAGCGCAGTCAATCCGCTTTGCGGGATGCAAGCAGTAGTTAAACCCGCACCTGCATGCGCGCAGGCTGATGATGACAGCAGCGCAGCACCCATAGTTTCGTCGGCACCAGCTATAATCAACCCATGCCCGTAAGTTCCCTTATTGCTAAAACGATGCCTTTCGGCTATAATCACTTTAGCATCGCTCTCTTCTATAAAATAATATGGTGTAGCCAGCGAGTTTATAAACAATTCATCCAACCCAATTTTTACCACTTCCAAACAGTTAATGTATGGCGCAGATTCAGGAAGCAGAAAGTTAATCTTTGGCTGTTCGAAGGTGATGGTGAGGTCAGTCCTTAATGCTACTGCCTCGTCAGGTATCTCGCCGTCAGTAAAAAAGCCTGTTGGTACATCAACTGCAACAACGGTTTTTTGCAAACCATTAAGGTAATTAACAACTCTTCTGTAATCACCCTCAAGCGGCTTGTTTAAGCCGCTGCCAAGCATGGCATCTATAATTATGTCGCTGTTTTCGGGCGGTAATGAAGCCCCACTTCCAATTTCAAGACGCTTTATACCACCCAGCCTTTGCAGGTTTGCTTCAAAATCCTCACTAGCTTTTGCCGAAAACCTGGTGATCTTGACGTTAATAAGATTGTAGCCATGATCGTTCAGCAGGCGAGCGATAGCTAATCCGTCGCCTCCATTGTTGCCTGTGCCGCAGTACACCGATATACTTTTTCGCTTATCCTGAAAATGGTTTATGAACCAGCCCACGAAAGCTTTAGACGCACGCTCCATCAGGTAGAGAGAGCTTATCGGTTCGTTGGCAATGGTGTAAGCATCCGCCTGGCGGATCTGTTCGGCAACAAGTAATGGCAACATATCTTGTAAAGATATGCTGCCAAAGTTTTGTTTGAAAGTTTTATAGGTACTACCAGGCGGCTACCGCCTGCAGTTGGGCTATTTTATTCCCATTTCTTTCTTCAGGAATTGCCCTGTAAAGCTTTCTTTTACTTTACACAATCCTTCCGGCGTGCCGCTGAACAGGATCTTGCCACCGCCCGAGCCTCCTTCAGGCCCAAGGTCAATCACGTGGTCAACAACTTTTATTACATCCAGGTTATGTTCTATAACTAACACCGTATTGCCTTTGTCTACCAATTGATTAATTACGCCAAGTAGCACGTTAATGTCTTCAAAGTGGAGGCCGGTCGTAGGTTCGTCCAATATATAAAAGGTGTTTCCGGTGTCTTTTTTAGATAACTCCGTAGCCAGTTTTACACGTTGCGCTTCACCGCCGGATAGCGTAGTAGATACCTGACCAAGCGTTATGTAACCTAAACCAACATCAAACAGTGTTTTTACCTTTCGGTAGATGGATGGTATATGTTCAAAAAATGGTGTGGCATCCTCAATGCTCATGTCCAGAACATCGCTGATAGATTTGCCACGGTACCGAACTTCAAGCGTTTCGCGGTTATAACGGCGACCCTGGCATTCTTCGCAAGGCACCTGTACATCCGGTAAAAAGTTCATTTCTATCACCTTCATACCACCGCCCTGGCAAGTTTCACAACGGCCACCTTTGACATTGAAGGAGAACCTGCCGGGTTTATAACCACGTATGCGCGACTCCGGTAGCGCCACAAACAGGTTACGAATATCAGAGAATACGCCTGTATAGGTAGCGGGGTTTGATCTTGGCGTACGCCCAATAGGTGTTTGATCTATCTCGATCACCTTATCTATGTGTTCCAAACCCTCTATTTTGTCATAGGGAAGAGGATGTTTCTTCGCTCTAAAAAAGTGGTGGTTGAGTATAGGATACAAGGTTTCTGTTATCAGGCTTGACTTACCACTGCCCGATACCCCTGTTATACCTATAAGCTTACCTAAAGGAAAGTCTACAGAAACCTTTTTGAGGTTATGACCGGTTGCCTTTTTAAGGCTCAGCACCTTTCCATTTCCTTCACGGCGTTTCTTTGGTATTGCTATTTCTTTTTCCCCGTTGATGTACGATGTAGTGAGCGTATGTTTAGTCATTAATTCGGCAGGGGTGCCCTGTGCGACCACTTGGCCGCCATGCACACCTGCAGCCGGGCCCATGTCTATAACGTGGTCAGCTTCCAGTATCATGTCTTTATCGTGTTCCACCACCAGCACTGTATTGCCCAAATCCCGAAGGTTTTTAAGCGCGTTTATCAACCGTTCGTTATCCCGCTGGTGAAGCCCAATGCTCGGTTCATCCAGGATGTACATTACGTTCATCAACTGCGAACCTATTTGTGTAGCCAGCCTGATGCGCTGCGCTTCTCCGCCCGATAAAGTTTTCGCGGTGCGGTCAAGCGTTAAATAACTTAAACCTACGTCCAGCAGAAAGCCGATGCGCGCGCGTATCTCTTTCAGTATCTCTTTTGCAATAACATTTTGTCGCTCGTTTAAACGGTCCTCCAGATTGGTGAACCACTTTTGAAGCGTGTTGATGTCCATAGTGGCAAGTTCAAAGATGTTCTTCTCGTCTACCTTAAAGTGGAGCGACTCCTTTTTTAACCGTGCGCCATTACAAACCGGGCAGGTACGCAGCACACGATAGTTTTCCATATCGTCCATACCTTCATCGTTGCGGCGTTCCTGCTGTTCTTCCAGCATGCGGATGATACCGTCGAATGTGATCTGGTAGCTTTGTACATTCCACTTGTTGTATTCAACCGCAACGGTTATCATGTCCGGACTACCATTTAAAATGATGTCCAGTTGTTCGCGTGTGAGTTTTTCTAAAGGTACTGATAACGAGAATTCGTACTTTTTACCCAATGCTTTTAACACCTGGAAGATCCAGGTTTCGCGGTATTCGCCGATAGGTGCCAAGCCACCATTTATAATGCTGAGCTTTGGATTGGGTATAACAGAAGCTTCGTCAACCTCGAATATGTAGCCTAGGCCATTGCATTTTTCGCATGCGCCGTAAGGCGAGTTAAAGGAAAATGTGTTTGGCTGGGGCTCGTCATAAGATATGCCCGATACCGGATCCATCAAGTATTTACTAAAGTAAGCTACGTTATTATCCTTATCCGCAATACGAATGATGCCTTTTGCAGTTTTAAGTGCCGATTGTACTGATGTGTACAGGCGTTTACTGTCCGCTTCGCTTACTACCAGGCGGTCTACTACAATATCTATATCGTGTATTTTATAGCGGTCCAGCTGCATTTTAGGCTCAACGTCCATAATGGCGCCATCAACGTATACTTTCAGATAGCCTTGTTTGCGTATCTGCTCAAACAGCTCCCGGTAGTGGCCCTTACGTGCTTTAACAACCGGTGCTAATATATTTACAGGCTGCCCGTCAAATTTTTCCATTATGGTACGCAGGATCTGGTCCTCGCTCATCCGCTCCATCTTCTCGCCGGTGGTGTAGCTGTAAGCATCACCCGCCCTTGCAAAAAGTAAGCGCATAAAATCGTATATTTCGGTGATGGTACCAACGGTACTGCGCGGGTTTTTGCTGGTTGTTTTTTGCTCGATAGCAATTACGGGACTAAGCCCTGACACCTTATCTACATCAGGCCGTTCCATACCACCCATAAACTGGCGCGAATAGGCCGAAAAAGTTTCCATATAACGGCGCTGCCCTTCTGCGTAGATCGTATCAAAAGCAAGTGACGATTTCCCGCTGCCACTTAGGCCGGTGATCACCACCAGCTTGTTGCGCGGAAAAGAAACATCTATATTTTTAAGGTTATGCACCCGGGCGCCGTACACTTCAACTTCACTTTGCTCGCCCAGGTCTATTTGTTTTTCATTCATATATGTCAGCAAAAACAGGTAAAGGGCTGAGGGGTTTTAGTCAGCCGATTAAATACTAAAAAAGTTCGCAAATATACTCAAAAACGGCGGGCTTTCATACAGTTACACCTGGTACGAACATGAAGATTAATGTAATAATAACCTGAAGCGCGGCTGCTTGTTAGTTCGATTTTAACGTTTCGTACTTGTTGCCGTTAGATGGGTCGGCTTGTAAAAGGGTGTTCATCGCCTGCATCTTTTCGGTGCCGCTTGCTTTGCTGAATATGGAAACCAATTCCTCATCCTTCGCGGTAAAAAATGCCAGAGGGTAGTAAGAACCTATACGCTTGCGATCAACCTGGGTAAGCTGCGGCAGTAAAGCTGCTATAGCTTTGCGCGCACGCGTGGGATTATCTGCCATAAGATCCAGTCCGTTTCGGTGATAGTCGTAACTGAAACTGCGAAGATTGTTGTAGATTTTATTGTTCAGGTTCTCCGCCAGCCAATACCGGTTTAGGTTGCTGTCGAAAGCTTTCCAGCCTTTAAACGAGGCTGTTTGTGCATTAGTGACTATGTTTTGTGCGTTCAGAAAGTAATTTGTTCCGCCAAATCGGGAGAACGAATCATAATCCATTCCTACAATAATGTAGGCATAAAAAGCCATCACGGAACTCAGGTTGTTTTGAAAGTTTTGATCGCTGTAATCAATTGTCTGCCCCTCGGTATAGCTAAAGTCTACATCTTTGTCGTTAATGTTCAGCAGTGTGGTCGTATACCCCGAATTGTAAACCGGCCTGGATGATTGCACCTGCAGCTCGCAACTAAAATTGCTGCCGCCGTCCCATGCATTTACATTCAGTACAAAGTTGCAGTCTATCCTTTCCAGCGGGCCAATAGCATCAGCCGCCCACTTGCGACCGTTTAGAAAATCCTTTATAGCTGTTTCAAGGGTAGAGAAAAGGCGTTTGTTACTTACCTGTATTTTAGGTGTGAGTACTTTTACCCGTGCCCGCAAGTCCTGCGCTTGGGTAAAGCAGCACAACAACAGCAAGACAGCTAGTAAAAAGAAACGCTTCATAGATTTAATAAGGATATAAATTTAGCACAAATATCCTTCGCTACTTCATTTTTATCCTTCAAATCAAAAGCAGTCTTATTTAAGCTGCTATCTATAATGGTAATTTTGTTAGTGTCACTTTTAAATCCGGCACCTGCATCGTTAAGTGAATTAAGAACTATTGCATCCAGGTTCTTGTTCTGCAGCTTACCAATGGCATGCTGTTCTTCGTTCTCGGTTTCCAGTGCAAAGCCAACCAATACCTGCCCTTGCTGCTTTTGCTGGCCAAGCGTTTTGAGGATATCGGTGGTTTTCTTAAGTTCAATGGTTAAGCTGCCTTCCTGTTTTTTTATTTTTTGCGGAGCAACTTCTGCCGGCGTGTAGTCTGCCACGGCGGCGCACATTATGCAGCCATTTGAAGATGGAAAGTAGATTAGGCACTCGCGCAACATATCGGCTGCGCTAACAACATCTATCCTCCTAATATTTTTAAATGTGCTTTTTTGTGCCGTAGGACCTGCAATCAACGTAACATCTGCACCCTTGGCGGCTAATTCATCAGCAATAGCAAAACCCATCTTGCCTGAAGAGTGATTGCCAATAAACCTAACCGGGTCAATAGCTTCATAAGTAGGACCCGCAGTTACCAGCACTTTTTTATTAGCTAATGGCAGGTTCTTTTTCAGATCAGCTTCTAAAAACGTCAGGATCTCTTCAGGTTCGGCCATCCGCCCTTCACCATGCAAGCCGCTGGCCAGTTCGCCGCTTCCGGGAGGAATCAAAGTGTTGCCAAAGGTTTTTAGCTGGGCAATATTGTGCTTTGTAGAATCATGCTTCCACATGTCAAGGTCCATTGCAGGGGCAAAGTACACAGGGCATTTTGCCGACAGGTAAACCGCGGTAAGCAGATTATCTACCAATCCGCCGGCCATCTTCGCCATCGTGTTAGCACTTGCCGGGGCAATAAGCATGAGGTCGGCCCAAAGGCCAAG
The DNA here is from genome assembly GCF_003432065.1 of Mucilaginibacter terrenus. NCBI lineage: Bacteria > Pseudomonadati > Bacteroidota > Sphingobacteriia > Sphingobacteriales > Sphingobacteriaceae > Mucilaginibacter > Mucilaginibacter terrenus. Next base: position 2,544 of record NZ_QWDE01000004.1, on the reverse strand, counting down.
TTCAACGTGGTTGTTCCACTCGCCTGTTTCGGTTTTGAAGTACTCGCTATACGCCGGTTTTGTTGAAAGGGTGGACAGTGTAAGCGGGGTGATAAAGTTGGTAGCATCAGGTGTAAGCACAACCTGTACTTCTGCACCAGCTTTGATGAGTAACCGCACCAACGTGGCCGATTTATAAGCTGCTATACTCCCGCAAACGCCTAATAATATCTTTTTACCTTCCAGCATACAAGTTAAAGTAAAAAATAAAAAGTCAAAGTTCAAAAACCGGCAATACCTGATCTTTGAACTTTGACTTTAAACTTTAGATTTAAGGAAGCTTATGCTTCTTTTTCCTTAGCAGGGTTACGATAATAAACCTTGTCTTCAAGAAACTCCTGTACCGCAACCAAAGTTGGTTTTGGCAATCGCTCATAGTGTTTAGAGATCTCTATCTGCTCGCGGTTTTCAAAAACCTCTTCCAGGTTGTCATTTGCTGATGCAAACTCAGATAGTTTCTGGTGCAATTCTTCTTTGATATTGTTAGATATCTGGTTAGCACGTTTAGACATGATCACCAACGATTCGTAGATGTTGTCGGTTTTTACATCCAGTTCGCGCAGGTCGCGTGTTACGGTACTGCTGGCAACTGTGCCTTTATTTGTGTTGTTAGCGCTCATATATCTTTACTAATTAATATGGTATTTTCTGGTTATCTCTGTCTTTTATTGATGGTGGATGAGTAGCCGTTGTATCCTTTTTAGCAACTTTTTCTGCAAGCTTCGGGTTCACCGAAAGCTGAGCCATAAAACGCTTGGCTTTCAAAGCACCTTGCTCGCTGCTTTGTTTTAAATCGGTAGCTTGTTTACTATAGGTGCTGCTTGGGTATTTTTCGGTAAACTGGTCAGCATAGCTAATTGCCTGGTTAAAGCGTTCTTCCTGCTTTGGCTCGCTGCTCACTTTGGCATACTCGTATTGAGCCTTGATAGTTAAAAAGTCAAGCTCCTCAGCATACTTAGTGTCGGGGTAATCACGCAGCGTATTGTTAAACGCAATAACAGCCGCCTGGTAATCGCTTATAGTAAGGTATAGCTTAGCATTTTCGTAAGCCTTTCGCTCCAGTTTATCGCGCAGGTTTTGTATTAGCTTGCTCGCTTCGGTAACACGGTCACTTTTGGGATAAAGGTTGATAAACAACTGTAGTGCCTCTATAGCCTTAGTGGTATTCTCCTGATCCAGCGAATAAATTGGCGAGTCCAGGTAGAAGCAATAAGCAGCTATAAACCGGCACTCTTCCGCGCGCGGGCTAGATGGATAAGTATCTGCAAAGGTTTTGAAGTGATAGCGCGCGCTTGCGTAATCTTTTAGCTTATAGTTTGTGTATGCGTAATAGTAGTAAAGGTCTTCTGCACCCTGGCGACCGCGGTAAAGTGTTACCAGGTCTTCAAATAAACCAAGTGCTTTGCTGTAATCCTTCTTATTATAGTATTTAACCGCTTCTGAGTATTTCTTAGCGTTATCGTTACTGGCTTTTAGCTTTTCGTATTTGCTTTTACAACTCCCGAACGCAATAAGCAATAACAGCAATGCGCCCGAAATTATATGTAGTTGCTTTTTAAACATTTTGCAAAGATAAGTTAATATTCATGACCCGTCAATTATTTATTTAACAGGCGAATATATAACGGCGTTTGTTCTCCTTATATATATAGTAGCACGATTTAACATCTTTTAACGCTTGCTTATATGATACACGACAAGCTATTCTGTTGCTGTGGAGGAGGGTTGCATATATACTATACATACAGGCCTACGGAATAAATGCTAATTATAACTGTGTTATTAGTATGTTGAAGGTTATAATGTCATTCATCCGATCGTCCGGTATGTATTCTTAGGCCTTCAATTCTTTACCGCAGGAATTTACCTGCGTCTATTGGCATCAATGTGACGATACTACAGCATACGTTTATAATATAGTATGCATTTATCCTCCGTTGAATGCGGCTTGGCGTTTATTGGAATAGGGGTATATAGCAGAAACCGTGGATACGTTATTATCAGTCCCGAATGATTGTAGATTAAATTTTTGGATAACAATTAGGCGTTTTAGGGACCAACTGCATTATTTATTTACGTCCGCTACAAGACTGATTAAATTTCTGCATTCATTTACAGTGGTTTAAGAAAAGTGAGTGAAATTAATTGAGCAAACGTTTGCGAAAGCAGTTTCTGTTCGTACCTTTGCAGCCCGCAAACGAGATAGTGGGATTAGTTCTCTGACATCATGCAAATAGAAAATACTTTAAGGAAAGTGAAAATAACACTTGACAGGAGTTAAAAATATTTGCACCTTTGCACTCCGCAAATGAGGCAACGAAATTGCGGTAGTTAATTGAAATAGGGGAACAGAAAAGAGCAAAAAAATTAAAAAATAATTTTTGCAGAAATAAAAAACTTTTCTACCTTTGCAGTCCCAAAACGAGGGAGAGAAAATCGGAAACGAGATTTGAAAATAACGTTAAAGAGCCGGAAGCGTTTTCCGGGGAAAACAAAAGATTGAAG